>DAINQB010000029.1:0-11589 GCA_036743175.1 Bacillota bacterium | reverse complement strand
GTAATGAAAAGCCATGGAAGCTCCAAGGTGCTGACCATCAAGAATGTTATAACAAAGACTGTAAGGCTGGTGGAAGCCGATATAACCGGACATATAAGAATGAGTTTGGAAGGGGAGTTCTGATGGGTAAGATTGCATTCGTTTTTCCAGGGCAGGGAGCACAGTATGTGGGTATGGCCAGGGAAATTGCTGAGAATAACAAAGCTGCTTCTGATGTATTCGATATAGCAGGCAAAAGACTTGGATATGATGTCAGGGATCTGGTTTTCAACGGTCCTGAGGAGAAACTTAAGATAACCAGGAACACACAGCCTGCAATCCTGACCGCCAGTTGGGCCATTTACAAGGCATTTGAACAATATGACATCAAACCTGATTATACTGCCGGTCTGAGCCTTGGCGAGTTCACCGCACATGTTCTTTCCGGAAGCCTGGATTTTGCTGATGCCGTTGCCCTCGTTGAAAAGAGGGGAACCTTCATGCAGGAAGAAGTTCCTGAAGGAGTAGGTGGAATGACCGCTGTACTCGGACTGGATGAAGAAACCGTTGAGCAGGTGTGCAGTGATGTAACGGAATACGGATATGCTGCATGTGCAAACTATAACTGTCCCGGTCAGGTAGTTATTTCAGGTGAACTCAGTGCTTTGGGAAAAGCGGGTGAGCTTCTCCAGGAAAAAGGCGCAAAAAGAGTTATACCTCTTCAGGTCAGTGCGCCTTTCCATTGCAGGCTTCTGGCAGGTGCCGGTGAAAAGCTTGCAGCAGAACTGGAAAAGATTGAAATAAAGGATATGAAAGTGCCGGTATACGCAAATGTAACTGGAGAACCGATAGTTTCAAGTGATGATATAAAAGGCCTTCTTGTAGAGCAGGTCAGCAATACGGTGAAGTGGACCAATATAATAAGAAATATGGTTGCTGAAGGTGTTGATACATTTGTGGAAATCGGACCGGGAAAAGTTCTGAGCGGACTTATCAAGAAAACAGACAGGGAAGTCAATGTCATCAATATTGAGGATATGGCCACACTTGAAGCCGCTGTTGAATTCCTAAGGACGGTATGACCATGAAAATGAACGAAATGAATGTGCTGGTAACGGGGGCAAGCAGGGGAATTGGAAAGCGTATAGCAGAAGCATTCGCTCTTTCGGGGGCGAATGTGGTGCTAAACGCCAGCAGGGAATCAGAGCATTTCTCCAATACCCTCAAGGAGTTTGAATCAGCCGGTTATTCAGTAATGGCATATGCATGTGACGTTTCGGATCCGGATGCTGTCAGTAGCATGATTAAGGCGATAAATGAAAGGTTCGGAAATATCCACGTACTTGTCAACAATGCCGGGATAACGAGGGACATGCTTCTTATGAGGATGTCAGAGGCTGAATGGGATGATGTCCTTGACATAAATCTCAAAGGCACATTCAATTGCACAAAGGCTTGCGTACGCCCTATGATGAAGCAGGGGTTCGGCAGGATAATCAATATTTCATCTGTGGTTGGGCTGACGGGCAACCCGGGACAGGCCAACTATGCTGCATCAAAGGCAGGTATGATAGGATTTACAAAGGCGGTTGCAAAGGAAATAGGCAAAAAGGGAGTTACATGCAACGTGGTTGCACCGGGATTCATAGAAAGTGACATGACCGGGGTGCTTCCTGAAGATATAAAGGCAAAGTATCTGGAGAACATTGCCGTGGGAAGATTCGGCACAGCTGATGATGTAGCCAATGCAGTGCTGTTTCTTGCGAATGAGAACAGTTCGTTCATCACAGGCCAGGTACTGACAGTTGACGGTGGTATGGTAATGTAATATATTGACATTGCTGTCTCGTATATTTAAAACAAAACGGAGGTAATTTAAATGGTATTCGAAAAGGTAAAGGAAATTATTGTGGACCAGCTGGGTGTGGATGAGGATTTGGTTGTAATGGAAGCTTCGTTCATCGAGGATCTTGGTGCAGATTCCCTTGATATCGTTGAATTGATCATGTCAATGGAAGACGAATTCGGCGTTGACATTCCGGACACGGATGCTGAAAAGATTTCAACGGTCAAGGACGCAGTTGACTACATAACCAACAACCAGTAAATGTTATTCCCCGGTCATGGGGAATATCCTGCCTGATGTATGACAGTCCGGGGGCTCTACCCCTGGTTGTCATGCTTCATGGTCTTGAAGGGGATCAAAGGCAGCGATGTGTATCCTTCACGAAAGGTCAGTATTATGGAAAGAAGAAGAGTGGTTGTCACCGGTTTGGGCGTAATATCTTCACTGGGCCTTAATTTCAATGATTTCTGGAAGAATATAAAAGCCGGAAAGAATGGGATTACCCTTGTGGAAAGGTTTAATACTGAAAACCTTCCCACGAAGGTGGCTGCGGAGATCAAGGATTTTGACCCTGTCAATTTTATGGACAATAAGGAAGCAAGACGTCTCGACAAGTATGCTCAATATGCAGTAGCGGCAGCTTATGAAGCTTATGCTGCTTCGGGACTTGATAAAGTTGAGTTTGATAAAACCAGGATGGGCGTGCATGTATCATCGGGGATAGGCGGGCTTGAGACCATAGAACAACAACACAACCTGTTCAATGAAAAGGGCGGAAGAAGAATGAGTCCGTTTACCGTCACAATGATGATTGCCAACATGGGTGCCGGTAAAATAGCCATAGACCTTGGAGCAAAGGGCCCTGCAGAATGCGTTGTCACTGCATGTGCATCGTCCACCTATGCTGTAGGGAATGCCTTCAGGCTTATACAATGGGGAGAGGCTGATGTTGTTGTGGCCGGTGGGTCAGAAGCACCTGTGACAGAGTTTGCATTATCTGCTTTTGCGGCGAACAGATCCATATCCTTTGAAGCTGATCCCAGCAGGGCATGTCTTCCCTTTGATATAAACAGAAGCGGATTTGTCATGGGTGAAGGCGGTGCGATGTTGATACTTGAGGAACGTGAACATGCCATTGCCAGGGGAGCTGACATAATTGCTGAAATCGTCGGTTATTCAGCTACATGTGATGCCTATCACTTCACAGCACCGGAACCCGAAGGAGACGGAGCTTACCGATGCATGGAAAATGCAATCAGGGACGCAGGGATTGGTACATCTGATATTCAGCACATAAATGCCCATGGAACAGGTACTGAACTGAATGATAAAACTGAAACAATGGCAATCAGAAGGCTGTTCGGTGACCACGAGAAGAATATTTCTGTTACTGCAACAAAGTCCATGACCGGACACAGCCTTGGAGCGGTTGGCGCCCTTGAAGCTATAATTACAGCACAGTCCATAAAGGAAGGCTTCATTCCGCCCACAATCAATACATCTGAAATTGACCCCGAGTGCAGTCTTGGCGGTATTGTACTGGGCAAGGGCATTGACAGGGATATAGAGTATGCTTTGTCCAATTCATTTGGGTTCGGCGGGCATAATGCATCAATTGTATTCAGGAAACATAGATAAATGCAGGACCATAAATATATTGAAAGTCTCGAAAAGGCCATAGGTTATTCATTTCTGGACAAGGATTTGCTTACCAGAGCTTTGACACACAGCTCTTTTGAGGCTGACAGGAACTACGAAAAACTCGAATTTCTTGGTGATGCAGTCGTACAGATAATAATCAGCAATTACCTTTATGAAACACATCATTACCTTAGTGAAGGTGAAATGACCGTTACAAGGGCATATGCCGTGTGCGGTGAGACTCTGGGTAAAGCCTCATCACAGATGAACATAGACAAGTATATTCTCATAGGATCATCCGGCCGCAAGAGGAAAATCAATAAGAACAAATCAGTGCTTGCGGATGTCTTTGAAGCCATTACCGCAGCCATATATCTGGATACCGGAATAGAAAGGGCCAGGGAATTTGTTCTTGGTAACCTTGCCGATTATGTTGAAGAGTATATTGAATCAGGGGACAACAAGGATTACAAGACAAGGCTTCAGCATATCGTACAGGAGAAGTATTCCATTGAACCAAGGTATGTAGTGCATGGAGAAAAAGGACCTGCCCACGACAAAACTTTCAATATTGATGTTTATGTTAAGGACAGGCTGTGTGGAAAAGGTAAAGGCAAGAGCAAGAAAAAAGCCCAGCAGAACGCCGCGATGAACGCCCTTAAGAAATACGACCGCCGAGGCAGCTTCTGAAGAATACACAGCTATTTCGGACCTTCCGATTCAGGAAGGTCCTTTCATATGAAACACATCCATCCAGAACACCCAGTCCTTAGGCAAATATCATATAATTAGAAACATAACACTACGATAATTACGACAGACGTAAATATTCACGACTGTCGTAAAAATTGTCAAGTTAGAAATATAACGACACAATAATTACGACAGTCGTGAATATTACGGGTGGGGTTTTAATGGATTAGGCTGTGGTTTTATGTTAAAATTGTCTAAGATTACAGACCTTCGGGAGAGCTTGATGTATTTAAAGAGAATAGAACTTCAGGGTTTCAAGTCTTTTGCTGGAAAGACAGTGCTTGAATTCCATAAAGGCATAACAAGTGTAGTAGGACCAAACGGCAGCGGCAAGAGCAATATTGCCGATGCAGTTCGCTGGGTTCTTGGAGAACAAAGCGCAAAACAGCTTCGTGGATCCAAGATGTTTGATGTTATCTTTTCAGGGACCCAATATAGAAAATCCGTAGGATTTGCGGATGTTACCCTTGTGATAGACAATGAGGAAGGCAGACTGCCCATTGACTACTCAGAAGTATCCATAACACGAAGGCTTTACAGGTCCGGGGACAGTGAATTTTCAATCAATGGAAACCAGTGCAGGCTCAAGGATATCAGGGATCTGTTCCTTGATACAGGTGTGGGAAGAGACGGATATTCCATTATCAGCCAGGGCAAGATCCAGGAAATATTAAGCGTAAAAAGTGAGGACCGGCGCGGTATCTTTGAAGAAGCGGCCGGAATCATGAAATACAAGGTCAGGAAGATTGAAGCCCAGAGGAAGCTTGAAAGAACAGAGCAGAACCTGCTGAGGATAGGTGATATAGTCAATGAACTTAAACATCAGATGGGACCGCTTGAAGAGCAGTCAATCAAGGCCAGGGAGTTCATTGAACTGAGGGAAGTCCTTCAGAAAAATGAAGTTGGATTATATCTGAATAACCTAAAGAACTTTAACTCAAGGCTTGAAAAATATGAACTTGATATGGAAAGCCTGAGGAGTGATATTGAACTCCAGGAAAAGGAGCTGGAACAGGCATCCCTGGATAACACAGAAAGAATTAAAAAGCAGCATGAACTGGAGGAATCCGAAGAAAACGCAAGGGCTGTTCTCAATGAATTCCTCATGTCGGTGGAGACAAAAAGACATGAAGTCCAGATTGCAAGGGAACGGCTTAATTCTATAATTGCAGGCAGGGAACGTGCAAGAAGGGAAGTCCTGGAAATTGAAGAAAAGAAGAAGCAGCTGGCAAGGGACTACTCCCGCCGTGAAGAGCAGATAGAGTACCTGAAGAAGCAGCAGACTGTCTTTGAGGAAAAACTGGATGATAAAAGAAAAGTACTGGATGCAATTCTTGTAACCCTTGGAGAAAAAGAGAAACAGATGGAAATGCTCCGGGAACAGCTTGATGACATGGTGGACAGACTGTCCGAGGTCAGGATTAAGATGCGTTCTGCTGAACTGGAAGGTGCAACCATTGATGATTCAATCACATCTTCTTTCAAAACCCAGCAGGAGCTTATAATTGAAAAGGATTCATTCAAATTAAAGGCGCAGGATTCCGGTAATGATGCAGCGAAGATTACCCGTGAGGCAAATGAAGTGTCCTCCAGGCTTTCAATAGTCCAGGAAGACATTGCGTCAGGTAACACCGAGATAGAGAAGCTCAGGAGTGAACTGGGAGCCAAGAGAACCAGACTGGGAATCCTTGAAAGCAGCCTTAAGATCCTCGAGGATATGGAAAAGAGGATGGAGGGATATTCAGGGACTGTAAAGGATTTAATCGAGGAATCCGGCCTTGTGGGAACAGAGCTTACAGGAATCAGGGGAGTGGCGGCAAGAATGATTTCCGTTGAGAACGGATTTGAACAGGCACTTGAAGCCGCATTGGGAAACTATGTGCAGGCAATTGTCACCGACGATAAAAAGAGCATAGGAACTGCGATTGGTTACCTTAAGGAACAGAACAAAGGACGGGCATCATTCATCCCGGGTAAGAATGAGGTTACTGTAATGAAGGACACCTCTGAAAAGCTTAGGGACATGCCGGGCTTCATGGGGACTATATCTGACCGAATAAAAGGTGATCCGGTTATAATCGAAACCCTGAAGTCAATCCTGTCAGGGGTTATTGTGGTTGATAATTATGCAAATGCCACGGCACTATGGGAAAAAGGAAAAGGAATCTATGCAGTCGCAACCCTTGAAGGGGATTTCCTGGGCAGTGATGGTGTCATCACCGGGGGAAGCGCTTCCTTTGAAAAGGCAGGGCTGATAAACAGGGAAAATAAGATCAGGGAAACCAGGAAGCAGGCGGATTCCATTGGAAAGGATATTGAGGAGCTGGACGGCAGGCTTAAGAAGTCAGTGAATGATGTAGCAGAGCTATCTTCGGAAGAAAAGGCCTTGCGTGAAAAGCTCAACGATCTCAATGTACAGAAAACAAGAAAAGAAGCAGAGGCAACAGCAGCTCTGGCTGCCCTGGAGGGTATCAAAGGCAGAATTGAATCCCTTGAAAAATCCATTCTGACATCAAAGGAAAGAAAAAAAGCCATTCAGTCTGAGATCGAGACACTGAGAACAGGATTGGCGGAACAAGAAAAACAAATCAGTGAAATAAGGAACAGCATTTCAGCATCTGAAATGTCCCATCAGGAAGACAGGAAGAACCGTGACGAACTTCACTTGGATATTTCCGACCTGAAGGTTTCATTGAATTCTGTCGTGGAGAGCCTCGGAAGTTCCGGTGAATCCATGGACAGGATTGAGACGGAAAGGGAAGAACTGGATTCAAAGAAAGAACTTACCCTGGTAGAAATAAAGGAGTTTGATGATACTGAGAAACGACTCATACAGGATATTGAAACAAGGGAAAAGGCGGTAAGCAACCCTGAGGAAGAGCAGAAAAGGCTTGAAGGCATACTGAATGGTTTTGTCAGGGGACGCAGGGCACTGGAGGAAGAGTCCAACCGGCATGTGGACAGGGTCAACGAAATAAACAAGGAAATACTGCAGCTTCAGAACAAGTATTCCAAGGTTGAGGTGAACCAGGCAAAGACGGTATCCGAAATTGATGCAATGAAGAACAGGATGTGGGATGAATATGGTCTTACACATAACGAAGCCCTTGGAAAGCACACTGAAATCGAGAATATCAGCGAAGCGCGCAATGAAATAAACCGATGCCGGAAACGTATAAAGGAACTGGGGCCTGTTAATGTAAATGCCATCGACGACTATGCCAGGACACGGGAGAGATATGACTTCCTTTCAGTCCAGCAGGCGGACCTGAATGAATCAAAGGAAGACCTCTATAAAGTCATCAGGGAAATGAACACGATAATGAAGAAAACCTTCAAGGAGCAGCTGGAAATCATCAATGAGAGGTTTGACAAGGTTTTCGTGGAACTGTTCGAAGGCGGCAAGGCAAGGGTCGAGCTGGTTGATGAAAATGACATACTGGAAAGCGGAATTGATATAATCGTACAGCCTCCGGGCAAGAAGCTTCAGAACATGATGCTCCTTTCAGGTGGAGAAAAGGCATTTACGGCAATTGCCCTTGTTTTTGCAATACTTGACATCAATCCGTCTCCGTTTTGCATATTTGATGAAATCGAGGCAGCCCTCGATGAAACAAATGTATGGAAATTCGGTGAATACGTCAAAAACTACAGGCACAAGACACAGTTTATAATGATCACACACAGAAAAGGTACAATGGAGCACTCCGATTCCTTATACGGAGTGACAATGCAGGAACATGGAATATCAAAGGTGGTTTCCATGAGCATGACTGACTAGGAGATCCAATGGGCATATTTGACAGACTCAGGGACGGACTTAAGAAAACCCGTGACAATATGAAGGACAGGATAGATTCCGTGCTTAAGTCCTTTACAAGAATAGATGAGGATTTGTTTGAGGAACTTGAGGAGGTATTGATTCTTGCGGATGTGGGCGTCGGTGCCTCCACTGAAATCTGCAGTAATCTCAGATCAAGGGTAAAGGCGGAAGGAATCACTGAACCTTTGCGTATAAAGGAAATGCTCAGCGAGGAAATCGAATCCATGCTTGGCAGACATCCGGATACAGACCTCCGGTGTATCAGTAATCCTTCAGGCCTTGATATAATCCTGATTGTGGGGGTAAACGGCACAGGCAAAACCACAAGTGCAGGGAAAATTGCTTCATATCTTAAGGACAACGGCAGGAAGGTCATAATAGCTGCGGCGGATACATTCAGGGCTGCCGCCATTGAGCAGCTGGAGATGTGGGCTGAACGGGCAGGAGCGGGTATAATAAAACATAAGCACGGAGCGGACCCAGGTGCAGTTGTATTTGATGCAATCAGGGCAGCTTTAAGCAGGGAGGCAGATGTGCTGATAATAGATACAGCCGGCAGGCTTCATACTAAGAAAAACCTGATGGATGAACTGATGAAAGTCCACAGGGTGATCGAAAGGGAAGCTCCGGATGCAGGTAAGGAAACCCTCATTGTTCTGGACGCAACCTCAGGCAACAATGCATTGGTACAGGCCAGGGCATTCAGGGAAGCCACCGGCATTGACGGTATAATACTAACGAAGATGGATGGAACTGCAAAGGGAGGAATAATAGTCCCTGTAACCACGGAACTGGGAGTACCTGTCAAGTTTGTGGGCATAGGCGAAAAAACCGATGATCTGAGGCACTTTGATCCGGCTGAGTTCGCCAGAGCCTTGTTTTAGGAGAGAATCATGAATGAGAGTTTGGAAATATTGAAGGAGTTGTTCAAAAAAAAGGGAAAGCTGAAATGGATTCTTATAGTTGCTGCAATAATCCTGGTTGTTATAACAGCAAACAGGATTTATCTCAGAATCCTTGAACTTGATGAAATAGGCGGTCTTTCATCCATATATATAAAGGATATGGTGTGGAAGATAGGCATTGGTACGGCAGCGGGGATAATAGCTGCGGCAGCTGTACTGATACAGAACATTTTCATCAAAGGCACATTGAAGAAATATTATCAGAAGAATGCACAGGTGCCTGCCAGATTCTACAATTGGCTGCCGGCACTGGCTGCGGGCATTGTCTTTGGTGCCACATCAAACAGTTCAATGTATCTTAATGCAATGAAATTCTTCAATTCAGGTGACTTCGGTATAACTGACCCGCTGTTTTCGAATGATGTCGGATATTATGTGTTCTCAAGGCCATTTCTGATGAATCTTGTAAATTATTTCCAGGGTCTTTTGATTTTCCTGATAATTTATACAATCGTCTATTACATTACAGGAATGCTGAGGGCAACGGGAACCGTCAGGGTACAAAGCTTCAAATATCCACCCATGCTTGTGCATATAATGGCAACCGCTGCGCTTTTCCTGGCAGTCAGGTTCCCAATTTATAAGTTCAAG
The DNA here is from genome assembly GCA_036743175.1 of Bacillota bacterium. GTDB lineage: Bacteria > Bacillota > Clostridia > DUPQ01 > DUPQ01 > JAFGQE01. The sequence continues at coordinate 1,991 of DAINQB010000029.1, read as the reverse complement.
GCAGAATCCATATTGTTCGGCAATGTGGTCGATTCCACCGGTGCAGGATATGTGGATGTGAACATATGGCTTAAGTATTACAGGGTAATTCCATATATTCTCGTCGCAATAGTCATAGCGGCAGTTTTCTTCCTGTTCAGGAAAAAATACAAGCTTGCAGGAATATCAATTGCAGTTTTCCCTGTAGCTTTCCTGATAACAGCTGTAGTTGCCCTTGCAGTCCAGGGTCTGGTTGTACAGCCGAATGAGAAAGACAAGGAAAGCCAATACCTTAAATACAACATTGAAATGACCCGTGAGGCCTATGATCTGGTGGGTATCAACGAACTTGATATAGAAGCCACCGAAGTGCTTACTCCGCAGATGCTCACTGACAACAGAAGAACCATTGAGAATATCAGGGTACTGGACTACCAGTCTGCCATTCGTACAAACACTCAGATTCAAAGCAACACCCTTTTCTATACCTTCATGGATGGTGATATTGTAAATTACAACCTCAATGGAATAGAAAGACCTGTATTCATCAGCGCCAGGGAACTGGCACCTGATCAGCTTCCGGACAATTCATACATCAACAGGACATACAGATATACCCATGGGTACGGAATTGTAATGAATCCCATGAATGAGACGAATTCGCAGGGACAGATAGAATTCATTCTAAGCGGGCTGGACCATGAAAGTGATTACGACAATCTGGTTGTAAACCGCCCTGAGCTCTATTACAGCGAATTGAACTACGGCTATGTTGTGGTGGATGCAAACAGTGAAAGTGACATAGAAATAAACTACGACGGCAACCAGTATACAAGATATACCGGTGAGGGAGGCATTGAACTTAACTTCCTGAACAGACTCCTGTTTGCAGCTAAATACGGTGATATCAACCTGCTGACTTCAACATATGCAAAAGGAGCAACACTGTTGCCAAACAGACAGGTTGTCGAAAGGGCGCAACTGGGAGTACCGTTCCTTTCGATAGATCCTGACCCTTACATACTCCTTACTGAGGAAGGAAAGCTTGCCTGGGTGCTTGATGCATATACAACATCGGATGAGTTCCCGTATTCACAGAAGAAGGAGGGAATCAACTACATCCGAAACTCAGTCAAGATTGTCATAGATGCGTATGACGGAAAGGCAACATATTACATCATAGACGAAGAGGACCCATTGATAAATGCATATGATTCAATCTATCCCGGTATATTTACCAAGGAAGAGCTGCCTGACTTTGTAAAGGCCCATATGAAATATCCTGAGTTTTTATTCGAGCTTCAGACAGAGATGCTGAAGAAGTATCATCTGACTCCTGAGGAGGTCGATGCATTCTACAGCCAGCAGGACCTCTGGGACATAGCGAAATACCCTGCAGACAAGAATGCCGGAAGTACCGTGGACATTGATTCATATTATGTAACAATAAAGCTGCCCGGAGTTGCCGACGAAACGGAACTTGTACTTATTAGACCATTCACGCCAAAGAGCACAGAAAGACACAATATGGTTGCGTGGCTGAATGTCAGAAACTCCTATGAGAATTACGGTGAGCTTATACTCTATACCTATCCGAAGAATGTCAATCTTCTGGGCCCCAATCAAATTGAGGTCAAGATCAACCAGATAGATGAGGTGTCCAAGAATATGACACTCTGGGGACAGAGCGGTTCAGACGTCTACAAAGGCAGCCTTCTGGTAATTCCAATAGAAAACAGTGTACTGTATGTTGAACCCATCTATATTGAGGCTGCAGGTTCTGCTTCAATACCGGAAGTGAGGCAGGTAATAACAGGTTATCAGGTAGGAGACCAGTTCATCTATGGAATCGGGTCCAATGTATCCCAGGCTCTTTCAAACATGTTCGACAGTGCGGATTACACACCGCCGGGACAGGATGATCAGCCTGTTGAACCCGGTGAAACACCGGTGTTTGACCAGGAACAGCTGGATGAACTCAACCGGAAGATTGATGAACTCAGGTCAAACCT
>DAINQB010000028.1:0-30914 GCA_036743175.1 Bacillota bacterium | reverse complement strand
AGGGGCTGTCTCAAATAGACAGCCTCTTTTTTAAAATGAATATAACGCCAAACGGACCTTAACGGCCCGTTTTTTGGTATAATATTGGTATGCAAAAAACAAATAAAATACATAAGAAGTATACCGAAAATCCCTATGGATATCAACTTGTTTTACCACTGAATCTTGAAGTTCTTGTGCCTGATGATGACTCCGTCAGACTGTTGGACCAGATATTGGAAGGACTGGACTACAGCAGCCTAATCAAGGCTAGTTCTTTTTACGGAAGAAATTATAGCACTTCAAGAATCACTCTTTTCAAGATTTTGGTTTATGCCTATTCCCAGGGGATTTATTCATCAAGGAATATTGAAAAAGCATGCAGACGCGATATCAATTTCAAATGGTTGCTAAAAGGAGAACCGGTACCTGACCACAACGCAATATGGCGTTTTCTGAACGGTCAGCTTGATTCAGCAGTAAAGGATCTTTTTGTTCAACTGATAAAAGTCCTGGCCGGGATGGATCAGATTCCATTTGAAAACCTCTTTGTGGACGGGACAAAGATTGAAGCTGATGCAAACAGATATACCTTCGTATGGCGTAAGACTGTTGAAAAGAACGAAGCAAAACTAAAAAGAAGTATCATTGGATTTCTTGAAGAAATCAAATGTGTATATGACATTAAAATTAACGATGGTCTCAGCCCCATGCAAATGTTGGGAAAGGTATATGAATGGCTTTCCAATGAGAAAGAAGAGCAGGGGCTGGCATTTACTGAGGGAAAGGGCAATCACAAATGCAAATTACAAAAAGATATTGAAAAAGCCAATGAATATATCAAAAGGCAGAAGAAATATGACTATTACAATTCAAAGTTCAACGGCAGGAACAGCCTTTCAAAGACCGATACAGACGCTACTTTCATGATACTCAAGGAAGACCACATGAGAAATGCCCAGCTCAAGCCTGCATACAATGTGCAGTTTGGTATTGAAAATGAGTATGTAACAAACATACAGGTCTCAAGTGATCGGAACGATGTAAATGCATTGAAATCCTTTCTTACGGATATTGAAAAGTGTTATGGCCGAAAACCGGAAAATGTCATAGCAGATGCGGGATACGAGAGTGAGGAAAACTATAGCTTTATGGAGAAGAACGGCTATGGTATTTACATAAAACCCCAGAACCATGAACAGGGAAAGAAAAGAAGCTATGCAAGAGAGTATCCGGGCAGAGTCGAGAATATGACATATGATGAAGCCAACGATCAATATATATGTGCTGGTGGGAAGACCCTTGTTTTTATCGGGAACAAAGAAAGACAGAGCAAATCCGGATATTTATCAACACTCAATGTATATGAGTGCACGGACTGCAGCGGCTGCAGTATCCGAAGCAAATGCACAAAATCAAAATACAATAAACAACTGGAAGTGGCTGTGAACTTTCATAGGTTAAGGAAAGAGTCGCATGCAAACATCACAAGTGAACATGGCATAATGCTTCGCATGAACAGGTCCATACAGGCTGAGGGGGCAATAGGTGTATTGAAGCAGGACTATGGGTTCAGGCACTTTCTAAGACGTGGTACACGCAAGGTTGAGAGTGAAATATTACTCCTTTGCATGGGGTTCAACATAAATAAGCTGCACAACAAAATCCAAGGTGACAGACTGGACCAATATCTTCACAAAACAGCCTGAAACAGCAAGAAAAAGAGTGAGAATGGAAAACCCATTCTGTATTATGATGTTACTAAAAAGCAAATCGATGAAAATTGGGGTAAAAACACTAAATAGAACACGGTTTTGCATGAAATAAGTTAGCGAAAGCCGGGATATATGCCAATTATGAGCATAAAAAAGGGGCTGTCGTCAAGCATTTATGAGACAGCCCCTTTTATTAGCGTAAATTAAGTTCAGATTCTGTCTCCTGTATCTGCATCAAAATAATGAACAGCAGATGGATCAAGCCCGAATTCATGGACCTCGCCCTGTTCGTATTTAAAATGGCCCGGGAATGTAAGTGTAAGGTCCAGTCCGGTTTCGGTTCTGACAAAGAGGGTCTTTTCTTTTCCCAGCATTTCGATAACATCAACCATTCCCTTGAAAAGATCCGGTCCCTTGCCGGCAAGGAAACGCTCAGACCTGATTCCAAGTTTGATGGGTTTATTATCATAGCCAGCTAGCTTTGCCCGATCATCGTCATGTATCTTCATTGTAATCACACCGTCATCAGATGTGAACCTATCCTTTATAATTCTGCCATTTATGATGTTTATTGTGGGGGAACCGATGAACTGTGCAACAAATATATTGTTCGGCTTGGCATAGAACTCATCAGGTTTTCCTGCCTGCTGGACCTTGCCTTCATTCAGAAGGATTATCTTGGTTGCCATGGTCATGGCTTCTATCTGGTCATGGGTGACATAAATGGTTGTTGTGTCCAGCTGTTTATGAAGCCTTACAAGTTCTACCCGCATATGTTCCCTAAGCTTTGCGTCAAGATTGGAAAGAGGTTCATCCATAAGGAATATCTTGGGATTTCTGACGATTGCCCTTCCAAGGGCGACTCGCTGACGTTGGCCACCTGAAATATCAGAAGGCTTCGAGTAGAGATAATTCTCAATCTGAAGGAGTTTTGCTGCATCAAGTACCCGTTCGTGGATGATGTCCTTCCTTACGGAACGCATTGACAGTGAGAATGCCATGTTCTGATAGACAGTCATGTGCGGGTAAAGTGCATATGACTGGAAAACCATGGCTATGTCCCTGTCCTTGGAAGGAACTTCATTGACCTTCTTTTCTCCGAAGATCAAATCACCTTCTGTGATTGAGTTAAGACCTGCAATCATCCGGAGAAGGGTGGTTTTGCCACATCCGGAGGGACCCAATATAACGCAGAAATCCTTATCATCAATCTCAAGGTTGATATTTCTGAGGGTGAATTCCTCCCTGCCTTCATATTTCTTACCGATGTTATTGAATGTAACTTTCACGGTGCTCCTCCTAACCTTTCACTGAGCCCTTGGAGAGGCCAGATACTAAATATTTCTGAAGATAGATAAACATAAATACTATGGGTACGGCAATCAGCAATGCACCTGCGACGAAAGCCGGCTGATTGAATGACCGGTCATCAACGACCAATGTATATAGACCGGACGCCAATGTCAGGGCCTTTGTGTCAGACAAGAGTATTCGTGGAAGCAGGAAATCCATGAACGGGCCGATGAATGACCACAGTGCTATTATTGCCAGCATAGGTTTTGCAATTGGCATGATTATGAGTCGGTATATTTCCATGTTGCTGCACCCATCCATTCTACCGGCATCATCCAGCTCGGTGGATATTGAGTCCAGATAACCTTTCAGGATAAATGTGTTTCCTGCAATACCTCCGGCTGAATAAATCAGAATCAGCATCATGTGCTTTGAAAAAATCGGAATAAGGTCATTGACCAGTTCATACAAAGTAAAGAATGCCGTGATACCTGCAAATATTGGTATGGTCTGGATAAGCATTATGCTCATCAGCGTTGCTTTTCTTCCCTTGAACCTGAACCTTGAATAAACATAACCTGTAAAGGAAACCAGAACGACGGTAAGCAATGCAGTGCTTATACTGATGAACAAAGTGTTGATTACCCAGTTTACAAATCCGGTTTCTTCAAAAAGGAACTTGAAATGCTTGAATGAAAATTCGTAGTTGTTGAAGCCCACGGAAACATATATGGCCTGATTACCATTGAATGCACTTATGACCATCTGGGATATGGGCCACAGTACAATAAATGCCCAGAAAATCAAAATGGCATATGTTGTAATCAATGCTACAGTACCCCAATAAGTCAGGGGAGGTTTGTCGGACAGGTAAAGCTCTTTCTTGTTCCTGTCCTTTATGGTCTTGATTATGAATGCAAAAATCAATATGAATGCCGCTAACATCAGAAGAGCAAGGAACAGGGGAAGCAGCTTGCTTTGTAAAAAGCCTGATTTCGCAACCGTGGTACTGGAACTCAATATAGTTGTCATTATAATCTCTCCTCCCTGAATGCCTTGGTGTTCCGGAACCCTAAGAATGTAATGAATATAACAATCAGGGAAATTACAAGGGTTACGGCAGCACCCATGGCAAAGTAATATCTATCCATGGTGAGCTTATAAATATATGACAGCAATATGTCGGATGAGCCGGCATATATGCCGTATTTTTCAATCAGGTTGGGACCGCCTCCGTTGAACAGATAGATGATTGAGAAGTTATTGAAGTTGAAGGTATATTGTGCAATCAGCAGGGGCATTGTCTGGAAAAGTACAATCGGCAAAGTGATCCTGGTTAATTTTTTCCAACTGCTTGCACCGTCCATGTATGCAGCTTCATACAAGTCATCGGGTACAGCCTGCAGTACACCGGTGGACAATATGAATACATATGCGCTTCCGAGCCAGCCCTGAAGAAGGATCAGAACCAATCTTGTCAGGTTGGCATTGTGTATTACGGTCTCTATTCCCAGGAATGCTCTGAGAACACCTGCGTCGCCCTGGCCGAACATGATTCTGAAGAACAGGATGGATACAAATGCAGGTACGGCCCATGGAAGCAGATAGACTGACCGGAACAGCTTCTTGAGCTTTATCCGGTCGTTGTTCAAAAGAAGCGCCAGTGCAAAACCCAGCAGAATGGCAAGTGTTGTTGAAGCAAGAGTCCATACTATTGTCCAACCGAAGATGTTCCAGAAAGGACCTGCTGCAGTACCAACCTTGCCGGCAAACAAGTCAGCATAGTTCGATAAGCCGCTCCATATGAAACGGGTCTTGTTTGGAAGGTCGTTCCTGTTTGTAAATGACAGTAAAATGGTTGTCGCAATTGGTACCAGTACGACAAATATTATTGTAATGAAAGCAGGGAGGGTTACCACATATGGATAGCCATCGACAAAAATTTTCGACTTGGTCTCGTGCCAGTTGTTGGGCCTGATGCCTTTCTTCTTTTTAGCTTCAATTTTTCTCAAATCCTTGAAGTTGACTATAATCATGAAGATTGCTATTACAAGAAGGAATATTGCAAGGATTCCTTCAATCAAGAAAATCATTGAAGATACATATCTAAGGTCACCCTTGAGTGTTATCAACCCTCTGAGGCCATTACCTTGATAATTGCCATAACCCAATGCATAAGGTATTGCAATTATGTAGATGAACAGACTTATAAGTGACATGATGGAAGCTTTTTTCTTCTGCCCGTATATAAGCTGACCCAAACCGGGGAATAGGGCTGTCAGAAATGGGACCAAAGTGGTATCGGTCATTGTTTCCATGGGTATTTTTGTCTTTGCATCAACGATGAGGTCGTTCATAAGATTGACGGATTTTTTCTTTGTATTCCTGAGGTCAAATCGGGTATGGGAGAGCGTGGCTTTGAATTTCTCCCGGGGAAATTCCAGTTTCTTGATTGAAAGGTTTTCCTTGAATGCCCTGTCCAGTTCAGCAATGGATGCCTTCCGGGCTTTTTGGGATATGGTTCCTTCCCGGTACTTTTCATTTACCTTAATGATGTCTTCTTTTTTCTTTTCCTTGAGTTTATCCCGGTACTGTCTGTACTCATCCCTCAAGGCATCAACTTCTTCTTTTGCCCATGTGTTTTTACTTTCCAGGGTCTGGTCGTGGACAGTTTCTATTTTCTCGACGGCCTCAATGATCAGAGGCAACTCGGCAGCCCTTACCCTGGCAGTTTCATAACTCAGTTGTGCATCATAGGATAAATCAACATATTTCTTATAAAACTCCAGATCTCGCTCCGCATGTTCCAGCTGGAATTTCAGTTTCCTTATGAATTTTGTTCCTTCATAATCCTTTGGGCTTTTGGAGAACGAGTTTCTGTGAATCTTTTCTTCATTTTCAAATTGCCTGAGTGAAATAATATATGGGTGCGTTTTCCTGCTGCGTTTCAACAATTGGATTTCGGCTTTTATTTCCTTGGTATTTCCTTCAGACTTTTTTTCATGGAGATTTGCCAGTTCCAAAAGATACAGATTCTTCCGCTCATACTTGTTGCCCAGATGATCATACAAATACTTGTTCATGGATCAGCCTCCGACAGTTTTCTGGGAATTATGTTTGATTCTAAGTAGTGATATTATGATGATAACATATGCAACTCCCGATATATAGTAAGCCGGTGATGATGTATCGAAGTTAAGGATGGTAACTATTAGCATACCACCCAGGACGACAGACCATACCGCCTTGTAAATGATACCCACACCGGACCTTATATACGCAAAATATGTCTGCAGTCCGAATACCACCGGCACTATCAATCTAAAGAAGTAATCAATCATCAAAGAACCCAGATACACCCTATAATACTGGTCATTACTGCCTGTACCAAAGTTGTTTTCTGCAAGCCAGCCGTTGAAAAGGATGTCATTGCTTGCCCTGAGCAGTGTATCCAGCGAAATCGAAAGGATTATGGCTGCAGCAGAGATTATCATCAAATAAAAGTTGCTTTTCTTCAGCTTTACGAGATTCAGCATATCAGGGTCCTTTAAATAAAAATGCAAGAGGCCGCAGCCTCCTGCATTTTTAAACTCATTCTTGCTGCGTTATTCCAATGATGCCATCATTGAATCAAAGGCAGCCTTTACTATTCCGTAGGCTTCTTCGGCCGTAGCCGGTTCAGAACCTGCGGTTGACCAGGAGAGAAGTGCACTTTCCCATGTGCCCCATACATTTCCCCATTCGGAGAACAGCGGTCTTGCGGGAGCCCCTTCATAACCTTCGATTACAGTTGCAATTACTGCTTTGTCAGCATCGGACAATTCGGAAGAATTCTGGTATACGGATGCGGGTACGTTTTCCATGATTTTTCCGGTTTCCTTGTAGAAGCTTACTGCATTATCTGGATTTACAATTTCCTCTATTACCTTTTCTGCAGCATCCATCATTGCTTCATTTCCTTCGTTCCTGACATTGACTACCAATGCCCAACCGCCTTTCCAGTGAGCTACTTCCTGACCATTGAGGGTAACCTGATTCAAAGGAAGCATATCAAAGTCATCACCAGCGATTTCACTGAACTTCGTTGCGTTCCAAGGTCCTTCAAGAAGCAGTGAGCTGTGGCCTGTTGAGGCGTATTCGGTTTCCATGGTGGCCCAGATATTTGAGCTGTCCCAGGCAGTGTCAGGTACTCCGCCTTCACCTGCTGTCTGGTGGTATTTCCAGTAGTCAAACAAATGATTGAACAATGCCTGCTGGTTCGCATTCAACTGACTCCATTCTTTGGTAGCATCAGAGAACAGATTTCCGGCATCATCCTTGCCAAGCAGTTCAAAGCCTACTGCATTGGTAAATGCTACACCGAACCAGGCGTTGAAATATGCCACAAGAAGGTCATTGTCGCTCAGGTCATTGAGCTCAATCTTGGAAGTGAGGTCTATGCCGGCATCTGCCGCATTTGCTTTATTGGCGAAAAACAGCAGGGTCTCAATATTCATAGGTATGCCAAGGTAGTTCTCACCAGCCTTGAACGCTCCACCCAAACCGGCTTCATAATCGCTCCATCCACCGATTTTCTTCGCCATGTCAGCAGCAGGTATATAGGCTATCTGGGCATTGTCATTGAGACCATATAATCTGTCAGCGGGAGCAGCGAAAACATCAGCGATTTCTTCGTTGGTGGCTGATGTATTATCGAGTGCATCAAGATGGTCGAATGCACCAATCTCAATAATCTCAACTGTGATGTAGGGATACTCTTCCTCTACTGCTGCCTTGACATTCTGATAATAGTCCATCCAGCCTGTCTCAGCCTGTACGGTAACTGTTACTTCCTCGTGTTTTTTGCAACCGGCAAACAAGCCGACCACAAGCACTAGTGCCAAAGCTATGCATAATATCTTTTTCATACATTCCTCCTTTTCTTTGCAAGCGTTTGCATTGTGTTTAAATAGTATCACCGATTTTTTGTAATGTCAACAAATCGGCAGTTGAAATCCCAGTCTACTCCAGGGACTCCATTTCATTGTCCATCAGATTGATGATTATCACGCTTCTTCCTCCAAGATAAAGTTTTCCGTCAGCCACTTTGTCAGCCGGATTCTGCTGGTAAACAATCTTGTATTCGGAAGCAGGTTTGAAGTTCAGTATATATTCCTGGTCCAGTGTGTTGTGTACGATAAGAAGGTTTGCGTCCGTGTCATACCTTCTGTAAGCTATGATTGCCTTGACTCCTGTTGCCACATGACTGATGTCACCGGTCTTCAATACAGGGTTTTCCTTTCTTATACTGATCATTGTCTTATATGTGTTGAAAAGAGAAGTTTCATCATTCATCTGCAAAGCAAGTGACGGCGTGTTTTGATTCACGTTCTGGGAGGATAGATTCCATGCAGTTGTATACTCGGATTCAACACCCCAGACAAAAGGTTCCCTTATGTTTTCATCCGGTTTTTTACCGGTCATTCCAATCTCTTCTCCATAATAAATGAAGGGGAGTCCGGGGAGGGTAAGTATCAGGTTTGCAGCAACCTTTGCACGCGAACGGCTTTCAGCAAGGGATTCGATGGATCTGTTCTGGTCATGGTTTGAAAGGAATGTTGCCATGACCCTGTTGTCATAACCCGCAGTCTGTTCAAGATAATACTGAATTTTATCGGCCATATCCACTGAACCCACGAATGCAGATTCCAGCAGGTACTCGCCGATGTCAAAATTGAAGAGAGCATCCGTTCCCTCATAATATACTGATGCAGACTTATAGTTCATGGCTACTTCTGATATCAGGAAAGCATTTTCATTTATACTTTTTATATGCTCGCTGAGTTCCCTGAGGAAATCTATGTTTGCGTCCAGTGTATCATACCCTTCAGGATATTCCCCCTTGTCAAAAAGATGCATGGCAGCATCTATCCTGAAACCATCAACACCCTTGTTGAGCCAGAATTCAGCAATTGACTTCAATTCATTCCTGACATCTTCATTTTCGAGGTTGAGTTCAGGCATTTCGCTCCAGAAACCTGCGTAATAGTAGGTATTTCCACCGATATACCAGTCGCTTTTCATATGATGTTCCTTCAGCTCATCGGTAGTCAGCCACCGGTAGTAATCCCTGTACTTTTCATCCTTTTGTTTGGCTGCCTGAAACCATGGGTGTTTGCTGGAAGTGTGGTTTACCACAAAGTCCATTATCATGTACATATCCAGTTCATGCATTTCACTTATGAGGTTCTCATAATCTTCCATGGTACCAAAATCCGGATCTACAGAAAGATAGTCAACCACATCATATTTATGATAGCTGGGAGAAGGGTGGATGGGATTGAGCCATATGCAATCAATCCCAAGTTCATTTTTAAGATATCCAAGGTTCTCCCGTATCCCGTTTATATCACCAAGCCCGTCACCGTTACTGTCTGCAAATGCAATGGGAAAAAGACTGTAGCACACATCAATATCCTCTGAAAGGACAGCAGAGGTCGGTATTTCAATTTTCTCAGGTTCCGTCATTTCCCGGGTGCAGCCTGTGGCAAGGCTGGCCACAAGCAGTAATGAGATCAGTATGCTGTATAACTTCTTCATGAAAATCACCTTAACAGGAATTCGTTATAACCCTGCAATTCCATTATCCTACTGTACAGGAATATGTCAAGGTGCAGGGCAAGCGGCTGCAATGGCTAAAGATTATCTTGATATCACTGCAGGGATTGGCTATAATCAGAGTATGCAAACGCTTGCATGGAGAAAATGAATGAAAAGAATATTTGAAGCCAACCCATGGAAGGTAACCGGCAACGTTTTTGATAATGATACCAATGAGATTGCAGAAAGCATAATGAGCCTTGCAAACGGGCACATGGGTTTCAGAGGAAATTTTGAAGAAGATTTTTCAGGCAGTACCCTGAAAGGCACATATATTGCCGGTGTATATTATCCTGACAAAACAAAGGTAGGCTGGTGGAAGAACGGTTATCCGGAATACTTCGCCAAGGTGCTCAACGCCTGCGATATGATTTCATTGCATTTGTGGATAGACAGTCAAACCATTGATCTCAACAAGTGTCATTTTGAGAATTTCATACGCGAATTGGATATGAAACATGGTACTTTGACAAGAAAATTTGATGTAATCACAGCGACCGGTAAAAGGGTTCGGGTCACCTCACTTAGATTTGTATCTATGGAAAAAAAGGAAATCGGAGCCATATTATACACCGTCCAACCAATCGGAGATTCCGTAGATGTCAGGATTACATCATACCTGAACGGTGATGTCCGAAACAAGGATTCAAACTTTGATGACATGTTCTGGGAAAAGATATCTGCCTCTTCATATGAGGGAATATCAAATGTAACCATGTCAACCAAAAAGACGGGATTCATAGTTTCGTCTTCTTCCTGCGAACTGGTTACAGTGAACGATGTGGAACTCAAAGGTACCGTTGTGTCAGATGACAGTCTATATATTGGCAATGAATACTCTTCAAAGGTTGAGGCTGGGACAGTATTTATGGTGTTCAAATATTTTTCAGCAACCACTTCAAGGGATTATGAATCAGACAAAGTTACGGAAAAGTCCATTGAACGTGCAACTGAAGCAAGGAAGGTTGGTTTTGATGAACTTCTTGAGGAACATAGAAAAAGCTGGGAATCAATATGGTCTTATGCCGATGTGGTCATTGAAGGTGATATGCTGTCCCAGCAGGGAATCAGATTCAATATATTCCATCTCTTCCAGACATATACAGGCCATGACAACAGGCTGAACATAGGGCCCAAGGGATTCACAGGTGAAAAATACGGAGGGTCCACATATTGGGATACTGAAGCCTTCTGTTTACCATTCTTCCTGTCAACTGCGAAGGAGGATGTTGCCCGTTCCTTGCTTGTCTATAGGTACAACCACCTTGAAAATGCAAGGAAGAATGCAAGGAAGCTTGGACTTGACGGAGCACTTTATCCGATGGTGACAATGAACGGTGAGGAGTGCCACAACGAATGGGAGATAACCTTTGAGGAAATACACCGAAACGGTGCCATAGCATATGCCATATACAACTATGTGAATTATACGGGTGATGAAGGATATCTTCAGGAATACGGACTTCATGTGCTGTACGAGATTGCAAGGTTCTGGGCAAGCCGTGTGAACTATAATCCGCGCAAGAACAAATATATGATTCTCGGCGTTACCGGTCCGAACGAGTATGAGAATAATGTCAGCAACAACTGGTATACAAATACAATGGCGGCCTTTTGCCTCAGGTATGCTTCAGATGTTGCCGATGGAATCAGGGAAGGAAATCCGGAAAGATTTGCTGAGATAGCAGGGGAAATAAATATAGCTGATCATGAAACCAAACAGTTCCGTACTATTTCAGAAAATATATATTTCCCTTATATTGATGAGCTTGATGTCTTTGCCCAGCAGGATGGATTCATGGATAAGGAACTTCTGACTGTTGATGACCTGCTTCCATCGGACCGTCCCATCAATCAGAACTGGTCATGGGACAGGATACTCCGTTCTTGTTTCATCAAACAGGCGGATGTAATACAGGCCTTCTACTTCTTCCCGTTTGAATATGATAAAGATGTCAAGAAGAGGAATTTTGACTTCTACGAGCCCATGACAGTACATGAATCATCACTATCGTCATGTATATATTCTGTACTGGCCAGTGAAATCGGCTATTTTGACAAGGCATATGAGCTGTATCTAAGGGCGTCAAGGCTGGACATTGATAATTACAACAATGACACGGAGGATGGACTTCACATAACCAGTACTGCAGGCTCATGGCTTGCCATCGTCCATGGATTCGGAGGCCTTAGGGTAAAGGATGGAATGCTGCGTTTCAATCCGGCATTGCCCGAAAAGTGGACAGGATATTCGTTTATCATATATTTCCGTGGACGAAGGATAAAAATAAATGTCCGCGAAGATGCGATTATTGCAACCTTGCTTGAAGGCGAGGGAATTACCGTGAACATATGGAACAATGAAATTAAATTATCAAATGACAACAGGGTCATTGAAATAAAGGGAATAAACAAATCGGAGGAATATCATGAATAACAAACCAAATGTAGCATATTTTTGTATGGAGTACGGACTTGAAAGCAGCTTCAAGCAGTATGCCGGGGGACTTGGTATATTGGCCGGCGACTATATAAAGGGTGCAAAGCAGCACGGATTCCCCATAGTAGGCATAGGCCTGATGTGGAAACAGGGATATACTGACCAGATGATATCAGAGGATGGAAAAGCATATGACAGTTATCATAACTATAAATATCCATTCCTGAAAGATACAGGCAAGGAGGTTTGTGTCAGAATCCGTAATGCTGATGTATATGCAAAGATATGGAAGGTGGATTGCTTTGACAATGCCGACCTGTATATGCTTGATACGGATATTGAAAAAAATGATGAGCGTTGGATCACAGGTCAGCTGTACGGTTGGTTCCCGGAGGAAAGGATTGCACAGGAGATGATCCTGGGCATCGGTGGTGTAAGGGCATTGCGTGCCCTGGGGCTTGACATCGATATCTATCACTTCAATGAAGGGCATGCGGTCTTTGCAGGGTTTGAGCTCATGAAAGAATACATGGATTCCGGAAACAGCTTTGAAGAGTCCATGAAGGCCGCAAAAGAAAAGATCGTGTTTACCACACATACTCCCGTGATACAGGGAAATGAATCACACACAATTGAAAGATTGATGTATATGGGTGCAAACAACGGGCTGACCATAGAGCAGCTTGTCAGTATAGGTGATGCGCCTTTCAATATGACAGTGGCAGCGCTTCGGACATCAAAGGCAGCCAATGCGGTGGCGCAGCTTCATGCTGAAACTGCAAACAAGATGTGGGCCCACATTGACAACAGATGCGAAATAACCGGCATAACCAATGCAATTCATCTGCCGACCTGGGTTGATGAAGATGTGCTTGGCAATGCTGATAATCCAGTAGGTCTATGGGCTGCCCACATGAAGAACAAGCGGAAGCTTATTGAATTCGTCAGGGAACGAAACGGTGTGGAGCTTGACGAAAATGTACTGACCATAGGTTTTGCACGCCGTGCGGTGGCATACAAACGAAGCAATTTCATCTTTACGAACAGGGAAGTGGTGGAGGATTTGTTCAGGAAAAACAAACTGCAGATTATCTTTTCAGGCAGATCCCATCCCCTGGATGACAACGGCAAGGAAATTGTAGAGAACCTCGTAGCAATGAGCAAAGAATATCCTAACAATGTAGTATTCCTTGAAAACTACGATATGACCATAGGAGCTGTCCTTACCCGGGGCTGTGATGTGTGGTTGAACAATCCAAGGCGTCCCAAGGAAGCAAGCGGAACTTCCGGTATGAAGGCAGCTATGAACGGAGTGCTGAATGTTTCTGTCCTCGACGGCTGGTGGCCCGAGGCCTGTGACCATGGCAACAATGGATGGCAGTTCGGAGATGGCATTGAATTTAATGATGACAGGGAGCTGGATGCCCATGATCTAGAGGCTCTTTATGACGTACTGTTGGGAAGCGTGCTTCCCACATATTATGAAAATCGTGAGAGATGGATTTCCATGATGCAAAACAGCATTAATAGCTGCCGGGAGCAGTTTGCAGTAAAACGCATGCTTGACGAGTATTATGAAAATCTGTATGAAGTATGAAAAGCAGGGCGATGATATTTGATATGGACGGGGTGCTGACATCCAGTTCAGATGAGCATTTCGCTGCATGGAGGATTCTGGCATCTGATCTGGGGTTTGGGTTGCCCGATGAACTTGAGGTCCTTACAAAAGGTGTCTCAAGGATGGATTCCCTTGAAATAATTTTAAAGCATGGACATATGCAGGATGCATTCACCCGGGAACAGAAGAATGAGCTCGCATCAAGGAAGAATGCAATCTATGTGGACATGATTTCGAAGTTCACTCCTTCCAATCTTCTGCCCGGAGCAGCACAATTGCTCGAAGCCTGTAAATCAAGGAATATAAAAGTGGCACTGGCAAGTGCTTCCAGAAATGGGCCTCTTCTGATGGAAAGACTTGAAATCAGGCACTATTTCGATTATGTTGTCAATCCTGCTGAAATAGCTCATGGTAAACCCGCTCCTGACATCTTCCTGAAGGCAGCCGGTGAACTTGGTATAGAGCCAAGGTTCTGTGCCGGAATTGAGGACGCAGTCGCAGGTATAAGGTCCATTAAAGCAGCGGGTATGATTGCTGTCGGTATCGGTGACCCGGACGAATTGTCTGAAGCGGATATCGTATATCCGGATTGTTCTGTTGTGGATTTGAGTGAAATCAACGGAATTATGCTATAATACAGGGCAAAGTGTCTGAAATACAGGAGGAACAAATGGCAACATTAAATGATGTAGCCAAGGTTGCAAAGGTTTCGATTTCAACCGTTTCAAGGGTTGTATCGGGAAGCAACTTGATAAGCAAGGCAACTGTTGAGAAAGTAAAACGGGCAATGGATGAGGTGAATTATCATCCAAATGCTGTGGCAAAGAGTCTTGCCAACAACATGAGAACAAAAATAATCGGACTTGTACTTCCAAGGGACACCTATGGTGTCTTCCATAATCAGTTTTTCATGGATGCAATGAGTGGAATCACAAGATGTGCCCAGGAGCATGGTTACTATATTATGAATGCATATCAGGGCAAGGAAAACAACCATACGAATATCAGGGATATGATTAAGAGTGGTTGGATTGACGGTGCCATTCTTACGACCGTTGAGGATGATGACCAAAATGTAAAGTATCTGGAAAAAAAGGAAGTTCCATATGCACTTATCGGAACCCCTGCCAATGGCAATCATGCAATCTCCGTTGACAATGACAACATAAAGGCAATGGATGACGTATGCCAGATGCTTATAGACAAGGGTTTGAAAAGACTGGCATTGATATGTGGTGACAGGAAATTCATATATAACAAGCACAGGTATACCGGATATGAGAATGCATTGAACAGAAACGGCATTACGGTTGATGAGGATCTGATTGTTGTCTGCGAAGACGATTTCATGCATGGGTACAATGCCATGAAAAAACTAAGCAACATGCATATTGATGCAGTGGTTACGACAGATGATATCCTGGCATTCGGGGCCATCCAGTATATGAATGAGAACAATGCTACAGTTCCAATAACAGGATTCAACAACACAATGATCACTGAAACTTTCTATCCTCATCTTACCAGCGTCGATATAAGGGCTGAGCAGCTGGGATATGAAGCATGCAGAATGCTCATCGATCGGCTTGAGAACGGGCGGTCCGACGACAGGATAATGAAGCAGGTTGAAACAAGGATAGTTCATCGGAAAAGTACTGAGTCCTCTGGACGAGTGTGAATCATTTCCAAAGAATCCGAATCGGATTGCTTAGGATATTAATATCTTACTAATGTTTACTGATATATTTTTCAGGGTCTAGTACATTTGTACAAGGCTTTGAGGTATTGGAAACATATGAACAATGGGACAGATAACGGGTCCAAGAAAATGTCGGCACTCCCAAAGAAGGGAGTTCTGTGTTCCAGCTATGTTAACTTTCTGATGATTTCCATATAAGTTGCAATCTAAAAATTGAACAAATTGTACATTGAAATCTGATATAATGCAGGATGGAGGCATAATTGAAGAAATGCAGTACATTGTATTTATTCGGGTTATTTGGTAAAAGGAAGCATTAAAAAAAACGGCATAACATATCGTAAGGTTAAGAAGGTTTTTGCATCAACCCAAAATGGAAAAATGAAATGTATAAACACAATACAAAAATACCGAAGAGAAATACTGACTTATGATAACTGATAAATTGAAAAACGGGAAACTGCTTCCTTTCGCTCTGGTGCTTGGAGTCTTGGTCATTGATATACTTTTAATAGCGTTATTCAAGGATGTCATCGGGCAGGATATTCTGAATATATTTACAGTTTCAACTCACACTGTGGTACTGTTTTTTTTGTTTTGGAAAAAGACAGCATCCAAATCGGTTATGGTATTTTTGGTGCTTTCCTACATAATCAAAGTGATATACCTGTATGCCAACGCAAATACAATCAAATCCCTTGACTTTGATACTGGAATATATCCACTTTTCCTGTCAGTTATATATAGGTTTACAGGAATAAATATGTTTTTGGCCAGGTACATCAACATAGTGATTACATCCGTGACTTTGGTGATTTTTCTGGGAATATCCGAAATATTGCAGTACAAGGAAGATAAAATGATTTTCCCTATGTTCATATTATGCTTTCTTCCTTCATCCATACCATTTTCAACAATACCTTCAGGGGATTCCTTGCTGATATTTTTTATGTCATTGATCATCTATTTCTTCACAAGATGGTTTATGGGTGGGGAAAAATGGACAATCCTTGTTTCACTGTTACTGTTCCTTCCGGCAACGTTAGTTTTCCCAAGGATTGTTTTCCTGTTACCTGTAATACTATTTGTCATTTTCTTCTATGACAGAAGAAAAAAGAAGCTTAAAAGCTGGCTGAAGCCATCATATATAATCGGTGTTGCTGTGGCAGCTGTAGCTTTACTTCTATTGGTGATGTTTATAGGTAACACAGGGCAGTCACCAGTCAATATAGTTGTCAAAGCATTTTCTCGATATATTACTTATTTATTTTCACCTGTGCCATGGACCTGGGAAAATGCAAATGATGTTCTGGTATTTATCTTTTATACCGCATTTTATCTGTTGTTCCTTGCAGTGCTTCCTGTGATGTATATAAGGACAAAAAAGGAAAAGCGGTTCTTGCCGGGAACTTTCATGGTACTGTTCATTCTTTTTTCATTTCTGTCTGCTCAGGAATCTTTTGCTCCAGGAACTGTCATAATATCTAGATTCAGAGGCTTGCTGTTCATTGCAACCATCTATCTTGTGGCTTGTGAAGGAGAAGCTTTTCAGATAGCGTCTAAATTCAAGAAAATCCGTATACCAGTATCTTCTTACATAAGAGGTATTATAGGAAAACATCTGTCTGACAAGGATTTGATAAGCCTTGACTATCAAATGGTATTCGGGAAGAAACCTGATTTTTCCAATCCGATTACATATAACGAAAAACTGCAATGGCTGAAACTATATGACAGAAAACCAATATATACGGAATTGACAGATAAAATTCTTGTCAGGAATCATATCAGGGAAATGTTCGGAGAAGAATACCTGTTCCCACTGTATGGAATTTATGACAATTATGACGATATTGATTTTGAAAATCTTCCGAATAAGTTTGTGTTGAAACCCAACCATACATCAGGTGATATATACATGTGTGAAGATAAATCAAAAATTGATCGCAGAAAACTGAAGAAAATGACAGAGAAATGGTTGAAAAGTGATTATTATATGGTGCACAGGGAATGGCAGTACAAGGACATTGAGCGAAAACTCATGATTGAAGAATATATGCAGGATGAGGAACATGGTCATCCAAGGAATTACAAGTTCTTCTGCTTTCATGGTAAACCGTATATGTTCCTTATTTCAACCGGATACGGACCAACTAGGACAAACGATCATTTCGACATGGACTTCAATATGCTGCCCATATATGGATATAAGAGATACGACAAAGAATTTGTAAAACCCGCAAATTTTGACAAGCTTGTAGAAATGGTGCAGGAAATTTCAAAGCTTTTTATACAGGTCAGGGTGGATACATATATCATAGGAGGCAGAATCTATTTCGGTGAACTTACCCTATACCATTACAGTGGATTGGAAAGATGGTCTCCTGAATCATATGACATTGACCTTGGCAGTAAAATCATGCTGCCAAGTCAAAACGTAAATGTACTTTAATGTATAGACATGTGTCTAATAAATGGTGTCAAAATATATAACGCTAAATTTGATTTCTGTATTCTGTATAAGTAATTTCAGTTTCAGGATTCCATTGCATCAACTTATGTATGTTTTAATAATTCGCCTTGTGCCAGTTCCATTGTTTGAAATTCATTTCAACCAAAAGCCATGGCATTGAATCAAACAGCCAAGGACAGATGATAGTGGAAAAAGTAAAAACAAACACCCCTGAAATTCATTCAAGGCTCAACGGCCGGCTAGAACAGGAACAAGCACTTGAATTGTTTTGTTATTTTACTGGGAATAAATTTATATTCCCACCACCAATTATTCCTGTGTTCATATAACCGTCATATGGTCCGCCTGATACTTCAATATAGAAAGTGTCAGCATTGCCCGGTTCTCCGATATCCTGCACCATGACAAAAAATTCACCGGATTCATCACCAACATAATACATTCCGCCGAAGTATGCATACTCACCGTCCATAAGAGCACCATCTATATCACCCTTTATTCTGATGCAGTTCAGTTTGTCTGTGTATACAAAATTGCCTTCTGTTTCCCAATCGATGGGTGTTTCATCTTCATAAACGATATTTTTACAGCAGATTGTGAACCCGAATGTTGCCTTGCTTTCTTCATTCATGACGGGGACCCAGCCACCACCCCTTACTGTCACAGGGATGTATTCCACACATCCGAATAACAGCACAGATGAAAATACTATCAATGTACACAGTACCAATACTTTATAAATCCTTTTCATTTCCAAACCTCCTTTTTAAGGTTGCCACCTGATAGCAAACGACATGTAAACCAGACTTAAAGTCTTGAAGTACTTGAAGTTGAGTTCATCGTCAAGGAGAGTTAAATATAGGTTGATGCCCGATATATCTACCTGGCCGGACTGATATGTCAATAACTGCAAAAACACCAAACCCCTTGCCTGATGCAAAGACAGATGGCATCCTGTAAAAACATTATATGCCTGAATTTTGGGAGGTGCAATAAATGTATTTGTCTTACCGCTTGATTGGTAATTGAATTCCCTCATACAATCGGTTTAAACAACAATTTTCAAATGTATGGGCGCTTGAATCAAGATAATACTTTTAATATTGGATAGCGTTATCAAAATGTGAACAGGGGAGAAAATTCAGTTGGTATAGGAGATGAAATTAAGATAGAAACATAAAAATCGGATATTTATCTGCAAGGCCTGAGGTTATATTTAGAAAAAGGAAATAGCTACTATGTGTTTTTATTGGAAAGGGCTGAAAACTTGTGGTTGAACTTGTATATTTTATTCAACCACCGGGACGAAGGATTAGCTTAGCGGTTTTTACAAACCATTTCACTTCGATGGAGGAGATGACCTAAGAATCTTGTGGCTTTAGTCATAAGAGGTTCAAAAATGAATAGGGGTACTTAAGGATGGGTTGTAACAAGTACGGGTAAATTCAACAGGCCTGATGTTTCATCATGTTATGCACGAACAAGGATAAACAAATATGGGTTTAAGAGAAGGCTTGCGAAATCCCTTGGTGGCAAGTAAACTAAAAAGCGTGGGGGAAAGTGTTCTAAAGCACTTCTGTTAGTCTTTTTTGTGAGGTAACCGGTATGTATTGTACAAATTGTGGAACTGAAACAGATGGCTCTTCAAAATTCTGCGGAAATTGCGGAAAACCTCTTGAAATCAAAAAAGAACCGATACAGAAAGTATTTTGTACTAATTGCGGAAGTGAAATGCAAAGCGACTCAGCCTTTTGTACGAACTGCGGAGTCCCGGCGGAGGGTAAAAAGGTTGACCATAATATAAACGACTCGGCCATTCAGAATTCACCTGCTCCCAAAAACAGGTATACATCAAAACCACCTGTCAAAAAGAAAAAGGGCGGTTTCCTGAAGTTCGCAATAACTACTGTATGTGTTGTTCTGGCATTGCTCATTCTGTTGGTGCTTTTTAGCCCGGGAGGTGGTATGAATCCGGATGTCATTGATCTTACGGATTTTAACACTGAATTCATGACTTCAGGTTTTTCACCGGAATCCGGTTCGTTAGGTTCAATCATTGCAATAGAGGGTGAAAACCTTGACAGCGAAACAATAGACGGTATATTTTTGGGCGATGTGCAGATACCGGTATGCAATATAACCAAAAGCAAGGTATATGCTGCGGTTTCATCGGCTGTTCCGGAAGGAAAGCATACCCTCATAATAAGTGTGGATGGAAAAAAGAGTGAACTAGGTGAATTCATTGTGGACGATATCGGGGTGGATTCAATAATCGAAGAGCAGGTGGATGCATCAAAGGACAATGTAATATCATCAGGAAATATTACAATCAAAATACCGTTGGGTGTAATTGCAAAATCCGACATTCTGACAGTCGAAAAGGTAAAGTCTGATCTATCATCCGGGTTCCCTGCGGATTCCAGCGAATACTATTTTGTTGAAGTAGGGGACCAGCATGAATTCAACGGTGATATAACCATTGAGATGCCTGTCCCACAGGAATATATTGGCAATACTCCGCTTGTAACATACTTCAATGATGAAAGGGGAACATGGGAGCCCATGGAGTCTGAAGTCGCTTCAGATGGTAATCTCAGGATTACAACATCCCATCTTACTCCGTTGGGAATAGTATGGGGATATGATTGCATCAAGTCACAGGACGGATTCTTTTCAGTATATTATGACAGTGATGATACAAAGATAAATGCGCATGGAAATAAAAACCCTGCATCACTTGCAAATGAAGTGACATTGGCTTTGGTAGAGGCCAGGAGCAAGTATGACAGTTTGCTCGGTTCCTCATATAAGCTGAATGACGGTCTGACAAGCCAATATGTCATAGTGCACAGTGGTTATTCCGAGGATGGAGGCAGTTATTCATGGAAATCTTCCATAATATACCTCCCCGGAGAGTATGATACAGAGGAGAATGTGAAAACCACGGCCGCCCATGAATTGTTCCATGCATACCAGGATGAGCAGGCAATCGGTCTTACCATGGGTGCAAATCTTTGGTGGACAGAAGCAATGGCTGAGTATGCTTCAAAGAAAGTTGCCTTTGGCATTATCCCTGAAATTTGGACGGGTTCACTTCCAAGTGAGACAATCACTACAGTGGATACTGTTCATGAATATTCAATGAGTGCTTTTATAGATTACATGTTGAACAAACACAATGTTTCATTCCTTGATCTTCACAAGGCATACATCAATACCAGTGCCGGAAGCAGCCTAAGCTCGTTTACAAAGGTCTTTTATCCGAATGGGAATGGTTCACTTGCGCTTGATTTCATAGATTTCTGGCAAATGGCATTTACAAACAGCTCCGCAATATATACTGACAAGCCTGAAAACATGCTTTCTAGTATTACATATGTCAGGGAAAAACCGGTAAACTCATCGGTGAAAGTAAAGTTACAGACGTCGGATTGTCAGGAAATAATAGGATTTGTCATGAATGAACAATTTGACAATGTGCCTGAACGGTATATCAAGGTCTATTCCAGGGATGCAGACTTTG
This sequence comes from Bacillota bacterium, assembly GCA_036743175.1. Taxonomy (GTDB): domain Bacteria; phylum Bacillota; class Clostridia; order DUPQ01; family DUPQ01; genus JAFGQE01. Next base: position 9,535 of record DAINQB010000028.1, on the reverse strand, counting down.
ATGTAGCTGCGCTTGTTATTAAGAATGACATTCCTTTAATCGGAGATAATTCAACGACTGTTTCAGAATGTATAATCAAAAACATGCAACCCGGTGGAATTAAATGGGATACTGCAATAAAACCTGAAATCGACAGGGATTATTCAATATATAAAACAGATGTCTATGATATTTTGTTACTCAGCATAATGGATCCCGGAACCCACAATCTGCAGGCAAGGGAAGTATTGCCTTATTCTGAGGAAAAGGAACTGAAAAATATTAAGGTGGGGGAAACAACGGTCATACGGTACGGTTTTGAAAACATTTTTGCAGAGGCTGAAAGTCTACTTGTAGAGACTGATTTCGGTGACGGTACAACGGATACACAAACATATGATGCAAGGACAAGTATAAATATGACAGCAAGACATGCATATAATACCGATGCTGCCACAATTGTAACCGGAAGCCTGTATGATACTACAGGCGGAAAAAAGGAACTGATCGGCAGGGTTGTGATACCTATATCCCTTGATCTTAATTTTACCCTGACTGCAAGCAACGATGAACCCGGGGTCGGTGAAACGATAAAATTTGAACTTAATGTATCAGACCCAGGATACACATATATTTGGAATGATGGTTCCGGGGATAATACAACTACATATTCAAGCATTGAAAAAGCATATGATGAGGCCGGAAACAAAACCATGAATGTTACTGTACTTGATGGGACCGGTAAGAAAATTGGTTCGGCTTCATGTACTGTTCAAATAGGCAGTGAAGCAACCGGGGAAGTGTCCGGGCAGGAACTAACAGGGGTGTTCAACGGAGGACTTACAGCAAGCTGGACCGAGAGTTCAGGCATACTGTCAAAGATAACAATGACATTTGAAGTATCGGAAACCCATGACGGTGTCTATACCTTCAATGCTGATGGAACATGTTCATTTGGTTTTGTGAACCGCACAAATGGGCAAAGAACTGTTTATTCAACCATTTACGGCAAGTATGAACTCATAGATGATTTCGTTTACAAGTCCAATCAGATTGACCTTATTGTCAGGGGAGTAAAACAGGATAAAAAGGATATACATATTGCCACATACAACCTATATGATGCTTACTACATTGATTCTGAAGGAAACAAGCGGGAAAACTCCTTCCCATGGAACCCCATACAGGTTGTTGACGGCAGATACATTGTTACTGCTGCATACTTTGGGGCTTATGAGAAGGAGTGACTTTGTTTGCTTCAGGAGCGTGGTGCTTCATCTGCCCTGTGTCTTATAGCAAAACTACCCAGTGCAAGGAGGATACCGGCAAATAACAGGTACAGACTAGCCGGGATCGTTCCTGTTGATGGGTTTTCCGGAGAACCTGCCGGGAACTCATCATCTGTCCAATAGACTATTTCTGTATCATCGCCATTCAGCTTGTTTTTCAGCCTGTATGCAAAGCTTTGTATGGAATCTCTGATCTGAAAGTAGGCGGGTCCATCATAGAGTTCATATCCTTCAGGTGAAACTGTTTCCTTTATGGAATATTTTCCTGGCTTCAGACCTGTGAATCTGACAACACCGGCGCTGTCTGAAATAAGTTTTCCGATTACTGCTCCATCGGCATTGAAAAGGGTAAATTCAGCATTTGCCAGAGGCATGTTGTTTTTATCAACCTTTGTTACCTGAATTTCTCCTTCATATTCTTCAACCATTTCAGGGGTATTGACAAAAGTCAGCTCTATAACCTCATTGCCATGCACCTCTACTGAGAGTTCTGAATGGTCAATTGAATAACCATTGGGAGCCCGTGTTTCCTTAATAGTATATAAACCGGCTGGTATGTTACTGAACTGTGCAGTTCCGTCAATCTGTGTTACAGCAGACTGCAATGGGTCTCCGTCATTGGTGTAAAGCACAAATTCAGCATCAGCCAGTTTATCACCGGTCTCGCTGGTTTTTACAATTGTAATGCTTCCGTATTCAATCGTGCTCTTTGTGTTGACAACAGTAAAGGATAGAGGATCGGTACTTATGATTGAGAAAACAATTTCATCTTCATTTATTTCATATCCCTCAGGAGCTTTTGTCTCTAATATCTTATAAAATATACCATTGACAACATTTCCGAATCGCGCCACTCCGTCCGACCCAGAGACTGCCTTGGACACTTCTCTGTCCAATCTGTCATAAAGGGTGAATTCTGCACCAACCAATGGAATTCCTTCCTCATCAGTTTTAAGTACTGATACAGGTGCAAAGAAATACGAGGGTGCACGATCATTGGAAAGCATTTCTCCGCTTATGAAGGTTATTACCGACGTTTTATCCTCATTGTATGAAACGCTCGCATTTAGTTCGGTTGATGTAAGACGGTATCCGGGAGGAGGTGTTGTTTCCCTGATTGTATAATCATCTCCCAGCGGCACATTATTAAATGTTACAGTTCCTCCCACACTGCTCGAAGTTAACAGAACATCACTGCCTGAATAATCCTTTCCTGTCAAAGTGAAGACACCTCCTGATATTTCAGACATATTAGTGGAATCAACCTTAGTGAAAGATAATGTTCCAAATGCCTGTATATTCTCATATGATGTCACTTCGGGAGTCTCCGGTCCTGTGCCTTTGATTATCGTTTCAATACTGTCAAATCCATCGCTATATGTTACTTCTGCAGTTAGAATGATTGCTTCTGCAGGCATGAGATATCCGTCAGGAGGTGACACCTCTGTTATTGAGTAAGTTCCCAGGGGAATGCTGCTGAAAGTGACAACACCGTTCATTGCTTCAACTCCTGTAATACTTACGGGGTTGTCATTGTAATCTGTACCTGAAAGTGTAAATGATCCACCGTCAAGCAACTCTCCTCCGGTTCCTGTCTTACCGAATGAAACCGTTCCTGTTTCAGGGGTATTCACCAATGTTTCCGGCGTTACCGTAACGACAAGTGACTTTTTGGATTCACTGTACGTAACAGATGCCAGCAGTGTAGCGGATGTAGAAGTATGTCCATCGGGCACTGCGGTTTCTGTTATTGTATATGGTGTTCCTTCCAGGTTAGGCATAATATCTTCAAATGTTACAATGCCATTGACTGCAGAAGCTGTGAAGCTAACAGGATTCGAATCGTAATCCAAACCTGAAAGAGTAAAGGTTCCTCCGTTCAACAGCGCACCGTCTGCACCTGTCTTGTTGAATGTTACATCAGTAAGGGCAAGGGAATTGGTAAAATTGATTGTTTCTGTACCTTCCAGACGATTTCCTCCCAGAATTGAGTCTTCCGGTATAAGATAACCGGGGTTTGGTTCAATTTCTTCTATATAAAAGACCCAGGATGGAAGGCTGCTGAAAATAGCGTCACCGGACGAATCTGTTGTTGCAACTATTTGATTTTCGTTCTTATAAATCGGCTGCTGGTTGACATTCAAAAGTCTGAAAGTAGCTCCTTCAAGGGGATTCCCTTCAGAATCCGTTTTATGAACAGTCAGTGTGTTTGTTCCGCTTCCTCCGGTAGAGTACAGGTCATTTACAACAATCTGCGTTGATGTGGAACTTCCGGCAGGATCCCCTGTACTTCCTGAAATGTCAACTGTGTTTGATAAATCGATGTCATCAGTGAGTATCAATGTTTGGAATACAAGTCTGTATGCCTTGGTTGTGGACTGGGGAAGTGCAACACTCAAAACATTTCCATTTCCTGCCGTTGGCAGTGTTACTCCGTATTCTGCCGGATCGACAAGAACACCTCCCGGATTGGCGTTGCCTGTAGAGTCATCTATGGTAATTTCGTACAGGTTCACTGAATCAGGATCAAGTGTCAGACTTGCATTCAACGTATCATTTATTACTGCATTCTGAAGAAGTATCTGGGCATTGTTTATTTCAACTGACCAGGTAATGGTGTCGTTGCCTGTTGTATAGTCATAAGTCTTTGATATAACCGGGTTTTTAATATCTGCGGTGGATCTGCTGATAATCGGTGAAACGATTTCTTCTGAATCAAGGGAAGCCTGATTTCGGAATCCCTTTGTTCCTTCCCACTGGGTTATCAAGGCTGATTCATTCATTTTTGCCCAAAAGGTTATCGTGTATTGGTCGGATGTCAATGCGGGCAATGTATAGGTAAAGGAGCTGTCTCCAGAAGAACCGGAAAGAATTCCGAGGCCACCTGTTCCTGAAGCAGTAACGCTGAAAGGATGCTCCGTATCAATAAGAAGTGTCATTCCTTCGGGAAGTGTGTCACTGACAACCGCATTGCTCAAGGGTAATAGGTTTCTGTTTACAACAATTCTCCACTGAATGGTGCGTTCTGCCGGATTATAGTTATATGCGGTTGAAATACTTTTACTGACCATCTGGCTTCTATATGTTTTCTGACCAGTTTCTGATACAGCACTGCTTGAATCACTCGTCAGTGTGACACTGTTCAGATAGTTTTTATTTCCGTTGGAGTACAGTTTATCAAGTCCGTTTGGATCAACGATTCTTGTGTAGAAAGTTACCGTATATTGAGTACTTATCGTATCTGTGCCTGCTGTTTCTTCAGAAAATTCGTAGGTAAAGTTGTTTTGGTCTGTATAAGTGAAATTGGAAGTTGATGAAGCAGATGTTATTGTTTCAGAGTTAAGTCCCGTAACAATGAATGGATGACTTTCATCTATCAGAAGCATCTGGTCCGCAGGAACATTATCAGTTATTCTGGCATTGACAATGTTAACTTCATTTCTGTTTACAACTATTGTCCATTGAATTGTTCCTGGATCTGAAACCGAGTAGGCATAATTGGTAGTAGAACCGCCAGATTTGGAAAGCAATCCTCCTTCGCCGATACCTTCGGATATTGTATAGCTGTCACCGGGGAAAGTCTCGGTTGTGTTTTGAGTCCAATTCAGGCTGGCACTGTTGCTGAAAGATATCGGGTCATTTGTATTCAGATAAGCACTCCATGCTGCTGCAGTTACTCTGGTGTAGAAAGTTAACCGGGCTGTGGTTCCGGCAGCAGGCTGGCTGTCGGATGCAAATCTGTAGATAAGTATATTTGATAAGTAGCTGTATTCTCCATCACCTGTACCGCTGGATACGTTTGTTTCAGGATTTGAACCGAATTTAATGGTAACAGGATGGGAAGTATCAGTGAACAGTTCAAGGTCAGTTGGTATTACATCGATTATGGTCGCACCTGATATAGAACTGCCTGTAGCGCCAGGCACTGTTATATCGACCTCCCACTTTACAACCGTAGGGTCTGCTGCTGAAGTGTCAACCATGCTTCCGCTTTTGTTTATCCAGTCAAGGTCCACTGAACTTGTATCATCATCTGCTGCAGGGTCACTGCCCCTATATAGGCTTACAGTATTTGAATATGTTGAAAATTCTGCACTGGTTCCATTTTCTGCGGAAAAATCTACAGGAGCGGTTTTATATGTGATTGTCTGGGTCCCGGTTGTATCGGGATCTGTATCAGGAAACTCATATATGACAGTTCTGCTGCCTGAATCAATTGCAAGGGTGGAATCGGGTATTGAATCACCGCCGATGGCAAAGGATTCCGAAACATATGCCTGATTGCCGGAATACTCATCTATAACGGTAAATCCGTCGAACGCCTGGTCAGGAGCACCTGCAGGTGGTGTAACAGTTACAGTCCAAGTAATTTGGTTTGTTGATGCATCATAAACTCCGGATTTTTCAAGGGTACTGGTCATGGGAAGCGGCTGCCTGTTTATGGTAATTGTCTGGCTTCCGAAAGTAATTGTTTCTGTAGTGCCGTCACCGGCATTCAAAGCATTGAATGTTCCCTCTATATGAATTTTCCCCCATTTATCAAAATGGTTATCATTTTCTGCTCCACCATTCCCGAATGAATCCTCATCTGCCGTCGTAAGTTCAACCAGAAGTGTATTCCCGGATATGGTCCATATTGCCATGGCATAATTGCCATCTGTAGCATCGGTTGCGACTAGTGTTCCCGAAGTTGTTGAAAAATTAAGACCATCAGGCAGTGTGACCGTAAAAAACTCATTTCCATCATAATCATAGATAGTATCTTCAGAGCCGTCTTCCAATGTGAAGCCTAAATCCAATAAAATCTTCGCACCGGCCGGAATATCATTGTAGTCGCCGTTTGAATCCGGGTTTATGACTGTAATTCCATCTGCTTCGGTTAATATCAATGAAGAAGCTCTTTCAGAAGGAATGTAGTCTGTTCCATGAACAGTCAGATATTGTGTGCCTGTTATGTTGCTGGGTGTGACACCATATGCAGAATTTGCAGGTATCATCTGTAGCAGCAGTATCACCACAATTAAAATTGAAAACAGTTTTGTTCGCCCGTTATTATTCATGAAAAGATCTCCCTAAGAATATTACTTTACATTATACACAATCAGAAGAACTTTAACTAAATAATTGAAAAACATGGAAAAGCCATCATTGGGATTATGTAACATGATTTGAGCCTCTCGTGATTGCGATCATGAGAAGTTCAATCTCTTTTAAAACAGAGAGGATTGGAGCATACACTGTCTCTGGTTGAAACTGCAGATTGATATTGGTATAATCCGATTGGATATATAGCTCCGTTCGAGGGGTGCGCCAGTCTGTATATCGATTTTCTATTGTGGAGTAAGATATGTATAAGAAAATTTCGATTTGCCTGGTAATAGTAATGATTTTGGGGAGTCTATCTGCCTGTGGTATTAATAACAGAATAAATGAGCTGGAAAAATCACTGGAAAAGGCACAGAACAGATTAACCAATTTACTATCTGAGGAAATTACTGTAGAGCCAACTACAACACCATCCTCTGATATTAACCCTTCTTCTACTGCAGAACCAACTACAACACCATCTTCTGATAATAACCCTTCTTCTGCTGATAACGTCACTATTCCAAAAGGTTATATAACCATAGGATTTACTAAAGAAGAAGTTAAATCAATCATGGGTACCCCGGATAGTTTGAGTTCATATTCATGGTGGTATGGCCTTTCATCAATTAGTTTTGATCAAAATGGGAAAGTTGATGGTTGGTCAGATATATCCGGTAACCTAAAGGTTTATATTGGAAAAAGGGAGGAGAATCCAAGTCCTATTACTATTGGGTCCACTGAAGAGGATGTGGTTAAAACCATGGGCACCCCGGATAGTTTGAGCTCTTACTCTTGGTGGTATGAATTATCATATGTTAGCTTCGACCAAAACGGGAAAGTTGATGGCTGGTCCAATATATCCGGTAACCTAAATGTTAGTATAGGAAAAAGGGACGATAATCCAAGTCCATTTACGGTTGGTTCTACCAAGGAGGATGTTTTAAAAGCTATGGGAACACCGGATAGCTTGAGTCCATATTCGTGGTGGTATGGATTGTCATATGTCAGCTTTGACCAAAATGGGAAAGTTGATGGTTGGTCAAACATATCCGGTAATCTTTTGATTTATTAGAACAGATTACAAGATAAACGAAAACGAAAAGCAAAACCACTGATAGAAGTGCCAGAAAATCTGGGCTCCAGGTATAATGAGAAAATTCTGCTTAACAAGCTCATGAAAAAAGTGCTTACAATGATATAGATGTGTCTGTCTACTGGAAGGATAGAGATAGAATAATACTGTTCATTAAATCAATGGGCTGGGAATTTTATAAAATGTGTAGTGGTGGAATAGCCCATCATATTACTGATATAAGAGTTCAATGGAGCATCTTTGAAGCTTGGTTCATCATAAAATTATTACAATAGTATGATTTGATATATAATAACACGGGGGGCGAGAGTGAGAAAGAAGTACAATAGGATTTTAAAGAAGAATTCCCTGGATAGTATTCTTGGATATGTATTTATAGCATTTCTTTTGATTTCACTTCTTTTGGGATTTCCAGGGCTGCCTGACTTTGTAATTACTTTCGGACACATATTTCAAATAATTCTTGGAGTTTTATTTGTAATCGGAATTGTAACTGCACTTATTATTGGAGTAATAAAACTAATTCAAGACAAGAAACAATCTGGTTGAGCAGCAATAATCAGATAATCCCATCAGCTGTTTTTTAGAAGGAATTATACTGAAAAGCTTTGGCTTCTTGACTTTGTTTGATACAATGAGGCCATGAAAAGAAAATTATATTCAAAACTATGGATATATATTACTGTAGCAGTTATCCCAATAATTATATTTGTTTTTGCATTAACAGTCAGCATAACGAAAAGTCTGGAGTATAAGGATTTTCTAAACAGCCTAAGGCTGGATTTTGCATATGCGACAGATAATAATAGTATGACTGTTAAACACAATGAAATAGTTACAAAGATCATAGAAGAGAACATTTATTATATTGAGAGAGAAATTCTCACTGGCAAACACTACTATATAAAGGAAGAACCACAGATAGAAGAAGTAATATTACTGGAATTTGGCAATGGAAGTGATCTGAAAATATGTAAATCCAACCTTTCAGGAGTTATTCTCATATATAGCCTTTCAGGTAAAGTTTTATCCTTTCAAACATCAGAAACCGTGCGTTATATAACTTTTGAAAGATTGACAAGTGAGGAGTGGGATAACCTCAAAATAAGTAACTGAGAAAAGCATAACCGGAACCATCACTACAAGAATATTCAATGGGAGAGATATAAATGGGTTGATATATCTCTGTTATAAGAGAAGAGGTCTGGTGGCCTATCAGTTCTGAAGGTGTTATATGATATTTGGGAGAGTTTGCAGAATGAGAAAAGCATTATCATTATTATTAGTCGTTTTTCTGTTATCAGGCTTTTTAAGTGGATGTAACATTGGACTAACAGGTGAAACGACTTCCCATACAGAAAAAAAGTTGAATACAGTACCTTCAACCAGCCCACCACCCAGAAAGTATAACTATATTCCAGGAGAAACAGAGTTCACGTTTCAACTTAACCTAATAGGCAATCCCAGAGAATACGAGTATAAATTAACTAATGACAAACAACTAATATTTACTGATCTAACAGGATTTATTGAGCCAATTGTCATAGACTTAAACGATGAGGAAGTAGAATATTTGGCTGGTTTCATATTGTCGGACCATTCATTTCATAACTGGAAAAATGGCGGTACATATAGCCATGACGAATATCAAAAAGTCAAGACAGATTATTCAAAAGGAATATCAATTCTGACTGTTGTATATAATAATGATAAAAAAACAATTGGAGGATATAGTAGTTATGACCAGATTACGGGAACTTATGATTCGAGCATGAATTCTGAAACTCGGGAAATCATAAGAGATATATATTCTCTTCTCCAACATATTCGAACTAGAAAAGTCTATGGGGAAGAAAATGAAAACTTTTCAATAATACAAATTGCGGAGGATATGCTTCATCCTAAATATCAGAAATCTCAAATAAGATAAGCGCTATGAACAAAAGGTACTTCTACTAGTATTGACGATTATCCATTCTAGTATAAGCAGGAAGTTCCTGTGGTTTTTTATTCGAATGTTTTGGTATGTAACTTGAGTTTCCGTAAAAATTTCTGAGGTTATCCACAATTAGAAAAAATGTTGTTG
>DAINQB010000027.1:28472-31281 GCA_036743175.1 Bacillota bacterium | reverse complement strand
ATAATTGTAGGAGCTGGACACAGATCCATAACCTATGCAAAGGCCATATTGGAGTCAGGACTCAATGCAAGGATTACGGGTGTTGCAGACCTGGTCGAAAGCAGAAGAAACTATACTGCAAAGCTTTTTTCCCTGAAACCGGAGCAGTGTTTTTCATCAGTTGATGAACTTGTGTCAAAAGGCAGGATTGCTGATGCAATCATAAACGGCACCATGGACCACCAGCATGTAAGCACTTCGATTCCACTTCTTGAACTCGGTTATGACATGCTGCTGGAAAAGCCATTTGCCGTGGATGAAGAAGAGATGTGGCGCTTGGTTGATTGTGTAAAGAAGAACAAAAACAAGGTCATGATCTGCCATGTTCTAAGATACGCACCTTTTTATTCGGAGATATATAAAAAAATTAAGGAAGGCATCATAGGAGATATACTCAATATCCAGACCCAGGAGCATGTTTCATACCATCATATAGGAATCGGGTATGTAAGGGGAAAATGGAGGAACAAGGAGTGCTGCAGTACGACCATGCTGCTTGCAAAATGCTGTCATGACATGGATATGATAATGTGGCTTCAAAACGGTGTAAGACCGTCAAGGGTTGCAAGCTTTGGCAGCAATACCCAGTTCCATCCCGGCAATGCCCCGGAAGGTTCCGGCACAAGGTGTATGGTGGACTGTGCGATAGAGGAAAGCTGCATTTACTCCGCCAAAAAGCACTATATTGACCACCCCGACAGATGGAGTTTCTATGTCTGGGATTGCTTCGAGGATGGATATGAAGCAACGATTGAAGAAAAGATCCATTCCCTTGAAACCGACAACATATATGGTAAATGCGTATATAAATGTGACAATACAACCGTAGACCACCAGTCAGTGATGATGGAATTTGAAAACGGATCAACGGCTACACATAATATGATAGGTGGTGCTGCAACGGGCAGAAGAGCCATACATATCGTCGGTACACTGGGTGAGATATTCGGCGCTATGGAGGATGAAAAGTTCACCATACGGACTATAAACCCGGCTCCGGGATGCGAATATGATGAAGTTGTTGTAAATCTCGGTGAATTGGGTGATACAACCGGTGCATTCGGTGGCCATGGGGGAGGAGACTTCCGTCTTGCGGTTGACTTCATCAATTTCATATCAGGCAAACCCCATTCAGACTCATGCACAAGCATAGAGGAATCCATTTACGGTCATTTTGCAACATACAGGGCTGATTCGGCGAGGGAGAATGGTATCATTGAAGACACACTGACTGTTCTTTTAGAGAAAGGTTGCTGAGAGGTCTTTGCTACATGGAGATTTGAACGTTATGTTCTCTTTGTGTATAATTAGGTTGGTAATCAATTCCTGACGGGGCAGAAATTATGAAAGATAAAGATCTATTGATATTGACATTGATAGTAAACCCGCTGATATCGCTGGTAACATGCTTTCTGGCATTACCTGCTTACCCTGAAACATTTAAGTTCGGATTTCCTTTTACTTATTTGACAGTCTACAACTTTTCAAGCTTCCAGTTTGATAGCCTTGCCTTTCTGATATCATTTTTTATTACATTCTTTGCATTGAAGGCTGTCATAAGAGTAAGTAGGAAAAGAAAAATAAAAAGTCAGAACAATTAGCCTGATTCAGTGGTAGAATATATCTGCATTCAGTGCATGACGAAAAATGAAGGGCTTGTTCCCGGTGTTTGAAAACACCGGTTATATATGGCAGACGGGGCTGTATCGTAAATATATGATTACAGCCCCTTGCTAATCCATCGGGACGTACGGGGAGGAAATATGTTTGAGAATTTATATAAGAAACAGGACTTTAAGGCAAAAAGGATAAGCTCCTACGATAGAACCGGGGGAAATGCAGATTCAATAAGCATTGCTCCGGGAGAAACAAGGGTTATTGCAGATATAGAAGGCCCCGGGATAATCAGCCATATATGGATGACTTCCTTTGGCAAATGGGGTCCTGATGACGACAGGGATTTTGATTCCCTGACACTTCGCAAGATGCTTCTTAAAATTTATTGGGATGATGAGAAGGAGCCATCGGTGCATACACCTGTAGGGGATTTCTTTGGTCTTGGTCATGCCAGGGCATATACATACCAAAGTGTTTTCTTCAGTACATCCTGCAACGAAGCCGTGGAAGGCACTGAAAATCCAAGGGTTGCCATGAACAGCTGGATTCCAATGCCATTTGGAAAACGGGCAAGGATAGAGCTTGTCAACGAACAGGAAAAACCTGCCATAACGTATTTTTACATAGATTATCAGGAACATGAATCCCTGCCTGATGATGCCATGTATCTTCACGCCAGCTGGAAAAGGTCCGTCCGTAATGATGTGGTCAGGGCTGATGCCGGCAAAAACCTAAGCGACAGGGACAATTATCTGGTTCTTGAAGCCGAGGGAAGGGGCCACTATATAGGAATGAATATGAGCATTGACAACATCGAAGGCGGTTGGTGGGGAGAAGGCGATGACATGATCTTTGTAGACCGGGAAAACAGTGAGGAGTGGCCACCGGATTTGCATGGAACGGGCACTGAGGACTATCTCTGCCAGGCCTGGGGGATGCAGAAGACTGCTCATATGTACAGTGGACAACCCTGGTGTGAGGTCAACGAACCTGGCAATGGTCATCATTTTACAGGCAAGGTTTGTGTATACAGATATCATGCAGTTGATCCGGTTCCTTTCAACAGGAATATCAGGGTAAGCATTGAACATGGCCATGCAAATGACAGAGGTGATGACTGGGCCTCTACTGCATATTGGTATCAGACGGAGCC
>DAINQB010000027.1:22433-28372 GCA_036743175.1 Bacillota bacterium | reverse complement strand
GGGGACTGTCCGGTGAAAATGATGGAAGTTTTTTCAGAATATTTATCAAGCATAGATGATGCTGAACAAAGAAAAAGGGTCGAAGGTATCTTGCAGTGGATAGCCGATGAATATCCTCATTTTGGTCAGAGGATCGGATGGAACCAGCCGATGTTCACAGACCATGGTACCTTTATCATTGCCTTCAATGTAGCTAAAAAGCATTTGAATGTAAGTACGGAATTTGCCTGCATCGAGCATTTTGACAAAGAGATATCAAAAGCCGGCTATAATCGTACAAAGATGTTCCTTCAGGTCAAATGGGATGAGCCTGTGGATTTTGATCTGTTACGAAAAATGATTGACTTCAATGTTGAGGACAAGAAAGACTGTAAAACCTTCTGGAGGAAGTGAATATTACCATACCATTTCTTATTAACAATTGTTCCGGGAATTGCTAATTTAAGGTTAATAACCCAGTGTCTATATTTTTTTATGCCTTCTGATACGATATAATAGTGCGGGGAGAAAACTATTTTGGATTCAGTTAAATATGCAATTGCACTCGCAGGAGGCGGGACAAAAGGTTCATATCAGATAGGTGTTTGGAAGGCTCTCAGGGAACTGGGGGTTGAGATTTCCACTGTCGCGGGAACATCGATTGGTGCTATAAATGGAGCTGCAATTGCAATCAATGAGTTTGAAAAAACCAAGAAACTTTGGGAGCATCTTGACCCATCCTATCTTGTGGATTATAAACCGATTGAGAAAGAGTGGTCTTTCCATAAAAAATATGAGAACATCGTTGAGCAGATAAAGGATATAACAAAGAAAAGGGGTCTTGATATAACCCCTCTTAGAAAAATGCTTGAATCGATTATAAATGAGGATGTAATAAGGAACAGCCCCATTGAGCTTATTGTATCAACAATCTCATTGTCCAAACTTAAACCTGTATATATGAGTGTAAAGGATATGCCCCGTGGTCAGGTTGTTGACTATATCCTTGCAAGTGCCGCTCTGCCAATCTTCCAGAGAATCAAAATTGAAGGAAGTACATATCTTGATGGGGGGGCATATGACAATCTGCCTGTAAATACTCTTTTGGAAAGAGGGTATAAAAATATAATTGCTGTTGATATGACCGGTACATTCGGTATAAAACAAAAAATAATGAAGAACAACGCAAGCATAATATATATAAAGAATACATCCATGCTCGGAGGCTTGCTGGAATTTGATGCAAAACAGGCCAGGATCAATCTTCGTCTTGGATATCTGGATGCAATGAAGGCTTTCGGGAAGAATTACGGGAAGACATATTTCCTTGTAAAATCTGAAAATGAAAGGCTTACATACCCGCTTACCCATGATGAAATGAGATATATCTTTGACCAGGTTGGAAATGGTAAAAGGGACAGCGAAATCAATAAACTAATGATAAAGAGATTGCTGCAGAACCTAAGGGAGTACACCAATGAGAGTCTTAACCCATCAAATGCAGTGATGGCTGCCGCTGAAATAGCTGCCGAGACATTTGAAATTGACAGGGTAAAGGAGTATTCCTGCGAGGCATTGGTCAAGAAAATAGTGAAGACCCATAAGAAGATAATGAGTGGTTTTCTCCCGGAAACCCATAGGATTGACAGACTGAGAATTAGATTGTCAAAGCATCTTGTAAAAGGGGATGAATTCCCCGGACCGCTCCTTTTAATGACCATGCCAAAGCTTTTTATAACAAACATATTCATATATCTGATGAAAAAAAGAATCAGGGAACAGCAGACGGGTGCCGGCAAAGATTCATGATATGAATTTAGAATTACAGGAGGTATTACCTTGGAAATATTAAGGAATAAAAAAGGGTTTATATGCGACATGGATGGCGTGCTATATCACGGCAATCATCTGCTTGACGGAGCAAAGAAGTTTGTGGACTGGCTTAAAGCGGAACAAAAGGAGTTCCTGTTTCTTACCAACAGCAGTGAAAGGTCACCGAAGGAGCTTTCCCAGAAGCTTTCCCGGCTGGGAATAGAAGTCGGTGAAGAGCATTTCTACACAAGCGCACTTGCTACGGCATCCTTTGTTGCCTGGCAGAGTCCGGGATGCAGCGTGTATGTAATTGGTGAAGCTGGTTTGATCAATGCAATATATGATGTCGGACTGACGATGAATGATGTTTCACCTGAATATGTCATAGTAGGAGAAACCAGAAGCTATGGATTCGAAAAAATAGAAAAAGCAGTCCAGCTGGTGCACAAGGGTGCGAAGCTCATTGGAACGAACCCTGATAAAACAGGCCCCACGGAAAAGGGAATAATGCCTGCAACTGGTGCCCTGATTGCACCAATTGAGATAGCATCGGGACGGGAAGCATATTTCATCGGTAAACCAAACCCCCTGATGATGCGTTCAGCGCTGAAAAAGCTTGGAACAGCAGTGAAGGACACAGTCATAATTGGGGACAGGATGGATACTGACATAGCCGCCGGTACAGAATCTGAAATAGACACAGTACTGGTTCTCACAGGAGTCACTTTGCAGGAAAGAATCAACGACTTCTCATATCGGCCCAGATACGTACTAAACAATGTAGGTGAACTGATAGACTGAAAAAGCGGTCACACTAACCAATCATCCTTGGGATGTTTGGCTGTTTTTGATCAATCATCCTTGGGATGTTTGGCTATTTTTGATCAATCATCCTTGGGATGTTTGGCTATTTTTAACTAAACATCCTTGGGATGATTGGCGTATTGGTTAGATATAGCACAAAATGTGATTGTCGACATCGCTGTCGTTCCGGGGAACAGGTACATCTTTGAACAGCTGCCAGGTTTCCACGTGTTCAAGGGTTCCATCCGGTTCAAGGATGACAAGGGGCGACAGGGTCTCCATCTCAAGCATGAAGTCAATTGTATATGTTTCATAACTGGAACCTGAGTAGTCTGGGTAAAGTGCACCATCAATCGGAGTAAATTTCTTTATGAACAGATTACCGTGGTTCGCATAAGCAGCCCATCCGTCGGTGTTTGATATTCCGAATTTAAATGCTTCTGTACATTTTGGATCCTGCTTCAGAAGTATGTATTTCTTTCCCCATGTAACACGATGGTCGTTCATCTTGGTATATGGCCACAAAGAAAGCATCCTGTTGGGCAATAAGTCAGTATCAATCTGACACTGTGGTACTATTTCTGTTCCTCCTGTGGCCATGACTGTCAGAGCCCATGCTGCAAGTTCAACATCCCACATGCCTTTGTTTGTAAGGTAGTGCCTGATCGTGACTGCTGAAGTTTCAGGGTGCAGGGTGATTTCCATGTCCTTTTTTATACCGGTTGTGGTTTCAACTGACTGCGAAATCCTGACACCATTCTCAATAACTTTAACTTCAACAGGAGAGTTGTCGGGAAAGTATGAGCGGGGTTTTCCTTCAGGACTGTGCCACAGCCTGTGTCCACCGTAAATAAGCCATTCGTCGCCACCTGTATTACCCTGCTGCTCCTTGACTTCGCACATTTCATTGGCTCCATCAATGAATCCATATCTCACTATCCTTGGACCTACATCACTGGTTACAATCAGGTCTACAATGCCGTTTTCCAGTTTATAACAGTTCGGCCATCCTGCGAATTCCACTTTGTTAATTGTTGTCATAAAAACCTCTCATTACATTCTTTTTGAGCTCTCTGATGATAGTGCAGATCTCTCACAATCCTCTTCTCCCAGGGATATCTGGTATGTAAGCCTGCTTCCTTTCATCTTTTCAGCCGCAAAGCACAGTCCATTGGTCCGTGTATCCAGGAAGGGATGGTCTATCTGGAAAGGATCTCCCGCCAGTATTATCTTGGTTCCCGCACCGGCCCTTGTGATGATTCCCTTTACCTGTTTCGGCGTCAGATTCTGAGCCTCGTCTATTATAACCCATTGTCCCACGATGGAGCGACCCCGTATGAAAGCAATGGCTTCTGTATTTATTATCTTTCGGTCAAAGAGTTCCTGTATCTTGTCGCTTAGCTCATGCTCGTGATTGAATTTATCCTTGTTTTCAGAGTCAAGAAGTATTTCAAGATTATCGATTATGGGACGCATGTACGGAGCAATTTTTTCTTCTTCAGTGCCGGGCAGAAATCCAATGTCTTCATCCATCTTCACATTTGGTCTGCAAACCAGAATTTTTCTATATGCATGTTCCTCAACAACCTTTTGCAGACCTGTTGCCAGTGAATAGAATGTCTTTGCCGTGCCTGCGGGTCCCTTAAGAATTACCAATGGTGCATTATCAGAATCTGTCAGCAAAGCCTCCTGCATGAATTTCTGGTGGGCATTCCTGGGATTGACACCAAAGGGACGTTCCGTGGCATGAATCAGCTTCACAATTTTCTTTCCGTCAAATCGACCAAGGGCTGTATGGTTAAGATTCGTCAGAGAGTGAATTATTAGGAACTGATTCATGATCAGATTCCCGTCAGCCATCACAGAGTTTTCATAATTGATGTAAACACCATTGAGGTCAATGCTGCCGTTGGTGTAGAAATCATTTATCTTTTCGTCATCTGCATATACATTGCATAGGCCTGTATACTGCTCATCATACCTTGGTACTTGCTCTGCATAGAAATCCTGTGCAGTAACACCGACAATTTCTGCTTTGATTCGTTCAAAAATATCCTTGGAAATGAGAATTGTCTTCAGACCCTCCTCCTTCAACCCAAGGCAAACCTTCAATACTCTGTTGTCATTCTTTTTGGGATCCCAGCACTCCGGGAGCCTGACGTTTTCGCAATTGAGTTCAATTCTGAGCATTCCTCCGCTTTGAAGTTCCACGCCCTTGCTGATATCACCCTGTGTCCTTAATTCATCAAGAATCCTGGATGTTTCCCTGGCATTTGCGCCAAGTTCACTGGGGTCCTTCTTGAACTTGTCCAGCTCCTCAAGGACCACTGCGGGAATCACTATGTCGTTGTCTTCAAAATGGTAGATTGCATAAGGGGATTGAAGAAGCACATTGGTGTCGATGACAAATGTTTTTTTCATTGGCATACCTCCGTTGAAAATAAAAAAGCACCTTCGCAACGACTGCGAAAATGCTCACATCAAATGTGTAACGGCTCTTCCATTGTATATTTCCCTGGTTATCATTGGTTTTGTGTTGGTCAATATAATCACCTGTTGGTTACATTATAATATACATTAATATAATAATCCACAACATTATGTTGCTTGATCAAAAATTTACTACAATATATGGTATTTGGAGTCAATACAAATAACACGGTGTTTTTTAGTGATAATAACCAAAGGTCTCTATGCAACTTTGCACGGCTTGCATAATTGACGGTAAAAAATCAAAGTGATATAATCTGCTTGGTTAATTCTGATTTTTCATAATTTCCTAAACACAAAAAATCATATCCTAAGACGGAGAGGTGCAATATGCAGGATATAAATATACTGAAAACAAAAAATCTTGAGGATTTACGTTATATTGCCAAGATGATGGGCATTAAAAGTATAACCAAGTACAGGAAGGGAGAGCTCATAGATCTTATTCTTGAAGCCGGTGGCAAAGAGGAAGAAAAGCCTGTTGCAGCAGAAGTTGAACAGATTGAGATTGAAGAGATTCCCGCAACGGATGACATAGTCGAAGAAGAGACTGACATGGTCGAAGAAGAGACTGATGAAATCGAAACCGCAGCAGAAGAGCATAAGGAAGAAACAGGCAACGGCAGAAGAAGAAGGAAGTCCGGAAAAAGTGCCCCTCCTGCAGAAATACAGGACCAGGACCCTGTTGAGGGAATCCTTGAGGTTCTTCCCGATGGATATGGGTTCCTGAGAAGAGATAATTTCACTTATGGTCCCAAGGACATTTACGTTTCACCATCACAGATAAGAAAATTAAATCTCAGAACCGGCGACAAGATAACAGGTGTCGGCAGGGTCAAGACAGAAGGAGATAA
>DAINQB010000027.1:4856-22333 GCA_036743175.1 Bacillota bacterium | reverse complement strand
AAAAAAATCGCAAACAGCATTTCAAAGAATTACCCCGAAGTACAGCTCATAGTCCTTCTTGTTGATGAAAGACCTGAGGAAGTTACTGACATGCAAAGGTCAATCGAAGGGGAAATCGCGTATTCAACCTTTGACAAGGTCCCTGAAAACCATGTAAAGATTGCGGAGATGGTTCTTGCCAGGGCACAGCGCCTTGTAGAGCAGGGTAAGGATGTTGTAATCCTTATGGACAGTATCACAAGACTTGCAAGGGCCTACAACCTTACGATGACACCAACCGGAAGAACCCTTTCAGGAGGTCTTGACCCCGGCGCACTCCATAGCCCAAAGAGATTCTTCGGCGCAGCCAGGAACATTGAGTTCGGAGGAAGCCTTACAATCATCGCAACTGCTCTTGTTGAAACAGGAAGCAGGATGGATGATGTTATATATGAGGAATTCAAGGGTACAGGTAATATGGAACTGCACCTTGACAGAAAACTTTCAGAGAAGAGGATTTTCCCGGCGATTGACATAAGCCGCTCCGGGACAAGAAGGGAAGACCTGCTCCTGAACCAGAAGGAACTGGAAAGCATCTGGACCATAAGGAAGGCCATGAGCAACATGGGTACTGCTGAAGTAACCGAGTGGTTCATTGACAAGCTGATGAGAACAAAGACCAATGCTGACTTTGTCAATAACATCAATACAAAGGATGGAGTAACAAAGAGTGAATACTCTTGATAAAATCTCTTGTAATCCAAAATTCCTTGTGTTATAATACCCCTTGCGTCATTCAGATGAGGTATTCTGAGTGACCGAAAAAGCCCTATGAAAGAGGTGAGAGGATGAAAAAGGACATACATCCGAACTACGGAAAAGTAAATGTGCGTTGTGCATGTGGAAACGAATTTGAAACTGGTTCTACGAAAAAGGATATTACAGTGGAAATCTGTTCCAGCTGTCATCCGTTCTACACCGGAAAACAGAAACTTGTCGACAGTGGCGGCAGGGTTGATAAGTTCAAGAAGAAATATGGTATGAAGTAAATATCAAAGGGCCGGTAACATCGGCCTTTTTTATTAGAGGTAAAGACATGGCTAAAAAAACAAGCATAGGCGGAATGGCTCTTCTTGAGGGAATCATGATGATTGGCCCGGAGAAGAAATCTGTTGCGGTAAGGAAGCCCGATGGTGAGATAGACATAACCACGGAAACACTTGCTCATAATAAGAAAATAAGGAAAATACCCCTTGTCAGGGGCGTATATGGTATATTCACCCAGATGGTTTACGGGATCAAATCCCTGATGCATGCAGCTTCCCTTGTGGACATTGAGGAAGAGGGAGACAAGGAACCTTCGAAGTTTGAAAACTGGATGGAGAAGAAATTCGGGGACAAGGCTTTCAATATAATAATATACTTCTCCGTTGCATTTGCTTTGCTCTTCTCCGTAGGTCTTTTCATACTGCTTCCCAACCTTCTTGCAGGACTTGTTTCAACCGGTAATGTATTTTTGAACAACCTGATTGAAGGTGTGCTGAGAATAGGCATTTTCTTTACATATATAGTACTGGTGTCAAGGATGAAGGATATCAGGCGGGTATGGATGTATCACGGAGCTGAGCACAAGACCATAAGCTGCTATGAGAATGACGAAGAACTTACAGTAGAGAATGCCAGGAAGTATACAACCAAGCATAAACGGTGCGGTACATCCTTCCTTTTCATAGTTTTGATAGTGAGTGTACTAATATTTTCATTCACGGGATGGAATTCCATGCTTTTGAATCTGGTCATACGTTTGCTGCTGATTCCGGTAGTTGCAGGTATCTCATATGAAATAATCAAAATTGCCGGTGCCAGTGACGGATTGTTCTCAAGGATTGCAAGCGCACCCGGACTTTTCTTCCAAAGATTCACAACAAAGGAACCTGACGATGAAATGCTGGAAGTTGCAATCGCTGCATTCAAGGCGGTGATTCCGGAGGAAGAAGGCTCCGATAAATGGTAATAGGAGATCTGCTGAAAACAGCGGCAAATAGACTTGGTGACGGAACCGGGGATTCATACAACGAAGCCCTGGTTCTTTTGACAATTGTCCTGGATTGCAGCAAGACTTATATATATGTTAATAAAAATGCTGAAGTGAGTGAGGAAGACACGAATAAGTATTTCGGGTATGTGCAGAGAAGGACGGATGGAGAACCAATTGCATATATTGCCGGCAGGGCCTGGTTCATGTCGCACGAATTCATTGTAAGTCCCGCAGTTCTTGTTCCGCGTCCTGAAACCGAAGGTCTCGTTGAAAGAGCTGCAGATCTGATTAAAAATGAATACAGTGGCAGTGCCATGGTTCTTGATTTATGTACCGGGAGCGGATGCATAGGTCTTTCACTTGCTTCAATGTTCAATGAACTCAAAGTGCACTTGTCCGACATAGATGAAGGCGCACTGGCTATAGCACGGATGAATACTGAAAAACTCGGGCTCTTAAACAGAGTTGCAGCAATCAAGAGCAATCTCTTTGAGTCCCTGGGAGAATATAAATATGAACTGATTCTTTCCAATCCCCCTTATGTTGCAGAAGGTGACAGTATCCATCTTGAGGAAGCTGTAAGACGTCATGAACCAGCCATTGCTCTCTTCGGAGGACAGGACGGGTATTCTTTTTACCGGAGGATTGCCCGGGAATCAGGCTCATATCTGAAACCGGAAGGTTACCTTATACTGGAAGCCGGAATAAGTCAGGCTGAAAGCATTTCAGCAATTCTTACAGCCAATGGTTTCAAAATTGCAGATATTCAAAACGATATCAGCGGGATTCCGCGCATTATTACTGCCAAAAAGATATAAAACCCTGCATTTACCTATGATATAATTCATGTCAGAATGCCGGAGGACTTATATGAAGAATGAAATCATTCTTGTGGCGGCACGATCCCCTGAACTTGCAGATAAGATCAAGGGCGTACTGGAACAGGAATTTTTCAATATCACCGATACCTGTGTCTCAGGAAGTGAAACCCTGAGAAAGGTCAGAATGTACAAGCCTGACCTTATTGTCCTTGACTATGAAATGGGGGATATGACAGGATTTCAGATTACTGAGGTGGTAATCAACGAATCCCTGGGATCTGTCATTCTTCTGGCAAACCAGATGCAAAAGGACTATGCAGAACAGTATTTTGAGTATCCGTATATGATAAGTCTGAGGAAGCCCATAAACAAAGCCGTTCTTTTGAACTCAGTGGAAATTGCACTGAAAAGCAGGCGGGGCATACAATCACTTGAAAATGAAATCTCGAGGCTCAAGGAAGATATTGAAACCAGGAAGAGCGTTGAAAAGGCGAAGGGTATCCTGATGAAAAGCCTTGGCATAAGTGAGGACGAGGCATATCAGAGGCTTCGGAAAAGAAGCATGGACAGCCAGGTTCCCATGAAGACCGTGGCTGATATAATAATTTCTACGATGGGATGATTAAATGAACAGGAAAAAGTATACATTTGACGATTTGATTGAGATTATGGCAAAGCTGCGCGGTCCGGATGGTTGTCCATGGGACAGGGAGCAGACCCATGAATCATTGAAAAGGCATATGCTCGAGGAGACCTATGAGGCTCTTGAGGCAATAGAAGCCGGCGACGATGAAATGATGAAGGAGGAGCTTGGGGATGTCCTTTTACAGATTGTGTTCCACGGTCGTATCGGTGAGGAAGACGGTAGGTTTGATACATCTGATATAGTTGATGGAATCTGTCGTAAGCTCATTGAAAGACATACTCATGTCTTCGGTGAGGATATAGCAAAGGATCCAGAAGCAGTACTGAAGAACTGGGACAGGATCAAGAACAAATCAAAGGGACTGCAGTCACATACTGAAAAAATCAATGCAATCCCAAAGACATATCCCGCTTTGCTCAGAAGTCTAAAGATACAGGAAAAGGCAGCCAAGGCAGGGTTCGACTGGGATGACCCGGAAGGTGCAATTGACAAAACCATGGAAGAAATAGGTGAATTCATGGAGGCCTGCAGGAAAAGGGACAGGCAGTCAATAAAGGATGAGATGGGTGATCTGCTGTTTTCCCTTGTAAATGTGTGCAGGTTCATGGACATCGAGCCCGAGATAACCCTGCAGGAGACATCCGACAGATTTACCCGGAGGTTTGCATACATAGAGGAAAATGTGAAGAAGGCAGGAAGAAAGATGGAGGACATGACCCTTGCTGAGCTGGACAGGTTCTGGGATATGGCAAAGGAAGAAGGACTGTGATGAGACTGGATAAATTTCTGAAGGTATCAAGGCTTATAAAAAGAAGAACGGTTGCCGCAGAAGCCTGTGACAACAAACGTGTCAGCATAAACGGCAAGGTTGCGAAGGCATCTTCAAAGGTCAGCGAGGGAGATGTAATTGAAATATCATTCGGCAGCGGAATTACGAAAATCAGGGTCACCAAGGTCACTGAACACGCAACCAGGGAAGGTGCCGGAGATATGTACGAAATTATTTGACAACCAATGCCCTGTGTGTTAATATCAACAAGCAAGAAAACAAAGCAGAAGTAATCCGCTTCTCACCTGTGGGGATGATGTTCCCGGGTCAATAAAAAGATGATTAAGCTTTTTGTCCAGCGGGTTGTTTCTACGGCCCGTTGTTTTTTTGCAGAGGACTAACGGAAATGGGCTTAGGCCCGCAGTATTACGGAGGTGAAAAATATCGCTAAAGGAAATCAAGGTCCTACGAACCAAATGCGGATCAATGATGACATAATCGCAAAGGAAGTCAGGCTGATCGGACCCAACGGAGATATGATGGGAATAATGACGCCGGACAAGGCCAGGCAGATTGCTTACCAGAATGACCTGGATTTGGTTGAAATATCACCAAAGGCAAATCCGCCCGTGTGCAAGGTCATTGATTATGGAAAATTTATGTTTGATCAGACCAAGAAACAAAAGGAGGCTCTCAAACATCAGAAGGCAACAGCCATGAAGGAAGTCTGGCTGAAACCCAATATTGAGGAACATGATTTCAGTTTCAAGACCAAAAATGCCAACAAGTTCCTTTCCCAGGGACACAAGGTTAAGGTAAGTCTGAGATTCAGGGGAAGAGAGATGGCATATGCAAACACAGGAAAGGAATTAATGTTGAAATTTGCCGAAGCATGTTCCGAAACCGGTGAACTGGATTCAAATCCAAAACTGGAAGGCAGAAACATGCTGATGACAATTTCACCTTTGAAAAACAAGTAATGACAGGAGGAAACAACAATGCCCAAGATTAAGACACACAGTGCTTCAAAGAAAAGGTTCACAAAGACCGGTAGCGGAAAGGTCAAGATGAGCCATGCGTTCAGAAGCCACAGGCTTGTATCAAAGAGCAAGAAAGCAAAGAAGTCACATAGGCTCGATGCATATGCGACTGATGCAAACAAGAAGACTATCGAAAAACTCATACCATATAAATAAGCTGTTTGGCGGTACCGGGCAGAAAGATCCGGAATCGATTTGATATAAGAGGAGGTTTTAGAAATGGCAAGAGTAAAAGGCGGTGTAACGACACGCGCAAGACATAAAAAAATATTGAAGCAGGCAAAAGGTTACTTTGGAACAAAGAGCACAAACTACAAGGTTGCCAAGCAGGCTGTAATCAAATCCCTTACATATGCATACAGGGACAGGAAGACCAACAAGCGTAATTTCAGGAAATTATGGATTACAAGAATCAATGCCGCAGCAAGGATAAACGGAATGTCCTACAGCAGGTTCATGGACGGTCTCAAGAAAAGCGGAATTGAACTCAACAGAAAGGTTCTTGCAGACATGGCTGTAAATGATCCCGCTGCATTTGCTTCACTGGCAGCCCAGGCAAAGAAGAAAGTTTAGGATGCAAAGGATTGTATCTAAGGACAACAAGAGAATAAAAAGGCTCAAAGGCCTTGCACAGAAAAAGGTTCGTATCAGAGAGAACCTTTTTCTAATAGAAGGCGTCAAGATGGTTGATGAGGCCATGTCCTCAGGACTGCATATAGATATTGTTGCATCCTCGGACAGTTTTGCAGCTATACATCAGGATCTGCTAGATGCATACGAAAACCAGGGTCATGAAGTCATTGTGGTGTCCGATGATATCTTTGCGGGAATCTCTTCCCTTGTAACACCCCAGGGAGTGCTTGCGGCAGTCATTATGAATGAGAGTACGATTGATGACATAATTTCTAAAGGAAAAGCCGTAGTCCTGCTTGATGGAATAAGTGATCCGGGGAACCTTGGCACAATCATGCGTACAGCAGATGCATTTGGGTTTTCGGGAATACTTATGACCGGAAGTTGTGTTGATATATATAATCCCAAGACTGTACAGGCGACAATGGGTTCCATACTCAGGGTTTCCCATTCATATATGGAGTACGGTGATGCAGCCGGGTTGAAGGATGCCGGTTATACACTGTATGGGTTTGACCTGAAGGGCGAGTGTCTTGGCCCTGGCTATAAGTTTGCTGGGAAGAGTGCATTGATTATTGGAAATGAATCCACCGGGATTTCAGCAGAACTTTTATCCCTGTGTGATGAACTGGTGAAAATTCCTATGAGCGGTAATGCGGAATCACTGAATGCTGCGATAGCTGCAGGAATAGCCATGTTTCTTGCCGGTGGTTATGGTAAAATATGAAAAAAGCCGGAGGCCTGAAATGTCAAAAATAGGATTACAGTTATACTCTATAAAAGAAATTGCTTCCAAGGATTTTTTGGGAGCAATAGGACTTGCAGCAAGGAGTGGATACAATGGTGTAGAGTTTGCGGGATTCTTCGACACTCCTGCATCAAAGGTCCTTGAATGCCTGGAGTCAAATGGAATAGAGCCCTGCGGAAGCCATACTTCCATTGACCTGATTACTTCTGATTTCGAAAGAACGGTAGAGTACAATGTCGCAATTGGAAACAAGTATATTGTTGTTCCATGGATTCCCGAGGACATGAGGAACAGCAGGGATGCATGGCTTTCTACGGCGGAAAAATTCAACAAACTCAATGACAGGCTTAAGAAATCCAATTTAAGCCTCGGCTATCATAATCATGCATTTGAGTTTGAGAAGTTTGGTGATGATTATGGATTTGATATATTCGCCAAAAACACTTCAGGGGATATACTTCTGGAAATTGATCTGTACTGGGTTGAGTATCCCGGATTATCCGCCTTGGAATATGTGAGAAAATACAAGGACAGACTCACACTTCTTCATGTCAAGGACCTCGCAAAAGACAGGACCAGTACTGAAATCGGCAGTGGTACCATTGACTTTGAAGCAATAATCAAGGAATCACCTGCAACTGAGTGGTTTATTGTAGAGCAGGAACACTTTAAGATTCCCCAGGAGGAATCCATAAGAATCAGCAGTGATTATGTCAGGGGACTTCTATGATGAATGGTCTGGACAAATTGAAATATGATGAAAGAGGGCTGATACCGGTCGTGACCCAGGATCTGATGACCGGAAAAGTGCTCATGCAGGCATATGCCAAGAAGGAGCAGCTTCAAAAGACCCTTGAAAAAGGTACTGCCCACTACTTCAGCAGAAGCAGGAATGAGGAGTGGCATAAGGGGGAGACTTCAGGAAA
Organism: Bacillota bacterium; assembly: GCA_036743175.1. Taxonomy (GTDB): domain Bacteria; phylum Bacillota; class Clostridia; order DUPQ01; family DUPQ01; genus JAFGQE01. The sequence continues at coordinate 14,733 of DAINQB010000027.1, read as the reverse complement.
TTATCAATATGTTGAACAGGTAAGGGTTGACTGTGACAATGATTGCATATTGTACATTGTCCGACAGGAGGGAGCGGCTTGTCATACAGGGGAATTCTCCTGTTTTTACAGAAGCCTGAACAAGAAGGGAGAAATATCCGGTGAGTGAAAAAAGCAAGATACTTGACGAACTTTATTCCGTTATAGTTGATAGAAAAGAGAATCCCAGGGAGGGGTCATATACCAATTATTTATTTGACAAGGGAATAGACAAGATACTGAAGAAAATCGGGGAAGAGACAGCTGAGGTAATAATCGGTTCCAAGAATGAGGGTAATACCGAGGTCATATATGAGTCAGCTGACCTTCTGTATCATCTGATGGTCCTTTTTGTTGAAAAAGGTATAACCCTTGATGAAATTTATGATGAGCTCCAGAAAAGAAGATGATCAGTCATCATAGCAGATGACTTTGTTTCTACCAGATTTCTTGGCGGCATAAAGGGCTTTGTCTGCTTCGAGACAGAGCTTTTCCGGACTTGCTGAGTGGTCGCCGACGGCGGAAGCCACTCCTACGCTGACAGTCAGATATCCCATTGCGGTGTGTTTGTGGACAATTCCTGCATTTTCAATGTTTTTTCGCAGTTTTTCAGCTACAAGGCATGCAGCATCCAGTGAGGTAAAAGGCAGAATTGCTGCGAACTCCTCTCCACCGTATCTGAAAACAACATCAGTTGAGCGCTTGAGGGTTTCATTCATTATAGCAGCTGCTTTCTTAAGACAGAGATCACCTTCAACATGCCCATAAGTGTCATTGAAGGATTTGAAGTGGTCAAGGTCTATCAGCAGGAATGACAATGGTTTCTGTGACCTGCTTGACCTTTGCCATTCATTCTCAAGTTCTTCATCAAGTTTTCGCCTGTTGAAGATACCTGTGAGTGCATCGACTTCAGAATGCTGTTTGAGAAGATCATTCTGCTCCATAAGCGCAATGTCTTTCTTGAAACCTGAAATCCTCATTGAGTAGAAGAGCGATGAAATGATAATTGCAAATATACAAAAGCTCCAGGAATCAAAGAGAATACCCTCCGACAAGGTTTCAGCAAATGAATGGTCCGCCAATATATAAATGGTAATCAGCAGCTGTGATGGAATCATGGTGATGGCGATTTCCCAGAAGCTGAGATAAGGGATGATTCCTATGGACATCATGATAAGTATGTAGGCACTCGGTAAAAATCCGCCTGAATGTTCGAACAGGACAAGAAATACTCCCCATATAAGAACTATCATGAGTCCTGCCATGATGAACATTCTCATTGTAGTCATATTGCGGATACGGGCTTTTTTACCGACATATATCAATACCAGAAGATAAAAGGAAATGAACATTATTATTCCGGCATACAGATAAAGAAGAGTGGAATCTGCAGGTTCATCGGGATTTATGATTCCCTTCAATAATAGCCAGACGAACATTGTGACTTCAATGAGCAAAAATGCAAAGCCTGCCAGTTTAAGCCTGCTGATATTATCCTTTAGATTTGCGAATATGAAGCGCTTTTGTTCATCGGGTTTAAGGCCCGGAACCTTAATCAAAAAATTGTCCTTCAAATCTACCCCCTGAAATCGTAATAATTATATTACAAAACTGTATTTTTGTGCTAGAATGGTTTTATTAAATGCAAAGGAGTTTTGATGTCGGTATTAATTGCAGGAGTTCGCGTAACAGAATAATGTGCCGGAGCACGTTGATTTTTGTATGAATTCTTCGTGGAGCCGGTCCACTGCCTTTAGACTGCTTCAAAACAATAAGAATCCATTTGTATGGTAGGCAGCGGATTATATATCCGCTTTTTGATTGTTTTAATATTATGACTGACCTGCACTGCAGTCCTGAGGTATTGGGAATAGGTGCAGGTTTTTTTACAGGAAGGTAAACATGACTCGAAATACACATAAGGAATTGGAATTCAACAGAATATTGGAAAGACTCGGAGGCCTGGCACTTTCAGAAAAAGTCCGGGAACGAATCGAAGGCATGAAGCCCTATATGAATGAGAGAGAAGCACTCAGGCACATGGAGGATACCACAATGGCCAGGAAAACCCTGGAAATGATTGGTAATCCGCCCCTTGCATATATGTCAGAACTCAACAGTGCAATTGAATCGGTTGAAATGAATGCGCTGCTTAATCCTGAACAGCTTGAGGCAGTTTCTGTTTTCATATCTACGTGCAACAGGATGAAAAGCTATCTGAAAAGAGCTGCCTCTGCTTCAGAGTCCATAGCTGATATGGGATATTCAATAAATGACCTTTCACCCCTTCAGGGTGAGATTGATACATGCATCAGGAACGGCAGGGTTGATGACAGGGCTTCGAATGAGCTTTCTTCCGTAAGAAGAAAAATAGAAATGCTCACAGACAAGGCAAAGGACAAATTGAACAGCATATTGAGAAGCAATGAACAGTATCTGAGTGACAGCTTCATTGTTACCAGAAACGGAAAGCTTACGATAGCGGTAAAACGTGAATACAGAAGCCGCATTCCCGGAAGTGTCGTTGACAAGTCTAACTCCGGTGGAACAGTATTCATCGAACCGGAATCCATCGGGCGGATACAGGCGGAAATATCCAATCTGCTTGTGGAGGAGGATATCGAAGTGAAGAAGGTTCTCTACACACTGACTGCAATGGTTGAGGATGAACTGCCCCGGATCAAAGTCAATGTCGAGGCCATGGAAACCCTTGACTTCATTTTTGCGAAAGCCAGGCTAAGCATTGAGATGAATGCTATACCTGCCGAAATAAGGACTGATGGCAGCATGGAAATCACTGGGGGGAGACACCCTCTTCTTGACAGCGGTAAGGTTGTGCCCCTGGATTTTAAAATAGGGTACCGGGATTCGGAAGGTGACGAAATCAAGGCAATAATAATCACGGGACCAAACACAGGAGGAAAAACAGTTGTCCTGAAGACCATAGGCCTGTTCTCACTCATGGCGCAGTGCGGTCTTCACATACCTGCAAAAAAGGCAAGTCTTTGCATGAGGAACATGGTTCTTTGTGATATTGGAGATGGTCAGAGTATAACAGAGAATCTGTCTACATTTTCATCGCATATGACCAGAATCATCAATATACTTGATACTGCCGACGACCAGTCCCTTGTTCTGCTGGATGAACTTGGTTCGGGGACCGACCCCACCGAAGGCATGGGTATTGCGGTTGTTGTGCTTGAGGAAATGATGAAGAAGGGTTGCCTGATTGCGGCTACAACTCATTATCCTGAGATAAAGGATTTTGCCAGAAACACCAGGGGATTTGTCAATGCAAGAATGGAGTTTGACCGGGAAAACCTTGCGCCTCTTTACAAGCTCGAAATAGGTGAAGCGGGCGAAAGCTGCGCCCTTTATATTGCAAGAAGGATAGGACTTCCCCTTGAAATGGTTGAAAGGGCCCATCGTGCTGCCTATCATCAGTACAAGGGTTCTTCAACCAGGGAAAATCCCTTTGATGCAGCTGAGTTTTCAGGAATCAAGGATTCTGCTAAGGAAAAAATAGCAGGAAAACCCAGGCTGTCATTCGTTGACAGGAACAAGGCTGAAGCACAGGATCTTCTGGAAAAGTTTGGGATAGGGGACAGTGTAATAGTTCATCCTCAGGGACTGACAGCACTTGTATTTAGAAAAGTAGACAAAAACGGCATGGTAGGGGTCCAGATAAAAAAGAAGAAATATCTGGTGAACCACAAGCGTATTGAACTAAGGATACCGGCAAGTGAATTGTATCCTGATGATTATGATTTCTCCATCATATTCGACAGTGTTGATAACAGAAAAGCAAGACATAAAATGAACAAGAGACACAACGAAGACCTCGTAGTGACCTATGACGAAGAATATGAAGTGCTTTAGGTTCACCTTGGTTCAACGCTAGAAATCAAACATAACAACAATTACCTCTCAGGAAAATATTTTCCTGAGAGGTGAATATTTTCCTGAGAGGTAATTATTCGGGAGTGGGTTGGAATTATTTTCTTGACACATCAAGTGGAGATTATGTATAATACCTTTTGCGTATTTATACGCTCTGCGGATGTGGCGGAACTGGCAGACGCGCACGGTTGAGGGCCGTGTGAAGAGATTCGTATGGGTTCGATTCCCTTCATCCGCACCAATGAAAGTACTGCACTTGTGCGGTACTTTTTTTACCTTCGGGGGACTGTTATGAAGTATAAAAAACTGGAGTTTGAGATTCTGGATGAACTGCTGGGTATTGCAAGACTTGAGGCAGGATGCAGTTTACCAAAATGGTTAAGGATGGAAGGTTTCTTCTCAGTCACATCAACCGATGGTGAGGTATCAATAGTATGCCCACAAAGGGACATTCCCGGTGATGTTGAATGTGAAAGATACTGGAAGGCAATTAGGATCAAGGGAACCCTGGACTTCTCCATGGTGGGTGTACTTGCTGAACTAGGTTCAATCCTTGCCTCAGAAGGTATAAGCATATTTGTAATATCTACATACAGAACTGACTACATCCTTGTAAAGGCTTCGATGGCTGAAAAAGCATTGGTATTGCTTGAGGACAGTGATTGTAAATTCTGATGACAATCCATATTATGCTCACTCTTTGGGAAATGTGAAATTTCATGTGGTATAATCTATTGGCAAAGGCGGTATCAATGGCAAAGAATATTTTTCCTGAAAGAGGAAGTGTAAACCAGGACGACAGAACCAAGATAACAGGCGTGATTCCTCAGGTCTTTTGGTTTTATGGACTTTCCGGTTCAGGCAAATCCGCAGTTGCCCGGAGAGTTGAAAAGACACTTGTGGACAACGGAATCCTTTGTTATAGAATCGATGGAGACAATCTGAGAAACGGGCTCAACAGCGACCTTGGATTCTCAATTGAGGACAGGATTGAAAATATCAGGCGTGCGGCTAATGCAGCATGGCTTGTCTGCGATGCCGGAGTTGTGGTTCTTGCGACATTCATCACTCCGCTCAGGGAGAACAGAAGAATGGCCCGTGACATCATCGGGGAGCGGTTCAATGAGATATATGTCAAATGCAGTGTTGATACATGCAGCGAAAGGGATCCCAAAGGCCTGTATGTAAGGGCTTTCAATGGCGAAATACAGGATTTCACCGGCGTATCCTCCCCATTTGAGGAGCCGGAGGAACCGGTCTTCACAATAGACACGGAAAAACTGAGCGAAAGTGAATCGGCCGAAAAGGCAGTTGAATATATTTTGGAAAAGGTAAGGAAGGATAAATAGATGTCAGGAATTTTCAAATATAACCAGGACAAAAAGCAAAGTGAAGATAAGCAGCCGACCGGTAAATTCATGGGTTTGATCAATCTTATCGCAAGAAAAGCATGGGATTTGTCAAAACTGAATCTCATCAGCCTTTTGCTGAATCTTCCGTTTTTTGCACTCATCTGGATCATAAGCTATTGGTTCATTCCGGCAGAGGGAATGGAAATCTTCAATTACAGGGTATACAGCCCCCAGGACGCTGCATTGATAGACTTGCTCTGGAGGTTGTCAATAGGAAGCATCATGATTGCAATTCCTGTTGTAATATTCGGCCCGGCAAATGCAGGTGCTACATATATATACCGCAATATGGTAAAGGGACAGCCCGTTTTCATATGGAGTGACCTAATGAAGACAATGAAACGCTTCTTGTGGAAATCACTGCTTATTACAGTCATTGATGTTGCCATGCTTTTTGTCATTGCAATGGGACTCAGATTCTATTCAACCTGGTATGAAATTGCATTCCCGGACTTGTACAGCCCCATGGTAGAAACAATTTCAGTGATGATAATTCTTCTGTTCACCCTGTTGTTCATAATGATGCATTTCTATATTTATCAGCTTTTGATTGAATACAATCTTAAGATACATCAGCTTTACAGGTACTCCTTTGTATTTTCATTGATAAGACTCATCCCGAATCTATTTGTTCTGATAGCCTGCATCGCCATGGTAATCGGACCATATACCATACATATAATGGTCGGAAACGGGCTCCTGATATTTGTTACGATTGCACTTTGCGGTATTGTAATCAATTACTATACATGGCCTGCCTTGGAAAAGCACTTTGACCCCCTGGTAAAAAAATAAGGAACTGACTGAACTGAAATGACTGAATACAGTATTTTTGAAATCATCAATGAAGTATACGGTTATGAAATAATCGGAGCTGATGCCCTTGAAAAACTCAGGGCATCCAGGGATGTGCTCCTTTCCGAGTTTGGGATTGAATCCATATATGAATTCCTTTCATATGACATAACTGAATTCTCAGATGCCAGAAAATCAATCCATGTAAGAAGATTTTTCCAGGGCTTCAAGGAGATATTTGATTTAAAAGCCTTCAATTTCGAGGCGTTCCATAAGATTCAGGCAGGGTGTCTCTATACTGCCCTCACGTCGGGCATCATGAGGGGCTACGGTTCCTATGACTATTCAGGTTTTGTCAATGAGGTTTTGCAGACCGTCAGGACAGGTGGTGAGGGCAGGGCCGGAATGACTCCGGTGGAAATGCTGGGTGAAATAACCGGGCAGTTTGAATTGTTCAGCAGGATATCACTGGGCATATACAGCCTTCAGATATTTACAAAATACGGCATTGGCATGGACAAGCTGAATCTGGGACCTCTTGTACAGTCCCACAAGCTGTTCATAAAGGTTCTTAAGAGCATAGAGTCCGGGGCGGATGCCACCGGTGACATAAAAAGAATATTGAAACTCAGGATACCAAGTGATGAAAAAATAAACGAAATGGTTGAGGAATATGTTGAATATGCTGTAAGCGGTGTCATGGAGGAGGGAATCCCAATAAGCCGCTCAAAGGCGGTAAGGGAATTGACGGACTCCCTTGACGAAGTCAGGACTCTGGCTGCCAAGGCATTTGCACCTCTTTATATTGACCTCGACGGGCTCAGGAAGTTCCAGGACTCAATAAGGGACAAACTTGACATCTATACACGCAGCATGGAAAGCAGCGATATATCAATTCTCTTCATAACCTTGCTTGAAAAACTGATATCTGATTTTGGAAACCTTGGTTACTATGAAGATGTTTTTTTCATACGGCATCTGAATTCCCTGTTCATAGGCAAGGTAAGGGAAGTTTTCAATGCACAGATGGAAGAGGAAGGCAACGAAATAAGGGAACAGTGCATTAAAATTATTGAAAACGCCATTGAAGGTTACAAGATACATGACCTTGACAGTGTCCTCAATGCGCTTTCTTTGCACAGCGAGGATTTTTCCAGACAGTATTCCCTTGCGGATGAGGAAATCGAAGGCATATTGTCAGAGCTTAAGACATATCTGAGACAGCAGCTCGAGACTGTTTATGATATTAGGAGAAATCTGAAGGAAAATCTATCAGATATTCTGAGACCTGAAATACTTGAGGATGAAGCATCGAAGATTCTGAACAATGCAATATTCAACTTTGCGGACATAAGGAACTTTCTTTTGGAGGAGGAATGACATGACGGTCAGGGCATCGACACCAAGCAGGCTGTGTCTGTTCGGAGAACATCTGGATTACCATTCACTGGAGGTCATTACAATGGCGATTGACCTCAGTTTTTATGCCAGGGTAAGCAGGAGGAATGACGGTATAGCTGTCATAGAAATAAAGGATGAAAGCATAGATACCCTTAATCAGGACAACAGTGGCTGTAAGTATGAGAAATATGAATATGATCTGAGAAAGCCTTTGATATATGAGAATTCAAGGGACTATTTCAAAAGCTGCTTCAATGTAATCAGCAAGAGGGGCTGCGACATAAGCTGTGGATTTGATGTGAAGATGGACTCTGAAATTCCCATCGGCAAGGGAATGTGCTCATCGAGTACAATGATTGTGGTTCTTATAAAAGGTATCCTGGAAGCGCTTGAAAGCAACCTCAAGGATGACAGAATGGAAATAGCCCAGATGGCTTATGAGGCTGAAGTAGCGGAATTCAATGAGCCGGGGGGGAAGATGGACCATATGGCAAGTGCATTCGGAGGCGTCTGTCATTTTGATTTTGCCGATATCAGAAATCCCGTGATGAAGAGACTTTCCGGACTCCCGGAAGGCGGCTTCATATTGTTTGATACTTTGAAGAGAAAAGATACAATAAAGGTTCTGGCCACAGCCAGGAAACCGGTTGAAGAGGCCGTTTCGAAGCTTGGGGTAAGGAGCATAGGAGATGTGACTGAGGAGGATATCATTGGTGCGAACCTGGAGGAAAAACTGACCAGGCCATCAGTTGCAGCCATAAGGAATTATGGAATCCTCAGGGATTTTCTTTCCCTTTATGACAAAGGAAATCTTACAGCTGAAAAATTTGGAAGCATGCTTTACGAGCATCATATAAACCTGAGGGATGGGCTTGGGATTTCAACCAGGGAAATCGAAGAGATTCTGGACACGGCAATTTCTGCAGGTGCCCTGGGAGGAAAGCTCAACGGAACCGGCGGAGGCGGGTGCTGTTATGTATATGCCCACGAAAAGGATCTTGGAAGGATACTTGAAGCAGTAGAGTCAAAGGGATACCCCGGTAGAATAATACATACAGCCGAAGGCGTGTCGGCAACAACGGAGGATTGATATGAAGGCAGTTATTCTCGGTGCAGGAAAAGGCAAAAGACTGTTGAGTGAGAAGCATGATTTACCAAAGGTCATGAGACTGGCTGACGGAAAACCAATTTTGTTCCATGTCCTTGAAAATGTTAAATTCTGTGATGAGATAATCATTGTGGTCGGCTATAAGAAGGAAAAGGTCATGTCCGCGGCGGGACCCGGATATACATATGTGGACCAGGTGGAAATGAAGGGAACCGGACATGCCGTTGCCGTTACAAAGGAGGCACTGACGGGATACAAAGGACCTGTTCTGCTTGCATTCGGAGACATGCCTTTGTTCAGGGAGTCAACTTATCGCAATATGTTTGAAGTACATGCCCGGGAGAATGCAGATTGCACAAATCTTACCTGTGTTTATCCGAAAGGCGAGGAATTACCGCATTATGGCAGGATTATCAGGGATGACAAGGGGGAGTTCCTCGAAGTTCGTGAACACCGTGACTGCAATGATGAGCAGAAAAAAATCAGGGAAACCAATGTGGGCGTAATGGTATGCAATGCCCCTGATATGTATGAATACCTATCCATGCTTGACTGCAATAATGCACAAGGGGAGTATTATCTTACAGATCTGCCGCGGCTGATGAAACAGAATGGCAGGAAAGTCATCATGAAGGCAATATATGATACATCTGAAGTTGTTGGAGCAAACACACCTGAAGAGCTTGAACAGATAGAAAGAATTCTCAGAGAGAGGAAGAAGGAAAATGATTAAATTCGGGACAGGCGGATGGAGGTCCATAATCGGAGAAGACTTCACAAAGGAAAACATCAGGATTCTTGTCCAGGCTCTGTGCAATGAAATGAAGGACTCCGGCAAGGATGACAGACCTGTGATAATTGGTTATGACAGGCGTTTTCTTTCTGACCTTGGAGCAAGATGGATGTGCGAGGTCTTTGCAGGCAATGGCATTGAGGTTGAGTTCATAGATAAGAATGCACCTACCCCCATGATTATGTTTGAAGTAAAGGCACGGCAGTCCCACTATGGAGCCGCAGTTACGGCAAGTCACAATCCGGCCATATACAATGGTGTCAAGATCTTCACTGAGGGAGGAAGGGACGCCTCAATGGAAACAACTGATGTCATAGAAGAATATATTGCAAAGGTTTCCCGAATAAACTCAATTGACTTCGATGAGGCTGTTTCAAAGGGCATAGTGAAAAGGATTGACCCGTCCAATGACTATATCGACACCATCCTGAAGATGGTGGATGAAAAAGC
>DAINQB010000027.1:0-4756 GCA_036743175.1 Bacillota bacterium | reverse complement strand
GTAAGGAATCTTGCAACAACCAATCTTCTTGATGACATGGCAGAGGACTTTGGAATGAAGTGCCATGAAGTACCTGTGGGTTTCAAGCACATAAGCTCAGCCATGGAGAAATATGATGCTGTAATAGGCGGCGAGTCCAGCGGTGGTCTGACAATCAGAGGACACATCAGGGGTAAGGACGGTATATTTGCTGCAACCCTGCTCATCGAAATGATATGTGTCACAGGCAAGAAGGTTTCCGAAATATTGAATGAAATATATGACAAATATGGCTACAGGACCATGGTTGAAAAGGCATATGAGTTCAAGCATGAGCTGAAAGAACGGTTGATGAAGATACTGTATTCCGACAAGTTGCTTCCGGATTTTCCGTTTGATGTCGAGAAAGTAAGCTATATGGATGGGGTCAAGGTATATTTCAGAAACAAGGGATGGATAATAGCCAGGTTCTCAGGAACTGAACCCCTCCTTAGGGTATTCAGTGAGATGCCTGATGAAGCACAGGCTGAAGAAGCCTGCGAAATAATGAAGAATTTCCTGGGGGTGTAGCATGAAGGTTTTGGTAACCGGTGGCTGCGGATTCATTGGGTCACATGTTGTTGATGTTTTGATTGAAAACGGCCATGAGGTATTTGTCTTTGACAATCTTTCATCAGGCTCTTTGGAGAACCTTGATGAAAGGGCAGAATTGTTTACAGGTGATATAACCAACAGAACAGAACTTGATGCATTCTTCAGGATGAGGAAACCCGACGCAGTGATTCATCATGCAGCCCAGATAGATGTGCAGGAGTCAATGAAGAATCCCGCATATGATTGTTCTGTAAACATACAGGGAACCGTTGATTTGCTCAGCCTGGCCATACAATATGGAGTAAGGAGATTCATATATGCTTCCAGTGCGGCTGTATATGGAAATCCTGAATACCTTGGAATTGATGAGGAACATCCGAAGATCCCTGAATCCTTCTATGGATATTCAAAGCTCGTTCCCGAGACATACATCCGAATGATGGCTGAGAATGCCGGTATGGGATATGCTGTGCTTCGGTATGCAAATGTCTACGGTCCCAGGCAAAAGGCCCGCGGTGAGGGGGGAGTCGTTGCAATATTTACCGAAAGAATGAAATCAGGTCGGGATTGTGTAATCTATGGCGATGGAAATCAAACCCGTGATTTCATATATGTAAGGGATATAGCAAGGGCAAATCTTATGGCGCTGGATTCTGATAAGAATCTGACGGCCAATGTAAGCACATCAGTGGCGACGCCGGTCAATGGATTGTTCGACACAATGAAAGCCATATATCATTATACCAAACCTGCCGTTCATGAAGCGGCAAGAAAAGGTGACATAGAGCACAGCTGGCTTGATAATTCAAGAATCAGGGAACTGCTTGGATGGCAGCCGTTGTATGACCTTGAAGAAGGTATCATGGAGATGCAAAAAGGCGATGATTGAAAGGCAGATACTAAAGGACAGGATAATGGAATTCAGCAAAGCCCTGAGGTTGGGTGAGTTCAAAACTGTCCGCAGGCATGACTGGAAAAAATCCCTTCTGGAGGGCAAGATTCCCTTTCAGTCCCATGGAACCGAATATAAGGTGGATTTCAGAAACATCGATTTCACGGGCCCGGAGGTTGAAAATCAGGAGTGGAGGGCCCAGCTCAACAGATTCCTATGGCTGGATGCCTGCATGGTCGAAGACCTGAAAAGCGAATCCGACTACTTTGCCCGGGTGGCGGCAGACTCCATACTAGCCTTCCATGATTTCAGAAGAGGCATCCATATCCCAGACAAGGAATTTCTTTGGAAGGAACTTGGTGACAACACACTCAGCATATCCATAAGACTGGGAATGGGATACGGCCGCGGATGGTGGGGAACCGTCCCCTTCATGAGGGAATCAGTAATCGATGATGCTTTTCTGGAGATGTTGTATAAATCAACAAAAGAGCAGGCTGATTTCATGATCAAACATATGACTTCATGCGGAAACTGGAGAATGAACCAACTCTATTGTCTTCTTTTCCTGGGATACATCTTCATGGACAACACATGGCTTGAAATCGGTGCAAGAGGGCTTAATGAAGCATTCCATTCCCAGGTAGGAAAAGATGGCTCGCATGAGGAACACACAACCAGCTACCACAACTGGATGACTTCTGAGTTCACAGCATTGTTCTGTCTGTCCCGGGAAATCCCGGATATAGGACTGAAGATAGATGTCGATGGACTGATAGGGATGTGGGAATATACAATTCTTTCGATGAGCCCTGACAAACGGCCGACGGGTCTCAATGATGAAACCAGATGGGGATATGTGAACATGGACACATATCCCGAAATCCATGACCGGGCTGTTGGTGTCAGAAGCATGCTTCTGAAAGAGTTCAAAAATGTAAAGGCTGATGATATTTCAAAGGAAAGCAGATATTTCAAGGATGCAGGTCAATGGTTCATGCGTCATTATGACATTGAGGAAGCTTCCATGCTTATCTTTGATGCCACCCGGTTCGGAGGAGGGCATTGTCACAAGGCCCATAACAGCATAAGCTATTATTTCGGCAACAAGATGCTTCTTCTTGATCCAGGTACATTCAATTATGAAAGAAAAGACCCATTTTGCATATATGGGAGACAGTCCCTGAGTCATAATACAGTAAGCATCGATGGTCTGCCGCAGGTCACATGTGCCTCAAATGAAGCCATAAGTGATATAAAAGGTAAGTGCTCCTTTGTGTTCAATGCATATTCGGCAGGATATGCCGATGAAAAAAATGGAGTCCAGGGAGTCCATGAGCGGCTGGTTCTTTGGTATAAGAACAGAATATGCATAATAAACGATTCTGTGGTCGGTTCCGGGAGCGGATATACTGCAAATTTCAATTTGCTGCCCTGTGACTACTACTTTGAAGAAGGTGCATTATATACAGGACACAAGGATTACAACGTCATGCTGAAACCATTGTACTCAAACAAGGATTTCAAAACAGATGTGTATGAAGCTTCAATGGAGCCGATGGCCGGTTGGCTGGCAAAGGACGGTTATAAACTGAATGGTGCAGAACCCGGACTTTCGATGCAGGTTTCCGGAAAAATCGAGGGCGAAAGGGGCACTGTAACAGCATATGCACTGATTCCTTTCAAAGGAAGTGATAGGCCGGATGCATGTTTGACCAATGCCGATGATATAAAGGCAGAGGAAGATGAAGACATAAGGTCCAGGATATATAACAGTGCAGGGCTGTTCTCCATCAAATCGAGTGCCGGCAGCTTTGAATTGGTTTCTGCATATTTGAAATACAGGCACAGCAGGCTTCATCCTTCAATCGGGAGATCCGGCAATTTTGAAAGTGACGGGAAACTGGCATTTGTTGAGCTTTCCGGTGACAAGGTGGTCTTTGCATATCTGTATGATGGCACATACTTAAGATACAAGGGACAGACTTTGGTTGAAGAAAAAGAATATGGTAATTATGAAGAGACTTTTTGAAAAACACAGACACTTCCTGATGTATGTTCTGATCGGAGCGGTTGCAACGGCAGTTGATATGACGGTGTTCTTTTTGTTGAGCGATGTCCTTGATCTGAACTATATTATTTCAAATATCATCAGTGTTTTCATAGGAATATTTACAAGCTTTGAACTCAATTCGCGTTTTAACTTCAGGAAAACAAACCTCAGGATGAGAAGACTCATATCATTCACCATTGTATGTCTGCTTGGAATGGCAATGGGATCTCTGCTGCTTGTTTTGTTCTACTCCCATCTTGGGATGCCGAAGTACATAGCAAAAGTACTCTCAGTCATTTCAGCCGGTGTATTCCAGTTCCTTTTCAATAAGAATATTACATTCAGGAAATAATCAGTGCAGCCAGACCACAAGCATATCGGTATAATCCAGGGTATTTGGATCTATTTCACCTGCCTGTGATATCAAAACCGTATGGGGAGACGTATCTTCAAGTTCAAAGACACTTGACGGCATACTGTCCTTTCCATATGTCTTTTTATCATAGACCTCAAGTTCAATGAGTTCACCGTTATCCAGGGTCAGGACAACTTTATCACCGGTTACAAGTTCCTCAAGTCCCTCAAAGGCTCCGGAAACACCACCGAAATATCTGAAACCGAAGAGAATGCTGTTTCCTTCACCACCGGGCAAATAACTGCCCTCATACCAGGAAACAATGCGGGCATCAGGATATGCTTTTATTTTCAGGTCCTCATCCAATCCGACTTTCTTTACTTCATGAGTGACTTCATTGAGACTGATACGAACCACAGAAGATGCTTCATTGCCGGTTATGGGAACGGCAGGTAGTTCAGTTGGTGCAGGGGTCGGTATCACAGTCGGTTCCTGTGTTGGAAGAACGGTTGGTTCCACAGTTGGAGAAGCGGACGGCAAAGATGAGGATGTTTCGGTCACTTTCGTATTTCTTCCCAGGAAATCAAGGCTGCCATCAAGAACAAAGAAATAGACAATGGCAGCTGCTGCAAGCACAAGTACAACAGCAAGGGAAATAAAAATATACTTCCGGGGAGATGGAGGCTTTTTTATCATATTGGCATACTCTGCCCTTATGATGTCGCATTCATGCTCCCTGGGACATACTCCGGAGGTTAGTATTTGGTCATACGGACACTCTTTTCCGGTTACCGGACATCTTGTTTTCATGCTTTTCTCCCGGGTTTCAGTATATCACAAGGAATTTGGATGTAACAATATCATGGTCAAGTAGCTTTGCATG
>DAINQB010000026.1:0-32433 GCA_036743175.1 Bacillota bacterium | reverse complement strand
TTGTCCTGTATGTCCATGTTTTGGATATTGTTCTGTGCCGGAACTGTATAGCCCTGCAGAAATGGTGTATAATCTTTCCATTATGAGCAGACTTGACGAAATAAGGGAAAAGGCATACGAAATACTGTCCGAAGGAAAGGGCAGCCATGACAAGGAGCACACCGAAAGGGTTGTCAATCTTGCTTTGCATATTGCTGCAATTGAAAAGGCAGACACTGACATTGTGACGGCAGCGGCTTTATTACATGATATCGGCAGACATGCACAGGACCAGGCCCTTGGAAAACTCTCCCATGAGAAAATCAGTGCCGAGATGGCTGTGCCCATTCTTGTTGATGCCGGATATAAGGAGTCGGAAATCCCTCCTATCATCCACTGCATAGAATCCCACAGATACAGAAGTGAACCCGCTCCTTCAACACCCGAAGCCATGTGCCTGTTTGACGCAGACAAGCTTGACGCCATAGGAGCCATTGGAATCGGAAGGGCATTTGTATTTGCAGGAGAAGTGGGTGCTGCTGTACATCTTCCCGGCCTTGACATTGAAAAAACCGAGTCCTATTCAAAGGAGGATACAGCCTACAGGGAATACAAGGTCAAGCTGATCAAGATAAAAGACAGAATGTATACTGAAGAGGGTAAAAGGCTGGCCGGAGAAAGGCATGATTTCATGGTTTCATTCTTCGACCGTCTTGACAAAGAGGCAAAGGGATTGATATGAAGGACAAAAGGCATATTGCAGGGCTTTTTGCCGCATTCTTCAGAATAGGTCTTTTCACTTTCGGCGGTGGTTACGCAATGCTTCCCATGATTCAAAGGGAAGTGACGGAAAAGCACAAATGGGCAACGGAAGAAGAAGTTCTCGACTGTTATGCAATAGGGCAGTCAACTCCGGGCATAATCGCAATTAACACAGCCACATTCATCGGATATAAAACCGGAGGCATTCCCGGTGCCCTGGCGGCAACCCTCGGAATGGTTGCTCCATCTCTTATAATAATAACAGCATTGTCTGCACTGATCCTGAAATACAGGGATAATATATATGTTGGAAAAGCTTTGCTTGGAATACAAGGGGCAGTTGTAGCCCTTATAGCGGTTTCCATAATCAAGATGGCAAAAAAAGCCTTTTTCAATGTTTTTACCTATATTCTTGGAGCCCTGGGTTTCATTCTTCTGTTTGTCCTTCAGGTTCCCGCTTACTATATCATCGCAGGAGCACTTTTATTTTCGGTCATCTACACGATTTTCAAGACAAGGAGGGCATCATGATCCTTCTTGAACTTTTCCTGAACTTCTTTTTCATAGGAATCACCAGCATAGGCGGAGGTCTCTCAACAATCCCTCTGATGACCGAAATCCTCATATCAAAGGGCTGGGTCATAGAAACTGAAATAATAGATATGATTGCAATTTCCGAAATGACTCCCGGACCAATCGGCATAAATATGGCAACATATGCAGGCAACAAAGCAGCAGGCATTCTTGGCGGTATTTCTGCTACAGCCGGACTTGTCGCCCCGTCAGTCATCATTATAATAATAATTGCCCATTTTTATAACAAATACAGGAATAACCTCTATGTAAACGGAGTAATGACCGTTGTCAGGCCGGTCGTAACAGGCATGATTGCAGCAGTGTGCGCAAATCTGGCGGCAATCACCCTGTTTGATGTAAAAGCTCTCAGTGCCGGTGGTTCCCTGCTGGAGTTTTTCCAGCCTATCCCCATAATAATAGCCACTGTAGTGTTTGTTGCCGGTTACAGGTTCAGGGTCCATCCGGTAATTTTGATTGTAAGTTCTGCCATAGCAGGTATAATATTATTGTAAAAAACACATGGAGAATGAATGAAAAGCTATAGAAAAGAATTATGGTTCAATATCAGGGGAAGGCGCGGGTTCCGTAATATTACCCCTGAAGTCAACAAGTGTCTGTCAGAAAGTGGAATAAAGGAAGGGTTTCTTCTGTGCAACGCAATGCACATAACCGCCAGTGTCTTCATCAATGATGATGAAAGCGGTCTTCATTCCGATTTTGAAAGATGGCTTGAAGAACTTGCTCCCGAGAAACCATATGATATGTATGCACACAACGGATTTGAAGACAATGCTGATGCACATCTGAAAAGAACAATCATGGGTCGTGAGGTAGTTGTAGCAGTGACCAACGGAAGGCTGGACTTTGGTCCATGGGAACAGATTTTCTACGGAGAGTTTGACGGAAAAAGGGACAAGAGGGTCCTTGTAAAGATAATCGGAGAATGACAATGAAAAAAACACTTATATATGTAGTAATTATTGCGCTTGCATTTACCCTTCTCGCAGGATGTTCAAAAAAGGATGATACGGCGGAATTCGGCTGGGGTACCATGGATTATGGTAAAAGCTATACCAACGAATTCTTCAATTTCTCCATTGAGCTCAATCCCGACCTTACCTACCTCAGTCCACAGGAAATACTGAATGCAAATCCCCCATATGATGAGAATGGCGAGGAACTCCCACCTGTAGATATTAACTCCATTGAGGATCTCAGTGCTGAATCAGTTGTTCAGTTCGTCTATGGCAACCTTTATGGAGATGAAACAGAAGGTGAATTTAACTCGTATATCAATATTTATTCTGAAAATATGCGAAGCATCGGTGAAACCATAAGCAAGGAGAACTACGTTACCAACTACATGGATTTCTCGGAATATCTTTATGAAGATACAATGATCGATGCAGTCACGTATCCATTGGAAAAGATATGGATAAGCGACCGCCAGTTTGCAAAAGGCACCATCGAAATAGATTATGACCAGTACAAGGTGTACCAGGACATGTACGCCATCACCAAAAGCCATTATGTCCTTGTAATCATCTGCAGCTATACGAACGAGATGGAGAAGGAAATTTTCGACAGCATGATTGCCTCAATTGAAATAGACTGACTTTTCATAAATCAGTGTTAAAGACACCCCGGTATCCATTCTGTTCTGAATTGTAACCGGGGTGTCTTACATTATTCAGAGTATTTCAAAGGTGGCTACGCATCCCGGAGGAAGAGTGCAGCCAATTGTGTTTTCACTTACTTTAAAATCATTGAATTTCTTTATACTGACATTATCAGGTTGCCCTGGTGTATTGTGTGATGTAATTTCACTGCCCTTGAGAATCCGACA
Organism: Bacillota bacterium; assembly: GCA_036743175.1. Taxonomy (GTDB): domain Bacteria; phylum Bacillota; class Clostridia; order DUPQ01; family DUPQ01; genus JAFGQE01. The sequence continues at coordinate 29,270 of DAINQB010000026.1, read as the reverse complement.
CCTGACATCAGGTTTTGTGTCCCTGCCTTCGATTGAAATCATGAATTCGGAAGTTTCCGCGGGATTCAGGTTGCAGACGGAAACATAAACCGCACCTGTCTCCTCGTTCATAGAGGCTGTTGCATCAATCCCCGGCAGATCCCTGTAGGATTCTGTTTCCATTGATGCATCAATATATGTGTTCTCCATATGTTCCTTGTAGAGATCAAAGACATGGTATGTCGGTGTCTTGATCATTACATCGTCATACGTAAGAATCACTGCCTGAAGCACATTGACCGTCTGCGCAAGGTTGGCCATTTTTACCCTTTCATTGTGTTTGTGGAATGTATTGAAGTGAACTGCTGCTGAAACAGCATCCCTCATTGTGTTCTGTTGATGGAAAAATCTTTTATTGGTTCCGGCCATGGCCTTGTACCAGGTTCCCCATTCATCGACAACCATTGCAACCTTTTTTTCCGGATCATATTTATCCATTATCCTTGAGTGACCTTCAATGTACTCATCCATCAGATAGGTGTGTTTCATGATCCTGTACCATTCCTCTTCACCGAACTCAAAGGAATGTCCCATCTCCGTGAAATTGTTGTTCACCCTGGTATAATAATGAAGGCTCAGCCCCCACATGTGTGAAGAAGCCTCCCTCATTACAACATCAGTCCAGTTGTAATCATTTTCATTTGCTCCGCAGGCAATCTTTCTGACTCCGTTGCCGGGATAACTCCTCACATAAGTCTGATACCTTTTATAAAGGTCAGAGTAATATGAAGGTGTCATATTTCCACCGCAGGCCCAGCTTTCATTGCCTATGCCAAAAAACGGCAGCTTCCATGGTCTTTCCCTTCCATTCTCCGCTCTCAGTTCCGACATATATGTGCCTTTTTTGCAGCTTATGTAATCAACCCAGTCCTGCATTTCCCTTACAGTACCGCTTCCAAGGTTCCCGGCAATATATGCATCACAACCAAGTTCTTCACACAAGTCCATGAACTCATGGGTACCGAACCGGTTTGTTTCTGTAACCATTCCCCAGTGGGTATTTACCTGTCTTTTCCTGTTCCTCCCCGGACCTATTCCGTCCATCCAGTGGTATTCATCTGCAAAACATCCTCCGGGCCATCTGAGAACCGGAACCCTTATTTTTCTGAGGGCTTCGATTACATCCTCTCTGACTCCGTTTATATTTGGAATTTCTGATTCCCTTCCTACCCACATTCCATCATAAATGCATCTTCCAAGATGTTCTGCAAAATGTCCGTATATATATTTGCTGATTATGCCGCCTGTCTTCCTGACATCTAAGGTTACCTTGTTCATTCACTTACCCCCAGTCTGAATTTCGCCAACGGTGTATAAGTAAGAACTCCGTTGATACGACTGCTTTCCATTACACAGATTTCATCAACTTCCAATGTCTGTTCAGGTATCTTTATTGTATTCTCATTTGCAATAAGTTCGGCCTGTCTTGCAAGGGTTATGTGTGGTCTGAATACAACTTCTTCAATTTCCAAGCCCTCCTTGCGGAGATTTCTGACCGTAGAGGCATGAAGCTTTTCCATTTCCAGCGAGTTCCTGATGGTACAGATGACTGTATGTTTGTTTTTCTTCCTGAAGCTGGAGATGCCATTCACGGCTATATTGAATCTTTCGATTTCCTTTGCGGTTTCCCTGAGGGCTTTGATCACATGACCGGTTTTGATTCTGTCTGCCTCTCCGATGAAAACAATGGTCATGTGCAGATTTTCAAGTCTGGTAAGCCTTGCATCCCTGTACGAAGATGCTATTTTACCCGCTAAGCCATGTAAGTAATGTTTTGCAGCAGGTTTGAAGTTGATTGCAGTAAAAACCCTCATGGAAAATAAATGGTACCCCTACTTGATTTTTTCTAGATTATATATCAAAATGTATTCATAGTATATGAAAAGAGGTCAAGCAACATGAGATATGTCTGTACTGTATGCGGTTACGTCTATGACCCGGAATTAGGCGACGAAATGGCTGATATCCCTGAAGATACACCCTTTGAAGATCTTCCGGACGATTGGGTTTGCCCGGAATGCGGCGCTCCAAAGGATATGTTCGAACCTGAAGACTAGACCAGGTTACATATTTGAAACAACGGCGTTTCAACCAACCCGGCTCATACGGGGGGATGTGCGTCGTTTTTTTTAATCGGAATCACCGGCGAAAGGAATCATTATGAAAGTTGAAAGAACCAAGGAAGAAGTTATAAGTCTTGTAAGGGAGAATGATGTCAAGTTCATCAGACTTCAGTTCACTGATATCTTCGGTATACTCAAGAATGTGGCCATTACCGTAGACCAGCTTGAAAAGGCACTTTCCAATGAATGTATGTTCGATGGATCATCAATAGAAGGATTTGCCCGTATTGAGGAATCGGACATGTATCTGAGACCTGACCCAAACACCTTTGCAATATTCCCGTGGCGTTCACAGTCAGGAAAGGTAGCAAGGCTGATATGTGATGTCTATACATCAGATGGAAAACCTTTCGAAGGTGATCCAAGATATATTTTGAAGAAAATGGTTAAGAAGGCCAACTCAATGGGATATGAACAGTTCAATGTCGGTCCTGAGTGTGAATTCTTTCTTTTCCTTACAGATACCGACGGTAACCCGACGACAATCACCCATGACAATGCAGGTTACTTTGACCTTGGCCCCATTGACCTTGGAGAAAATGCCCGTAGGGACATTAGCATGATCCTTGAGGAAATGGGATTTGAAATTGAAGCAAGCCATCACGAGGTGGCACCGGGCCAGCATGAAATTGATTTCAAATATACGGATGCACTGACTGCAGCTGACGCAATACTTACTTTCAAGCTTGTCGTAAAGGTAATGGCCCAGAGACATGGACTCCACGCAACCTTCATGCCAAAACCAATAGCGGGAATAAGCGGATCAGGAATGCACACAAACATCTCACTCTTCAAGGATGGCAGCAATGCCTTTTGTGATGCCGGTGACAAGAACAATCTAAGCGGCGACGCATATAATTTCATCGGAGGTCTGGTCAAGCACATAAGCTCAATTACAGCGCTGACCAATCCAACGGTAAATTCATACAAGAGGCTTATTCCCGGATATGAAGCCCCTGTCTATGTTGCATGGTCCGCCCAGAACAGAAGCCCCTTGATAAGGGTACCCGCCTGCAGGGGAAATTCAACAAGGCTGGAACTCAGGAACCCGGATCCTTCCTGCAATCCATACCTTGCACTGGCCGGGATTCTTGCCGCAGGACTCGATGGAATTGAAAACAAGATAGATGCTCCGGCACCTGTAAACAAGAATATATATGAAATGAGTCCTGCTGAAAGAAAAAGACAAAAGGTCGTTTCACTTCCTTCAGACCTGAATGAAGCCTTGAAACACATGGAAAAGAGTGCACTTGTGAAAGATGTCCTGGGTGAACACATTTTCAATAAGTTCCTTGACGGAAAAAGAGAAGAGTGGAACTCATACAGGACACAGGTTACCAAGTGGGAACTTGACTCATATCTTACAAAGTACTGAGGTGATCCCATGCCCATGGACATCAGGCTGAATGATATATTGGAATTGAAGAAGCAGCATCCCTGCGGTTCGAAGGAATGGTTGGTCCTGAGGGTGGGTGCGGATTTCAGAATACAATGTACCGGCTGCGGTCACAGGGTAATGACCCCTCGGGTAAAACTCGAAAAAAGCATACGAAAAATAACAAGAAAAGAGGATGTTTGATGACATCCTCTTTTTCCAGGTATATAATTTATCCGGAGGTTTCCTATGAAAAAGAAATATTTCATGATTCTGATACTGGCGGTTCTTCTTGTCTTCATGCTTTCTTCATGTGCGCCCGGTGACGGAAAAGCAACAATGGAAAAACCCGCCAACTTCCTGTGGGGCATCTGGCATGGATGGATAGCTCCAATTTCTCTTATTATCAGCCTGTTCAACAAAAGTATACGCATCTATGAGAGCATAAACACCGGCTGGTGGTATGATTTTGGCTACTATATTGCAATCGTAGGGGGTTTCGGAGGCCTCGCCCTTTTTAGAAGGAAAGCAAAGAAAATAAACAGGGACTAGACAAGTCCATTATAATCCCATTCCGGCTTTGACAATAGGTACCCATTAATATAGAATGGTTTGTGAAATTCAAGCCCGGAGGCACCAATGATAGCTATCGGCAGTGACCATGCAGGTTATTCTCTTAAGAATACAGTAAAGGAACATCTTAGGAAAAAAGGTCTGGAATTCATTGATTTCGGCCCTGATTCCGAGGATTCAGTTGATTTTCCCGATTTTGCAGAGAAAACAGCTAACTCAATACAATGCGGACAATGTGACAGGGGCATTCTTATATGTGGTACCGGCATAGGAATGTCCATAGCAGCAAACAAGTTTGACGGCATAAGGGCTGCACTGTGCACAACTGAATTCCATGCAAGGCTGTCTCGTCAGCACAATAATTCCAATATCCTGGCCCTTGGCTCCAGGGTTACGGGAGTTGACCTGGCCTTGTCGATAGTGGATGAGTGGCTTTCCACCGATTATCTGGGCGGAAAATATGAAAGAAGAAATATTAAAATACAGCAACTGGAACAAAAGGCCGGCAAGGAGGATTAAGCATGACCTTTAAGAAGCATGACGAAATGGTTTTTATCTTTGATCACCCGTTGATTCAACACAAGGTTTCCTTACTGAGGGACAAGAACACGGATACAAAGGAATTCAGGGAACTTGTAAGTGAAATTGCAATGTTGATGACCTATGAGGTTACCAGGGACATGCCACTGCAGGAAGTAGAAATTGAAACTCCCATAGGAATGGCGAAGACAAATATACTTTCAGGCAAGAAGATGGGTATAGTTCCCATTTTAAGAGCAGGACTTGGTATGGTGGACGGGATGCTCAAACTCATGCCAATGATCAAAGTAGGGCATATAGGCCTGTACCGCGATCATGACACCCTTGAACCGGTGGAATATTACTGCAAACTCCCCGATGATGCTTCAGAAAGAGAAATGGTTCTTCTTGATCCGATGCTGGCAACCGGCGGCTCTGCTTCTGCGGCAATCAGTTTTCTGAAAAAAAGAGATATATCACATATTAAGCTCATGTGCCTTATTGCAGCTCCCGAAGGAATAGCAAAGGTACGTTCCGCCCATCCGGATGTGCAGATATTCTGTGCCTGTGTTGACCAGGGCTTGAATTCAAATGCATATATTGTTCCCGGACTCGGCGACGCAGGAGACAGACTCTTCGGCACAAAATAAGGAGGATTTATGGCAAGACCATCCTGGGATGAGTATTTCATGCAGATCGTGGATTTGGTGAAAACGCGTTCGACGTGTCTTCGAAGACAGGTCGGTGCCCTTATCGTCAAGGACAAGAGAATCCTTGCATCCGGATACAACGGAGCGCCCTCCGGTGTTGCCCATTGTGCGGAGGTAGGCTGCCTCAGACAACAGCTCAACATCCCTTCCGGCGAGAGACATGAGCTTTGCCGTGCAATACATGCAGAACAAAATGCAATAGTACAGGCAGCCTATTCAGGTACTTCAGTCAATGGTTCCACCATGTATGTATCGCTTCAGCCTTGTTCCCTTTGCGCAAAGCTTATGATAAACGCAGGTATCAAAAAACTGGTATTCCGGGGAAATTATCCGGACGAACTGGCTCTTTCAATGCTGAATGAAGCCGGTGTTGAACTGGTTAATTTTGACGAGGTTTAACAATGACCTTTGCAATTACATTTTTGATTTCCCTATTGGTTTCAGCGGCAGTCTACCCACTTGTGAGAAGACTGGCGTTTTTTTCAAATGCCCTTAGTGTACCTTCAAAGGACAGGCATGTTCACAGCAAACCAATTCCTTTGCTTGGCGGATTATCAATAATTACCGGGTTTTTGGTTTCAATAATCCTCAACTATATCTTCAATGAAAGCTTTGTGGCAAACCGGGAGCTCCTGGGTCTTCTGTGCGGCCTGTTCATTATTATTCTGATGGGTGTGCTGGACGACATCGTTGAACTCAAACCCCTTTATAAACTTCTGTTCCAGATTGCAGCTGCTGTAGGTGCTGTTCTTGTGTCGGGTTCCCGCATTGAATTTTTTACAAACCCGAATACCCTTACATCACTGGTTCTTCTGAATCCGGTTGTTTCAGTAATAATAACAATTTTCTGGATTGTTGCACTGACAAATGCTTTCAATATCATAGATGGTCTTGACGGACTTGCTGCCGGGATAGGTACAATAAGTGCACTTACACTTCTTGCAGTCTCTTTGTTAAGACCAGATGCAGAATTAGTTGGTTCATATGCGGGAATAATCACCGCAGCACTTGCCGGAGCATGTCTTGGATTCCTACCCAGGAATTTCAACCCTGCCAAAATATTCATGGGGGAATCAGGTTCGGCATTCATCGGATTCACGCTGGCAATGGTATCAATGCAAGGGACATTGAAATCATATACTGCCCTTTCAATATTCATTCCCGTAATAGCCTTCGGACTGCCAATACTTGATACTGTACTTGCTTTTTCCAGAAGGCTGATCAAAAGACAACCGATTTCCCAGGGAGACAGGCAGCATATACACCACAAACTCATAGATGACATAGGCTTCAGCCAGCGCACAACAGTACTCATTCTGTATTTTGCAAGCATAGTACTTGGTTCACTTTCAGTACTAATGGCCGGTACAGGCATGAAGAACATCGGCATCCTGCTCATCTGTCTGCTTATTGCAACCATTCTTGTCATTTCATTCATATACCGACCGGCTGGGAAGTACAAAAGGAAAAACAGCAATCCCACAGTCATTGCTGAAAAGGAAATCAAAGATGAAGAAAAATAAGGTCATGATAGTATATGGAACCCGTCCGGATGCAATCAAAATGGCTCCGGTTGTCAAGGCATTCAGGAACGAACCTTCCATCGAAACTGTTGTGTGCACAACAGCCCAGCACCGGGAAACCATCGACATGGTAAATGACATTTTTGGTATAAGGACTGATTATGACCTTGATATTATGAAAAAAAGCCAGTCCCTTGAATATATAACATCAGCAATCATGGAGAGATTCTCAAAGGTACTGGAACTGGAAAAACCCGATATGGTCCTTGTCCATGGAGATACTGCCACCTGCCTGATATGTTCACTGGCTTCATTCTATAAGAAGATTCCCGTAGGGCATGTTGAAGCAGGTCTTCGGACGCACGACATCTATTCACCCTTTCCTGAGGAAATGAACAGAAAGCTGGTCGGAAACATAGCAACCCTTCATTTCAGTCCCACGGAATCAAACAGAGCAAATCTTCTTCATGAAAACGTTCCTGATGAAAATATATTCGTTACCGGCAACACGGCAATTGATGCTCTTGATACCACTGTTGGAAGTGACTATATATTCAATGATGCAACCCTCACTGAAGTAGATTATAAAAGTAACAGGGTCATACTGCTGACTGCACACAGACGGGAAAACCTTGGAGAACCCCTTGAGAACATCTGCATGGCGGTAAATGAGCTGACAGAAAAGTTTGACGATGTAATGTTCATTTACCCGGTTCATCCGAACCCGGCAGTCCAGTCCACCGTACGACCCTTATTGTCCGGTAACAAAAAGGTGCGGCTTACGGAAATGCTCGATGTACGCGACCTCCACAACCTTATGAAAAGGTCATATATGGTAATGACTGATTCCGGTGGGCTCCAGGAAGAAGCACCGGCATTAGGCAAACCTGTCCTTGTCTTAAGAAAGGAAACCGAGCGACCCGAAGCCGTTGAAATGGGAACAGTAAAGCTAAGCGGAATCAACCGCGGGGACATTGTTGGTGATGCTACTCTTCTTCTTACTGATACCGATGTATACAAAAGGATGGCAACGGCGGTAAATCCTTACGGAGACGGCCATGCCAGTGAAAAGATCCTTGCAGCAGTCATGGAATATCTTTCAAAGTCAACATAAAACAAATTCCTCATCTGAAAAAGAAACGATATCCCCTCTTACAATTTTCACAGGGGTCTGCCGTTCAAGCATCTCCCCGTTGACATATGTACCGTTCCTGCTGCCCATGTCCGTTACATAGACCTCGCCCTCCATCTTGTAAATTCTTGCATGAGTCTTACCAATGCCGCTGTTGAACAAACCATGCTCCTCTTTCAGCATTTGTCTGCCGATGGTAATCCCTTCATCAACAATTGGAATCCTTGTATCAATGCTGCAGATTCCGGTAAGGTACATTCCTTCGCCTCGTGATCCTATAGGCATGGTTTCATTGTTCCCTGACACCTTTCCTTCCAGGGTTTTACCAAGGAGATTCCTTATAAATGATATTCCCTTTACGGCAAGTTCCTTTTCCTCAGCCTCATCTGCTTCCTGTGTGACAGGTTCATTGCCATACTCCCAGGAGGCAAGCATCCTGGAGGCAGTAAAATCATTCCTGCTTATTTCCCTTGCAGCCCATTCCCTGAACCTTTCATCATTTATACCGAATCCGGAATAATAATTACCGAGCAGGCGGGTGAAGAAGTTCTTCATGGAGTGCCTTAAGTCCCTGCTTTCAAAAATGGAATATATGAACCTGAGTTCAAACTTCTCTGTATCAACATAGACAAGGCTGGGTTCAAGGACCAGTCTTCCCGGATCAAGCATATGCTCCGTACACTCCCTGACAACAGCCGTGACATTTTCAAGAATCTGTCTGAATAAATTCCTGTCCATGCCCCTCGATGACAGATACTCACTGAGCTGGAAGAAATTATCTGTCCTGTACAGTACCTGCTCATTGCCAACGGCTTCAAAAACATCGAGCTGCAAAAATCCCGCAGGCTTGCATAAATCCATCATCCTGCATGTGAATCCCGGCTCATTCCGGTTACCCGAGACCCTGAGGTAGTTTCGGCCCTGTATTATGACATTTTCAGTATTCATACTCAGTCCACCTTTATCTTGTCAATTATTTCAGTATCATTGAATATACTGTCAATCATGTCAGTTACAAAATTTAATATTGCCTCACGGAATATAAGCGCAACCCCGACCAAAACAGCAACGATTATTACAATCTCAACTGTACCCATTCCTTTTTCCGATAAATAAACCTTGATTCCTTCTTTCATCATATCATTCCTTTCATTGCTGCAAATGCAGGAAAGCCTACTATCAGGATGACTCCTGCAAGGCCCATGGCAAGTGGAAACACCATTTTTACAGAAGCCTTTTCACATTTTTCCCTTGCCCTTTGGCATCTGTCGTTCCAACCCTGTACCGCAAACTCCCTTATGATATCGGCTGTTCCGGAACCTCCGGATTTGACGGACTGGGAAACAACCGTTGCGAATGAATAGATTTCAGGTATGCATAATCTCCTTGCAAATGAAATAATGCTTTGTTCGAGTGAAACCCCCGTTTCCATTCTCAGGTGCATCAGCCTTGCTTCCCTGTAAAAAGATGATCCGTCCTTGCTTTTCAAAGCCTTTTCCCAGGCCCGTTCCAATCCAAGTCCGGATTTTGTAAGAACTGCAAGATCCATGCAAAAGACCGGAAAATCCCTTAGAATGGATTCCCTTGCCGAAATAGCCCTTTGTTTAAGGTCAAAAGCAGGAACAAAATATCCCATTGCAGCAATTGATAAGGCAATCAGATTTTCCGTTGTTCCCGGGCTGGAAAATGAAATAACTGCCGATGGTACTGCTAAGAACAATATCAGGGATGAAATCCTGACGGACATTTCCGTTATCAGCTGTTCCTTGTTGCCGGTATTACCGTACAGTGCCATGAAATCTGCTGATGACATGGAACTGCCTCCTTTGATGAACAGTGAAACGACAGCCCTTACTGCCGGATAAATACCTTTTGTATATATGCCATGGAGAGGGGCGTCTTTACTGCGGGTACACTTTGAAAAAACAAACAGTACTCCAACTGCAGTCAGGTAAATTGCAAATGCCATTTCAAACCTCCAGTGATGTAATTTTCTTGCCTGTATACCAACTCAACCCAAAGATTGCACCGGCTGCAGTCATTACCAGCCTGCCTGCAACCGTTTCATATAAAGGTTCCATGTATGATTCCGCTCCTGCGGTGAGAAGCACCAATATTACTGCCGGCATTATCGACACTATCATATGTTCAAAGCGTCTTCCCGACAGCATGGTGACCAGCTCATTCTTCAGCTGTATTTTTTCTGTAATTATTCCAAGGGTATGTCCCGTTATCTCAACCACATTTGATCCCGTCTCTTCACTCCCCTCCAGACTTCCGGCAAACAACCATGCATCCTCCAGCTTCGTTTTTTCTGCTATGTGACGTACAACATCCCCCGCCATGGAGTTAACCCTGAACCTTGCAGTACCTGATATCAATATCGGTAAAAGATTATCCGAACCGTGCATCCTTCCGTAATCCTCAACAGCCTTTGCATATGCCGTGGAAAAGTTTTCAGATGTACCAAGAAGTGGTTCAAGGCATATGAGAAAATTGCGGAACCGGGTTTCCATGGACATCATGTATCTTTGCTTCGCACTCTTTCCGTCCAGTAATGAATATGCAATGAACAATATTCCGACCGGGATGCAAAGAAGTACACTTCTGTATAAAAGATATCCTATTGCCAGTCCGAGCAAAGTCCTTCCGATGTGCAGTCTAAGCATGAAGATACCTCTTTATTTTAACCTTGTTTTTCAACTCGCCTGTTTTTTTCAATACCAGGCTTTCGTAATCAAGACCAAATATACAGTTTATATCAAATTCTCCGTCCATTCCTTTTCGGAGTTCACATATCTCAGTAATTCGTCTCTTTCCTCCGGGTCGTGCAAGACATACAACAATATCCAAAGCCATTACAACTTGATTTCTTGCAGCTCCGACGGGCATATTCTTGTCCATTATCACCATATTCTCAAGACGTGACACCAGCTCCCCCGCTGAATTTGCATGACCTGTGGAAACTGAACCCTCATGACCCGTATTCATTGCCTGCAGCATATCAAAGGCCTCTGCACCCCTGACCTCACCTACTATAATCCTGTCAGGCCTCATTCTTAGACTTGTCCTGATAAGGTCCCTTATCGTAATCTCCCCCTTCCCTTCCTGGTTGCTTCTCCTTGTTTCAAGACGCACCAGATTCCTGACACCGTTGATTTTAAGCTCAGCGGAATCCTCTATTGTAACAAGTCTTTCATTTTCTCCCGTGAAATTCGCAAGGACATTCAGCAGTGTTGTCTTTCCGGTTCCGGCTCCCCCGCAGATGAATATATTATATTTTGCCCAATATACATCCCTGAGAAAAACCATGGCTTCCTCTGTACAAAGACCATTTTCCACAAGCTGGGCGGCAGTAAGCGGAACATCCGGAAACTTACGTATCGTAAGGGTATTCCCGCTTACACTGACCGGTTCCATCACAATGTTTATTCTTGTCCCGTCTGGAAGACAGGCATCAGTAATAGGTACTGCTGCACTGACGGACCTTGCTGTCTTTCTGCATACCGCCCTGATAATCCCCCTGGCCTCATCCTCATTTTCAAGACGGATGTCGGACATAATAATCTGCCCTTCCTTTTCATAGAAAACGTCAGTACCGTTTACCATGATTTCTGTTATTGATTTATCTTCAAATAAGTCCTGAAGAACTCCAAAGCCCAGCAGGTCCCCTTTCAGCCTTTTTATTGTTTCTGAAATAAATGCTGCCCCAAGATAATTTTCATGGGAATATTCAAAGACACTCTCCATGATTAATTTTTCTATCTGTTTGTCTGATGGATTTTCAATATTTTCAAGTCTTTCAATTATTCTGTTCTTCAATACACTGACATCCATATTTGCATCAACCTCTGATTTTCTTATATATTTCCTTGATTGCCCTGCCGAACGGCTCTCCGGTTCTTGCTCCACTGTCCACCGGCACCGAATTTTCAAGATCGCTGCATCGGTTTACAATGGTCATGTACTTTCCCTTGCAGTGGACATCAAGATACTCTATAAAGCATTTTTCACGGTATTCAGGTTCTTTTCCAATGATAACTACCCCCTTGGCAGCTCCGTTCATCAGCCTTATCAGAGATTCACCAATGAAGGAAGGAATATCAAGTATTATTACTTCATGGAAAACGTCCCTGTAAGCAGCTTCAATCAACCTGTCTGCTTCAATTGGAGAAATGATACAGTCCGGTGCCGGTCTGTTGTTCAGGATGCAATCAAATGAACCGCCTTCGAATGGTCTTGAAATATCCTTGAGACAGATGCCCGATATTCTGTCCCCGCTTTCAAGATAATAATGTAATTCACTGAGACCATTGGCGGGTTTACTTGAATTTACAGGTTTGAACGAGGACGATGCATCAAGGTTGATATAAAGGACACGGCGGCCTGTTGATGCTGCATGTTTTGCCAGTGCATATGATATCTTTGTCTTTCCTGCACCTCCGAGGGCTGAGGTCACCGGAATGACAGTCGGTCCGGAACTTCCGTTACCTTTGGCAAAATCAGTCTCTCCATATACTATTTTCACCAGATCCATGCAGATTGAGGAAGCTCTCTTGAACTTTTCGATGTCACCGCCTTCTTCCCTTATTGTTACTATGTTCTTACTGTTCCTTTTGTTCAGATAATCAGTTATGACAATATCCCTGCTTTCATCCTCCTTGCATATCCTGAAAAACCCCGGATAATTGATACTGATATACTCACCAAGTCTGTCAAAGTATTCCCTGTCTTCCACGTCAAAATATATTCCGGTTGTCTTCATACGTACTCCTTTATGGGAATATTATCTCTATTTCCATAATTTGTCATTAAACTGATTGTTAATTTTACCCTGGAATTTATACCAGCAGTTAAACCCGGGCCAAATTATTTGTTTATTTGTTATAATGTCAGTGAAAACAAATATTGCGACAGGAGGATTTTATGAATATCGCAAAATATATAGATCACACACTGCTGAAACCCGAAGCCACCAGGAAAGATGTCGAAAAACTCTGTGGTGAAGCCCTTGAACATGGCTTTTACTCAGTATGTATAAACGGATGCAGGGTAAAATATGCAGCAGAACTTCTTGATCCATCGGATGTAAAGGTATGTGCTGTAATTGGTTTCCCCCTCGGGGCATCAACCACCAAGGTAAAGGTAATGGAAACAAGGACTGCTGTTTCGGACGGAGCAGACGAAATTGACATGGTAATGAATATAGGAAAATTCAAGGACGAAGAGTATGAATATGTCCTTGAAGACATAAAGGCTGTTGTTGAAGAAGCCCACGGCAAGGATGCACTGGTCAAGGTTATTCTGGAAACATGTCTGCTTGACAATGAGGAAATAGTGAAGGCATGCGAGATTTGTCTTGAAGCAGGTGCTGATTTCGTAAAGACATCCACAGGATTCAACAAGGAAGGCGCTACACTTGAAGCCGTTGCCGTCATGAAAAAAACCGTCGGCGACAAAGCCCTCGTAAAAGCGGCCGGGGGAGTCAGAAACTACCAGGCGGCAATAGATTTCATCAATGCCGGTGCAAGCAGACTTGGCTGCAGTTCATCAGTCGCAGTGGTTGAGGGAGAGGAAGCTTCAGGCGGATATTGAATATATAATTCCTATAGAATAAATAATCAAGATTTCTGATTGATATTGAAAGTCAGCCTTCGGGCTGATTTTTAAATTTCAGCATTTTCATCAAGGGCCCGGACAAAACGATAGACTTCCTCCTCGGACAGATCTTCTTCCTGTACAAGCCTTTTTTCTATTGCCTTTACAACACTTTCAATCTCATCATGTCTTTCCGGGTAATAAACATAACATTGGCTGAATTTAAGCATATGACACCATACAAGCATTTCCCTGCGGCTTATTTTGCCATCCCTGTATTTTTCGAGCGCCTCGGTTATGTCATCCGAATAAACTATTATAGGATTCTTTGTGAAGTATTTTTCCTTTTCAGGAGTCATATGTCTTGTAACATCCCTTACGGAAAGATCCAGGTTCTTGAAAAGAGCCATTTCAGTCATCATTTCATCAATTTCACTCCTGGGTATTCCTTCGAGGAGTGTTTTGTTGTCACGTACTTGTTTAATTCCGGTAAAGATACAAGCTATACCTATCATCCCGATCAGAGCCATGACAACAATTTCCCTGGTATCGGTTTTTATGTTGTCCGTAGCAAAAATGGCAGTCATTATTCCCATGAACAGGACCCCTCCTGCCATATATAAGTAACCGAATAAAATGTTCTTTTTCTGCTGTTCCTTGTTTATCATAACGGTCTCCTGTAATCCCGGACAATTATACCATACAGCCCGGTAAAATATAGTTCCATTTATTATTGTAGAATAAAGTATAAAGGTATAAAATTATTAATACAAAATAACGGATGAACTTTCATCGATAACGGCAAGTTTGCTGAAAGGCAAATACGCAAAGCGAGGGGTCTAAAACACGAAGTGTCATGGCAGCCCGGCTACCGAAAGGAAGTTTTTTATATGCATCAAATCGGTAATGTTCATCCAGAAAACAAAGGAGGGGTGAACATGAAGAAAATCAGAATTTTCATTGCACTGTTTATGGCATTATTGATGCTTGTTCCAGCAGTTGCAATGGCGGAAGAAACAATTCCTGAGGATCCACCGGTTACGGAACCCGCAGCCGAAGATCCACTGGAAGAAGAACCGGCAGAGGAGGAACCCTGGATATTTGAAGAGATCCTGGGCGACATAACAGAAGACTCACCACTGTATCCGGTCAGAACCCAGCTCGAGGGTATCACCATTGAAGTTACTGAGGACGAATCAGGTGTTTCATCTTTGGTAATTACATTTACAGATCCGTCAATCTTCGAAGATGAACTGATCACAGATGAAATGCTTGACGCACTTGAAGCAACCTTGGTGAAAAAAATTACAGAATATCTGACCGTTGAAGAGGAACCCACAGAAGAGGAACCTTCTGAGGAAGTTGTAGAGCCGGTTGAGGATGAAGTTCCAGGTGCTGATCCGGTTGAACCTACAGAAGAGGAACCTGCAGTTGAAGAACCGGTAGAGGAAGTGCCTCCTGTAACCATCGTCATTGAACTTGGAGAAGGTCTGACAGAGGAACAATTGGCCGGTGTTATTGAAATCGCAGTACAGCAAATCTCCGGACTCTTTATAACAGAAGCATTTGAATCAGCCAAGGATGCATTCTTCGATGCCAAGGTTGCTGTAACCCAGGCCATGAATGCATGGAAGGAAGCACGTAAAAATGGAACTGATGAAGAGGAACAGGCAGCTTACGACGCACTGATGGCAGCAAGGGAATACAAGGATGAAATGGAAGCATTGAAGGATGCAGTTGAACTTCTCAAAGAAGAAATCAAGCTTCTGATTGGTGAAGAAGAGGGAGACGGACCTCCCTGGGATGAAAATCCATCCATACATAACAAGCTTGAGTCAAACGGAATAGGTTACGGACTGACCAAGTTACCGGGTGAAAAGCCCGAGAAGGAAGAGAAACCCAAAAAGGACAAACCCGGCAAATAATTAAATCCAACAAAGAAAAAGTAGCCGTGCTGTTGAAGTGCGGTTATTTTTTTGTTTATAAACAACCCTTCCATATTATATAATGTCCATATATCGGAGGTAGAGTATGAAAGGCAGAGAGAGATTTTTAGCAGCATTGAACAATCAGAAGGCAGACAGGCTTCCTTGTCAGGTACACAACTGGATGTCATATTATTTGAAGACATACCTGGGGGGAATCAATGACTACCAGGCATATGAGCGTTTTGGTATGGACCCTGTAATATATACCCATCCACGCTTTATCTACAATGAAAAGGACCGTGCAAAATGGGAGGTCAGGACTACCGATCTTGGCACAGACTCCGATGGAGTAAGGACAACAAGACATGACATCACCACACCCGAAGGAACCCTGACGGAAGTTCGGGGCGACAATCCAATAACCGGCTGGATAACCCAGCATATGATAAAGAATGAAAAAGATTTCGAGTTGTGGAAAAAATATTTCCCGATTCCGGTTGCAGTTGACTGGACTCCTGTAATCGAGGCCAAGAACAGAATCGGAGAACACGGTATAGTAAGGGATGGATATTATGATTTCGGCCAGGGAAGTCCATGGCAGAGCTTCGCATATATGATCGGCACCCAGGAAATAATAATGGCAGCAATTGATGAACCGGAGTGGTTGCATTATGCACTCGATACGCTCCTTCAGAAAAAACTCCAGGTTATTGAAATCGGAGGGAAAATTGAACTTGATCTAATTGAAACCGGCGGCGGCGCAGGATCAAGTACAGTTATCAGTCCTGCAATACACAAGGAATTCTGTCTTCCTTATGACCAGATACAGCACAAGGCCCTTCATGACCAGGGAACTAAGATTGTTTACCACCTTTGCGGTGGATTCATGCCTTTGCTTGATATCGTTGTGGAAAATGGAGCAGACGGCCTTGAAACCATGACTCCCAAAATCATGGGCGGTGACTGCATACTTTCCGAATGCACTGAAAGAATCGGCGACCGCATGTTCTTCATAGGCGGGTTTGACCAGAATGCAGGTTTTGAAAAAGGAAATCCTGAACTTGTCAGACAAATGGTATTTGACCTTCATAAGGATTGCCCGGACGGTGGATATATTGTCAGCCCGTCAGACCACTTCTTCTATGGTAATCCTGAAAATCTTCAGGCTTTCGCAGATGCAGCTAAGGAGTGTACCTATTGATGAAGGATGTTGTCAGTATTGGAATTCTTGTAGCAGATGTAATAGCAAAACCAATGACCGCATTGCCCGAAAAAGGCAAGCTGATGCCAATAGACGGTATTTCACTTCATAGCGGAGGATGTGCCCTTAGCAGTGCAGTGGATATGAGTATAATCGGTCTTGATACTGCAGTGGTCGGAAAGATCGGCAATGACGGATTCGGATCATACCTGACCGGAGTTCTTGAAAAAGCCGGAGTATCAACCAAAGGTATTGCAGTAGGTGAAGGTTCAGCTACCAGTGCCAGTGTAGTTGTCGTAGGCAATGATTCCGAGCGCTCTTTCATCCATTGCTTTGGAGCAAATGGCGAATTCACCTATGATGACATAGACTTTGATTTTGTCAGTGAATACAAACTTGCATTTTTTACAGGCGTTAACCTGATGGCCTCACTTGACGGCAAACCTCTTGGTCTTGCAGTTAAAAAAGCAAAGGAACTAGGTCTGATTACCGTCATGGACACAGCATGGGATGCCAGTGGCAGATGGATGGAGCTTGTGGAGGATTCCCTTCCATACCTCGACTATTTCATCCCAAGTTATGACGAGGCTTCACTTATAGCCGGTAAGAAAGAACCCTCGGAGATTGCAGAAGTATTCATGTCCCACGGGGTAAGGAATGTTGCAATCAAGCTCGGTAAAGACGGTTGCTACATAAAATCCGAAGCCGGAGAAGAGTATACAATACCTACTTTCCTGAATATAAAGGCAGTTGAAACCACCGGTGCCGGAGATGCTTTTTCATCCGGTTTCATTACCGGAATCATAAAGGGATGGCCCCTTGAAAAGTGCGGACTTTTTGCAAATGCAGTAGGAACCTTCTCGGTTTCACAGATAGGAGCATCAACAGGCATCAGATCAATGGAAGAAACCATCGAATTCATAAAAGAACAGGGCAGGGAGTGGTGATATGATAACCAGAAAAGAATATGAATCAGCGGTTGTACGTACCCTTGAATACTTCGAAAAGGCAGGTATAGTCCTGACTGAAGAAGAAAAGAAGCGCATTGAGGTTGCAGACTTCGGTCTTAGTAATCTTGAAAAAGAAGGGCTTGAGATACTGACATATGTAAATACAGAAAGGTGCTGTGCAAAGGAATTGGTCCTTTTCCCGGGCCAGGCATGCTGTGAGCATCGTCATCCGGAAGTCAATGGACATGCCGGCAAGGAGGAAACCTTCAGATGCAGATACGGAGAAGTTTTCCTGTACATTTCCGGGGAACCAACGGGTGAAATAAGAGGAACAATACCAAATGACACTCCCGGAGCATATACAGTCTTTCATGAAATTCACCTTAAGGCCGGAGAACAATATACTCTTCCACCGGACACACTGCACTGGTTCCAATCAGGCCGTGACGGAGCGGTGGTATCAGAGTTTTCTACCAGCAGCGTAGATGAAGCAGATATATTTTCTGACCCAAACGTAAAAAGGGAGACAATAATTGAGCAATGATATGAAAAAATCAGTCATGTACGGCGGAGGAAGCATTGGCCGCGGCTTCCTCGGCCAGCTTTTTCATATGTCAGGGTATTCGACATGTTTCATTGATGTAGATAAAAAACTTGTGGATGAACTGTCTTCCAAGCATGAATACGAGATTAAGATTGCACTTCCTACTGGATATGAATCCCAGACAATCAAGAATGTCACAGCCGTAAACGGACTCGATTCCGAGGAAGTGGCAGAGGTCATTTCACAATGCGACATCATGGCTACTGCCGTTGGTGTGAATATTCTCCCTAGGATAGCAAAGGCCATTGCAATGGGACTTGACCTGAGATTTGAGATGAACAATCCCCCCCTGGACATAATAGTTTGCGAAAACATGTCTGATGGCGGCAATCATCTGAAAGGACTTGTCCTAGAACATGCAGTCCATAAAGATTTCATAGAAACATCGATAGGTTTTGTATCCGCCTCGGTCGGAAGGATGGTACCTGTATCCGAATCTGCTGACATCATTGTGGAAAGCTACAATGAGCTTCCCATTGACAGGGATGCTTTGAAAACTGATGTTAGTCGCCTTATGAATTTTATTCCGGTATCACCTTTTGCAATAGAGAAATATAAAAAATATTTCATGCATAATATGTCCCACGCCATAGTTGCATACATGGGGTATTCAAAGGGTTATGAATTCCTCTGGCAGGCCATGCAAGACCGGGAAATCCTTGATACAGCCAAAAAAGCTCTTGGGGAAAGCATAGAAGCCATATCAAGATACTTTGGAGTTGATAAAAAACCCCTTGAGTCGTACGCAGATGATTTGCTTGGCAGATATACAAACAAGTATCTGGGCGACACAGTACTTCGGGTCGGACGTGATCCAATAAGAAAACTCGGTAAGGATGATCGCCTTTCAGGAGCTTCACTATTCTGTTTAAAGAATGGAGTTGAACCGGAGTATATTATATACGGAATCGCATATGCATTGTGCTTTGATCCATCCGATGATGTCTCGGCCTCAATTCTGCAGGAATATATTTCTGAAAACGGAATAACTTCTGCTATAAGAAATTATACGGGTATTGATGAAAGCTCAGAACTCTTGTCAGATATAGTGAAAATATACTCTTTAATCAAACAAAGGTAACATAGGTTACATAATTACCCTTATAAATCATTTATGCTTTGTATATGGAGGATGAACCTATGAGTAAATTATACAATTATACCCTGGCAGATGAAAAAACCATTGAAGTCATTGTCAATGAAGATGTTGTGATGATCAACCATATGATACTTCCCAAAGGAGACTGCCTTCCAGTACATAAGGCCAATTCAAATGTATACATGATAGTTTCAGATGGAGAAATAACCCTTGAGCTCAATGGGTCAAAACCTGTCACATACAAGAAAGGTTCAATCATCAATATCGAGTATGATACCCAGATGAATGCCTGCAACAAAACCTGTGAAAGAACAGAACTGTTTGTAGTGAAGGCTCCGGGACCGGCAAAGTATTCAGCAGTTTAAAGTCAGCAGTACCCAAATTATTCCAGATATGCTAAAGAACCGGATAATCTGATTGGATTATCCGGTTATTCTTTCTTTTTAACGTTTAATCGAAAATTCCCCAGACCTTGTCTGCCGGCTTATGGACTTGCAGCAATTGCATCTATCTTCCATCCCCCGGCTCCCTCAGGAACCAAGGTAAACCAGCGAATATTTTCTCCATCGTCCCATCCATACACCGACGGGTCCTCATCTGTGTCAATTTTCATTGTAACCTTATAGCACTCCCAGTCATCAGTCCATAGACTTAGGTTAGCCTGTTCAATTGAGATGACTTCCATTTTATTGATGCTGTTAAAGTTATTCAGCCACATCTGACCCATGTTTTCATTTGGAACCATGCTATAGCTCATCTGCCGGACAGCCCATATGGCATCCTCACCAACCATATACCCCAGGAACTTCTGAAGATCCTCTTCATGGGTATTTGTTCTGTTCTGTTTCAGGGCAACCCTGTCTATGGGCAAAGTCATTTCATCTCCAAGACTATTGACAGCACCTTCGGTTTCACCTGTCATGGCATTGATAAACATATGATAGTTTAGGGTTATGCCATCTTCCGCTTCCTCGGAAAATTCAAAAACCCAGAGAGGTTTGTCTCCATAGTTGCTTTGTTTAAAATCACTGGAGTATTCAAGCCAAACCAAATGTTCAAAATCCGCACCCTGTTGTTGAGCTGTTTTTGCAGCCTCCTTCATGGAAATTTCAGCGGATTCCTTTGGAAGCTCCGTCTTAATTACCGGTTTTCCAAACTCCCTGGTCCCTATATCCTTATTGGTAATCTCTTTTCCCTCAATGGAATACATCATCCAGTTCTCCCCGTCAGCATCTGCATACCAAATGAACCAGCCTGATGATTTGTCACTTGTCATCCATTGCCCGTCCAATTCCATTTGATCTGATTTGTTGTCAGATGTAGGAATCATGCGCCATAGCACCGGATTCTCAAACTGAACTCTTGCATCCTCCCATGCAATGGAAGATGCTTCGGTTGAAGTAAGACCCTGACTGTTTTTGGCTGTTTCCTTGTTTCCGCCGCATCCGACCAGCAATGCAATCATTGTGAATACGCAAAAAACCACCAACAATCGGTCATACAACTTCATATTATTCTTATTCATAATTAAACCCCCATTCACCCAAAAACAGATATATGGAACACAAAAAAACAGCCTGGGGCTGGTTTGCTGCTACTGGTGAAAGAAACAATATGTCATGTCATTTTGCTTGCCAAACTCCAGATATTGAGTCTGTTTACATTATATCAAAATTATTGTATCCGCAACAACAAATAGAGCAAATTCAAACCAATTGTTTTTACTCATCCTATGTAATACTAAGGCACCATGTTCCCAAATTATTTTTACTTAAGTGAAGTACAGCTGAGACTTCCGTCGTGAGAGGTAAATGTATATGTCCAATATTGATTTGTTAGAGTCAAGCCTTACAATCTGCTTATATCTTTTCCATTTCTAAATCAAAGTACTCCCCGGAGTACCTGAAGGGGTTTCATTCTCATCCCAATATTACTATTTCAAGGTTCATTGATTTTTTCTCAGTATGACTATTTAGCAACCAAACCGATTCATGTATGCAAAACATGAGTATTCCTGATTTCCTGCTAATTTATCTTCCAAATACATTCAAAGCAATTCTTCAAGTGTCTGAAGTTTTTCATGGGTTATCAGGGCATCTTCCCTTAGGCCGCGAAGCTTCACAACATGGGTCCATCTTCCATATGGCAGTATTTGTTCTATGTATTTGAGATTCACAATATATGATTTGTGGGTTCTCATGAATGCATCGCCCTCGAGTTTTGTTTCAAGTTCATTGAGGTTCATCCCGGTGAAATATGAGTTGCGTTTTGTCACAATCTTTGTGCGGCTTCCCTCACGGAAAACCAGCATTATTTCATCGATGTCAACGAAGCTCATTCCATCCCTGTTCTTTATAAGGAGCTTGTCCAGCTTGATCCCTGTACTTTCCGCAGGTTTCTCCTTGTCAAGCATTGATGCCAGCCTGTCCAGGGTATTCCTGACCCTTTCAATTGGAAAGGGTTTTAGAATATAGTCAAAGGAATACATTTCAAATGCCTCTCCCATATACTCGTCATGGGCTGTTGAAAAGACTATATAAGTGTCCGGATAACCTTCGAGTATTTGTCTTGCACATTCTACTCCGGACATACCTGGCATCTCAATGTCCATGAAAACAACTTCAGGTTTGTGTTTTTCAAACAGGCCGAGAGCGGACTCCCCGTCCGCTCCTATGGCCACTGTCTCAAATGAGTCATGCTCATCTACTACTTCCTTGAGAATCAAGGACATCTTCTCATTGTCATCTGCTATCAGAACTTTAATCATGCTTACCTTTCAAGACCCTTTGGTGTCCCAAGTATTTCCTTAAGTACAATCCCTTTTCGAATGTCTTCTGCATCAAACCTGAACAGTCCAAGGTCCAGCTGTCCTGCCCGTGCCTTGCTTTTTGCTATCCGCTCTTCAGCAAGCAGGATCTTGAGTTGTTCCTCCAGCATCAATTCTTCGTTGGATTTGCCTTCAGCCATTCTATTTATCCCCTTTTTTGACAACTCCTTCTTCAGGTTTGTCAGTTTTTCCCATTTCGGATATGGAATCCCTCATATGGGTATCCGCCATGACATTCTTCATCTTGTAATAATCCATTATTCCGAGGTTTCCGCTTCTGAATGCCTCTGCTATGGCCTTTGGTATTTCAGCTTCTGCTTCAACAACCTTGGCTCTCATTTCCTGGACGGTGGCTTTCATTTCCTGCTCACGCGCATAAGCCATTGCCCTTCTTTCCTCTGCCTTAGCCTGTGCAATTTTCTTGTCCGCTTCCGCCTGGTCGGTCTGAAGCTGTGCACCAATGTTCTTGCCGACGTCAATGTCAGCTATGTCTATGGACAGAATCTCGAATGCCGTTCCTGAGTCAAGGCCTTTGTTCAGGACTGTCTGGGAAATTGAATCCGGATTTTCGAGTACTGCCTTGTGTGATTCAGCTGAACCAATGGTTGTAACAACTCCTTCACCAACCCTGGCTATGATTGTCTGTTCTCCGGCTCCACCGATGAGCCTGTCAATGTTGGCCCTCACGGTAACCCTTGCCTTGGCTTTGAGTTCAATACCATTCTTTGCAATTGCTGCAATAAGCGGAGTCTCTATTACCCTCGGGTTTACACTCATCTTAACCGCTTCAAGGACATCTCTTCCTGCAAGGTCAATACCTGCTGCAATCTTGAATGTAAGTGGAATTTCTGCCTTTCCGGCTGCAATCAATGCATCTATTACCCTGTCAACATTACCTCCTGCAAGATAATGTGATTCAAGTTCATTTATAGATACTTCAAGGCCTGCCTTTGCCGCCTTGATCTTCGGTTTGATTATCCTTGCAGGCACAACCCTTCTGAGCCTCATACCAATCAGGTTGATAAGGCTTATCTTTACTCCTGCAGCTCCGGCCGATATCCACAATCCAAGTGGTACCAGACTGAATAATACTGAAAGCAGGAATATTAACGCTACTACTACAATCAAAACAATTATTGCTGTTTCCATTTACTCTACCTCTCCTTTTATTTTTTCTACGACGATACGCCGTCCTTCTACTTCAACTATCCTTATCCTGGATCCTTCTTCAATGAAAGCACCTTCTGCAACAACATCCAGCCTGACCCCATCAAATACACCGATTCCGGAGGGTCTCAGCATGCTCTGAGCCACACCTTCCCTTCCCTCGAAGTATTTCATGTCCTCAACACCGGAAAATCCTTTTTCCTTGCTGAGTGATTCATTCAATACCAGTGTCTTTGAGAGTCTTCCCTTTGATGCGGACCTTACTACAATCATTATGACGACAGCCAGTACCAAAAGCAGAATCAGAAACATGACAAGAGCTTCCATGAATGTGTTGGCAGTCATTATGATTCCAACAATAAAAAGAATTATTCCTGTTATTCCAGCTATACCAAATCCCGGAATGAAGATCTCAGCAAGCAGGAACAAAAGTCCAAGAGTCAATAGTATCGCCTGAACCAGTTCTATATTTTCAACAAAGCTGAATAATCCCATAATCTTGCCTCCTTTCGTAATACAATTCTACCCCATATATTCATTTAATTATTTCATTGCCTGCGAATTATACATAATCATCCTTTAAAACTACAGATACAGACACTACACAGCCTTCGTCTTTACTTCCGCCATCCTGGGCACAGTAAATGTGAAAATGGTTCCCTTGCTTCCTGTAGTAAATCTGATGTCCCCGCCGTTCTCAACCAGCTTTTTCTTCGACACTGCAAGACCTATGCCCTGGCCCTGGTTCCCCTTGGTTGTAAAGCCCATATCAAAGACCTTATCGGCAATTTCATCAGGTATTCCCGTTCCGTTGTCCTTGACCTTGAAGATATAGAAATCCAGGCTTTCCCTCATGGAAACAAGGATCTTACCGTTTTCCACCCTACCGGCGGCATGTATGGCATTATCTATCAGATTACCCAGGATTGCACATACATCTCATGGTTCCATTGCGGGAGCCTCAAATCTTGTCGTGGATAGAATCTTGAACTCTATACCGCGTTTCTCACACGAATTGTTCTTGACCTGCAGCAGGGCGTTTATTGCCGGGCTCCTTGTCTTCATGACCTTGCCCACCAGCTGTATGTCATCATATACTTTTTCCATGTACTGTGAAGCTTCGTCGAAATGCTTCATTTCAATGAGACTGTGGACCACCTGAATGTGATTGAGGAAATCATGTCTTTGTTCACGAAGTTTGTCGTTCAAAAGCAAGGTTTCATCATATGACGCCTTCAGCGAGTCAAAGTTTGTTCTAAGTGCCTTTGTTTCCTCCCGGATTCGAATTACGCTGAAGCTTACTGCAAGTGCTGCAATTACCAACGCGACGGCTATACCCATTGCCAGCTGAAGTTCAGAATCAATTTCATTGTTTGTCAGAATTGTATATGCAACAACAACAGCAACCAGAAGACTGATTGCAAGAACAGCTGAAATATAGACTGTGGGCCAGCGTCCTGAGAAGATGGACGCCCTCCTTTTTATTTGTTTCATTTAACTTTCCCCGCATGGATATTATACTATATTGTATAATAACAGGGAAAACAATATTGTACTTGGACTACTTGTCAGGGGGAAATTATGTCATATAAAACAGGCATGGCGGCAATCAATCTTGAAATGCCCGAACGCATACCAAGGACTGAATATTCAGCGGAACTGTATTTTGACCTTATGAAAAGGGTGACTGGCATCGATGTGAACGACTCCAGTACAGAGGAAGTGAAAACCAGGGCCGGACTTGCATTCAGAAAAGCCTGGAACTATGACTTCAACTGGAACATAATGATTGACGCAAGATATGCCTTCAAGGAAAAGCGTTCAAAGATGGGACACGCCGAATTTACACAAGGTGGGATTGATTATACCGATGACATCGGAAGTCTTTTCAAGGAGCCCGAAGATGTTCTGAGCCTTGATCCCTATGAAATGTTCGGATCTGTTGATATACATAAGGAATCATTGAAGTTTGAAGAAAACTACAGGGCAAGGTGCAGTGTATATCCAGATGAAGTTAATATGACAGGTGTTTATGTTACATGTGTCTCCGGGCTGATTGACCTCTTCGGATGGGATATGCTGCTTTATTCTGCAGGTGTTGATCCAAAGGCATTCGGAGAAATGACCTTGAGATATTCAAAGTGGGTCGGCCAGTACTTCAGGGCAATGGCTGAATCTGATGTTCCGACCATAATGATCCATGATGACCTTGTGTGGTCTGCAGGCCCTTTCATTCATCCGGACTGGTACAGGAAATATGTTTTCCCCGGAATCAAAAAGAACATTCAGCTTCTCAAGGAAACCGGAAAGAAGGTCATGTTCACGAGTGACGGCAATTTTGATGTATTCGTTGATGATGTGGTAGACTGCGGAGTCGACGGATTAATATTTGAGCCCCTCACAGACCTTGCCGTGATTGCCGAAAAATATGGAAAAAGCCATGTAATAATCGGGAATGCCGACACAAGGATAATAATGTACGGCTCACGTGAAGAAATCCATACAGAAGTAAAAAGATGCATGGACATAGGTAAAAAATGCCCCGGTTTCTTTATGGCCATAGGAAACCATATTTCACCGGGGTCATCAATCGACAATCTTCTTTATTACAACGAGTGTTATGAGAAGATGAGCAGACGCTGATTACTCGTAGCTTACTATTCTGACGGCAAACCCCTGGACGGGCTCTGATTTAAGGATCTTGTCCTTTATTGTAAATGCAACCTTGTGCTGTTTTTCCATGAGTCTTGGGATATTCCTGTGGAATACTGTTTCCTCTTCAATCCACACCTGCATCATACCCTTGTAATCGCCTTCTTCAATGTTGACAAGCATGGCTTCCTCTCCTACGCTGAGAATCGTTCCATTGAGGACATCTTCCGTCCAAAGAATTCTCTTTGCATTTGCCTGGACCGGATATGATTCCATGACTTCATTTTTTATTACAACACCGATCACTACGCCTGGTACTATGTCATCGGGCACAACACCTTCTTCAAACTTAGCCTTTTCATCTACATGGACCTGCATCTTGTCTTCTGCATAGCCATCAAGGACATCAATCAAAAAACCGCCGGATTCGTTTACCTCAACAACCACGCCGGTTATTTCGAGTTCATTGCTGCCTCCGCAGGAAACAAATGATATAACCATCATCAGAATAAAAATCATTGAAATTGTTTTTTTCATCATGCCACCACCTCAATAAAAGTATATACTATTTGACGTAGCATACAAATCAAAAGTTCATTCAATATGTTACACGGAGGTTTTGATTATGAAAAATATAGCGGAACTTGATGAATTCATGTGCAGACCATCACCCGCGCTTGTAAATGACATAAGCAAAATCCAGGGTGATATCATGGTTCTTGGGGCCGGCGGCAAAATGGGACCTACCCTGTGCAAGCTTGCAGCCAATGCGATCAGGGAAGCCGGTGTAAGCAAGCGGATTTATGCGGTTTCAAGGTTTTCAGACAAAGAACATGCACGTGATCTCAAAAACCATGGCATAGAGGTATTCCCCACGGATCTTCTAAATGAGGATCATCTTGGACGCCTTCCACATATTCCCAATATCATTTACATGGCCGGAAGAAAATTCGGAACTTCGGAGGACCAGTCGCTTACATGGGCTATGAATACATATCTCCCCGGAAGGATTGCCGACAAGTTCAGGCACAGTAATATAGTTGTGTTTTCAACAGGAAACGTTTATCCCTTCGTGGATGTTGATTCAGGGGGATGTCGGGAAGATTCGCCGACAGGGCCCGTAGGCATCTATGCCAACACATGCCTTGGCAGGGAAAATGTATTCAGCTACTTCTCAAACAGATATGGTACACCGGTCCTCATGTTCAGACTCAATTATGCAATAGACCTTCGGTATGGTGTATTGCTTGAAATTGCCAAATCCGTATATTCCGGAAAACCTCTGGATATTACAACAGGATATTTCAATGTGGTATGGCAGGGCTATGCCAATGAGGTTGCAATAAGAAGTCTGCTGCATTGTGATTCTCCACCGAGGATTTTAAATGTAACAGGTATGGAGACCGTTTCCGCACGGGAAACAGCAAATAAGTTTGCTTCACTTTTCAATAAAAAGGCTGAATTCATAGGCACGGAACAGGAGACTGCTCTTATAAGCAACGCTTCATATTGCATGCATCTGTTTGGTGAACCCACGGTCTCCCTCGACGATATGATTGAAATGGTCGCAAAATGGGTCATGAGCGGTGGGGAAACCCTGGATAAACCCACACACTTCCAGGAAAGGGAAGGTAAATACTGATGAAGAGACTGACTGATGAAAAAATGAAATTCCTCCACAGGGGCACAGCCATTCCCGCACATCCCCTTGCTCTGAAAGCCGACAGGACCCTGGATGAAAGGCATCAGAGGGCCCTCACAAGATACTACATGGATGCCGGAGCGGGAGGAATTGCAATCGGTGTTCACTCAACCCAGTTTGAAATACGCAATCCGGAGTTCAACCTATATGAACCGGTTCTCAGAATTGCTTCAGAGGAAGTCGATGCAGCAGGCTTGGACAGACCTTTCTTA
The DNA here is from genome assembly GCA_036743175.1 of Bacillota bacterium. Classification (GTDB taxonomy): domain Bacteria; phylum Bacillota; class Clostridia; order DUPQ01; family DUPQ01; genus JAFGQE01. Next base: position 1,336 of record DAINQB010000026.1, on the reverse strand, counting down.
AAGATTGCCGGTGTGTGCGGGCATTTGGAACAAGCAGAACACGAAGCGCAGACAGCCCTTTCCCTCGGATATGACATGGTTCTTCTCAGCATGGGAGGTCTTGGAGAAATGGATGAGGACGGTCTTTTGGAGAGAACAAGGAGAATTGCAGGTATAATGCCTGTATTTGGATTCTATCTTCAACCGTCTGTGGGTGGAAGAATCCTAAGCTATGATTTCTGGCGCCGCTTTGCAGAAATTGACAACGTCCACGCAATAAAGACCGCTCCCTTCAACCGGTACTATACACTTGATGTTGTAAGGGCAGTATGTAATTCAACAAGGAATGACCAAATAGCACTTTATACCGGAAATGACGACAATATAATAAACGACCTCCTTACAACCTACCGGTTTGAAATCGACGGCAAGGTTGTTGAAAAGGACATTGTGGGCGGATTGCTTGGTCACTGGGCCGTGTGGACCAAACGAGCCGTCGAAATATTCAATGACATAAAGGAGTATCAGGAAAGGACAAATCTTATCAACAAGGACTGGCTCACTTTGAATATACAGGTAACTGATGCCAATGCCGCCTTCTTTGATCCTTCCCACCAGTTCAGGGGATGCATTTCTGGTATACATGAAGTACTGAGAAGACTGGGTCTGATGGAAAGCATTGTATGTCTGTCTGAACATGAAAGGCTGTCCCCCGGGCAGACTGATGAGATTGACCGGGTACATGATGCCTATCCTTTCCTCCATGATGATGATTTCGTCAGGGAAAACCTTGAAAAGTGGCTTGGCTGATTATTCTTTTTCGGCTTTCACAAGATATATAAGACCGGCAAGTATAAGCAGGGCACCTGTTATTTTACCTATGGAAACCGGTTCACCCGCCAATATGTCCATGAGTGCACCCGTTGCAATCTGACCTATGAACAATATGACGGTTACATAAAGTATCCCGATCTTTGGTGTGATGTTGTTATTGATCAACACTACAAGATATCCAATTGATCCTCCGGTAAGAATAAACAGCTCCGACAGGGAGATTTTAACCGAACCAAGCCTGAAACCGGTTACTATCAATGCCAGGGGAAGAGCCACGCACAGTCCCAGGAAATAGTTTATGAATGCTCCTTTATACAACCCCTTGACTGCACCCAGTCTCGCGTTCAGCATTATTGAGACTGCAACATTAACCCCTGACAGAAGTGCAAGAAATGAATAAAGCATATCAACCCCACACAATCATTACGGCTGCCCCTGCGGCCATAAGAAGATATGCGGGGATTTTACCAAAGGAAAGTTTCTTCCGGTGTACTCCCAGCCATCCGAAGTGCTCTGCAATCCC
>DAINQB010000025.1:30013-32672 GCA_036743175.1 Bacillota bacterium | reverse complement strand
GAGGTGATTATTCCAGCGAGCAGGAAAAAGGAGTTGCGGTGGCAACTCCTTTTTTCCTGAACACAACAAGGACTGCGTTTGCATTTCTGCAGCGCAGGTTATTTTTTAGTTTTCAGATTTTTCGTCCTGGAATATCAGGTTCATCGGGTGCATGGGTGATATTGTTGATACCGCATGCTTATAGACGACCTGCTGTTTTCCATCAGCTTCTATGACAATTACAAAATTGTCAAATCCCTTTATTATTCCCTTTAATTGGAATCCATTTGTCAAATATACCGTCAACGGCATTCTGTCCCTGCGAAGCTGGTTCAGAAATACGTCCTGTAGATTCATTGAAGTTGATTTTGTCACAATCGCTTCCCCTCTCTCTTTCTGCTTATATATTACTAGACATACCGGCTTTTTACAACAATGCTTTTTACATTGATTCACTGTTTTTGCAGATTTTTGTGGATTTTTTCCACAATTTCAGCTATATCAGTATTCTCTCTGACCGGAATCCTCATGGCATCGCGGTATCTGTTCATCCATGTGTACTGACGTTTGGCATATCGTCTTGTGTTTCTTTTAAGAAGATCAACATATTCATCGTAATCCAGGCCACCCTCAAGATAAGCAATGGTCTCCTTGTATCCGATTCCCTGCATTGATTGCATGGATGAATTCATGCCGGCTTCCATAAGTCCTCTCACTTCATCCACAAGACCATTTTCCAACATTTCATCCACCCGCTTTTCAATCCTATCGTATATGAAATCCCTTTCGGGCCACAGAATGAAGATCTTATAATCATACAACGGAGGTTTCCTTCTTGTCATATCCATGTACTCCGAAAGTGAACCTTCGAATCCATTAAGTATTTCAAGATATCTTATGACCCGCCGTGTATTGTTTTGATGTACAGATGCCGCTGCCTCAGGGTCCCTGGCCACCAATAGTGAATACAGTTCCTCAGGTCCTCTTTCAGCGAGATATTCATTGTATTTCTTTCTTATATCAGTAGCTCCGTCGTCCAGTCCGAAATCCATATTCCTGACCAGTGCGTCTATATACATTCCAGTTCCGCCTGTTATTACAACCCTTTTCCCATTGCTTAGAATCTGACTGATTGCACTGATTGCCTTGTCCTTGTATGCAGCAACGCTGAATTCACTGTCCGGGTCAGCAAAATCCACAAGATGATGGATTATTTCATCCCGCTCGCTTTTAGAAGGCTTTGCTGTGCCTATATCACAGCCTTTGAAAATCTGCATTGAATCCGCATTTATGATTTCAGCACCAATCAGCTTTGACAGCTCGATTGACACCTTTGTCTTGCCTGATGCAGTCGGACCTGTTATAACAACCACTTCATCCATCAGATAATCCTCTTGAATATTTTTTCAAGCCCTCTCCGCGTAAGCGTCAGAATGACCGGTCTTCCGTGGGGACAGGTATATGGATTGTCCAGCACGAGGAGCCTGGATATAAGTGCCTTTATTTCGATTTCAGAAAGCACAGTATTGGCTTTTACTGAATTCTTGCATGCCATCTGGTATATTGCTTCCTTTTCAACGATGTCAGCATCATTGTTCCCTGAAGATCCGATGCTGTCAACCAATGACAGAAAAACTTCACCTGCATTCTCTCCTGCTATTTCAGATGGAATCGCCCTGAGGGCAATCTCATCAAGTCCAAGCAGGTCGAACTCAAATCCAAGTCCTTCAATCATCTCCCTTTTTTCCTCCGCAAGCATTGCATCCTGCTGACTAAGCCTTACTCTTTGCGGAACCATCATCCTCTGGGAATCGATGCTTCTCTCACGTCTTTTCTTAAGAAGGCTTTCATAGGTTATTCTTTCATGGGCAGCATGCTGGTCAATCACAAGCATTTCTTCGTTCGTATACTCAACCAATATAAAGGTATTGAAGAGAACCCCTGCAATCCTTGCATTTTCAAGAACTCTGATATGTTCTGTCTCATGTTTTTGTGACGGACTTTCATATTCAGGAGGCATTTCATTTACAAGAGATGCGGTACTTGCTGCATCTTTATAGAATTGTTTTTTTGCTTCCTGCAGGGCCTCATGAACCTCAGCCGGCATACTCCCCTTTTCAGGTGCCTTTGGTTCCCTGTCAAAGAAAGTGCTTCTGACTACAGTCTGCTCCCTTTCTGCTGTTTCATTGCGGCGAACCCTTGCGGATGCTGCATCTGCCGGTGTAATTCCCCTTGCAGTATCCATTGCTGCTCTTACAGCCGAATAAAATGAATTGAATATATCATTCCCTTTTTGAAACCTTACTTCCGTCTTTGCAGGATGCACATTCACATCCACCTGGCTCATGTCAATTTCAAGGTTCAGGACATAAAATGGAAACTTCCCCTTCATGATCTCAGTTTCATAAGCCTTCTCAACCGCCTTTGTTATGGTCGCATCCTTTATGTACCTGCCGTTTACGAACACCGTCTGGTTCTGCCTGTTTCCACGGGCTGCAAACCGGTTGCCTGTATATCCTGTGATCCTGCACACCGGATCCCTGTAGTCCACTTCAAACAGATTGGACATGATTTCCCTTCCGTATACACAGTAAACGGCACTCTGAAGATTTCCATCCCCGGGGGTCCGCAGTAATTCGGTATGGTTTGATGAATAAACAAAGCTTATATCCGGATGAGC
>DAINQB010000025.1:27848-29913 GCA_036743175.1 Bacillota bacterium | reverse complement strand
CCCATGGTCCTGACGGATTTAAGGTCATCTGCCTTTCTTATCTTGCTTGTACCATGTCTTTCAAATGCCATTTCAACATCATCGGCATAAATCCCGGAACCGTCATCCGTTATGCGTATCATTGAAATTCCGCCCTTGGAAATCTCAATTGAAATATTCTTTGAGCCTGCATCAATTGAATTCTCAACCAGTTCCTTGATAATAGAGGCAGGTCTTTCTATGACCTCCCCGGCCGCAATCTGGTTTGATGTATTCTCATCCAAAATAACAATTCTGTTCTGCATCATTTCAATTTATTCTTCATTTCAAATAATTTATTAAGAGCTTCAAGAGGTGTCAGGTTCTGGGCATCAAGTTCCTTGATATTCCTTATGACGTATTCCTCGCCCTCATTCCTGCTGTTGTAGTCAAGGATGCTTATCTGACCGTCAATCTTCATGCTGTCCTTCATCCTTTTCCTCTTGCCGATATCATTTCTTTCCAGATCCTCGAGGATTTCAGCCGCCCTGTTGACAACCCCTTCGGGCACTCCTGCAAGATGGGCAACCTGTATGCCATAACTTTCATCGGCACTGCCCCTCACTACCTTGCGAAGGAAGATTACATCCCTCCCCTTCTTCTCAGCTGTTATCCTGTAGTTCTTGACTCCCTCCAGGTTTCCCTCAAGCTCAGTAAGCTCATGGTAATGGGTTGAGAAAAGAGTCCTGCATCCCTTCTTCCTGCTGATGTACTCAATTACAGACCATGCAATGGCAAGACCATCGAATGTGCTCGTGCCACGGCCGATTTCATCAAGGATTAGCAGGCTTCTGTCCGTTGCATTGTCAAGGATATCCGCTACCTCGCTCATTTCAAGCATGAATGTACTCTGACCTCCTGCCAGGTTGTCGGATGCTCCGATCCTTGTAAAGACCCTGTCGCAGACACCTATGACTGCAGACTGTGCCGGTACGAAGCTCCCCGTTTGTGCAAGGATTACTATCAGCGCCGTCTGACGCATGAAGGTTGACTTCCCTGCCATATTGGGTCCTGTTATTACAGAAACCATGTTTTCCCGGTTGTCCGAGAATGTATCGTTTGGTATGAATGTATCGCATGAAGGCATTTTCTCAACCACCGGGTGCCTGCCTTCCCTTATATCAAGTACCGGATTCGATGATATTTCAGGCCTGCAGTAATTCTCCCTGTCTGCGGTCTCTGCAAGGGAACAGAAGGCATCAAGCCTGCACAGTGCCTTTGAAGTCTTTTGTAGGCTTCTACCATGGGTTGCCAGTTCATTCCTGAGTTCTACGAAAAGATTATACTCAAGCCTTATGAGCTTTTCCTCAGCGCCGAGTATTGCAGTCTCCATCTCCTTGAGTTCCTCTGTTATGAAGCGTTCATTGTTTGCCAGGGTCTGTTTGCGTATATAGTGTTCGGGAACCATATCATAATATGATCTTGTGACGTCAATATAATATCCGAAGACCTTGTTGAAACCCACCTTAAGGTTCTTGATTCCTGTTTTCTCCCTTTCCCTCGCCTCAAACTCGAGCAGCCAGTCCTTGCCTCCGCCTGATGATTTCCTCAGTTCATCGACTTCTGGATTATAGCCGTTCCGTATGATGCCACCTTCGGTTATTGCAAGGGGAGGCTGGTCCACCAGGGCTCTTCCTATGGCTTCACTCAGAGCACTTAGATTCTCTATTTCGCTTCTTATTACAGAAAGAGCGTCACCTGAGGCCTTTTCAAGGGTCTTCTTGATATGCGGCAGCTGGTCTATGGAAACCTTGAGGGCAATAAGGTCCCGGCCATTCACATTTCCCATTATCAGTTTTGCTGTCAGACGTTCAAGGTCATATACATTACCGAGAAGCTCCATTATTTCCATCCGGACCATGAATGTGTCCTTCAGCTCTCCTACGGCATCAAGCCTCATGTTTATATCGTTTATATCCATGAGAGGCTGTTCAAGCCAGCTTCTAAGGGTCCTTGCTCCCATGCTTGTAACGGTTCTGTCCATGACACCAAGCAATGTACCCTTTTTTCTGCCGTCAATGATATTGGCTGTCAGTTCAAGATTCCT
>DAINQB010000025.1:26534-27748 GCA_036743175.1 Bacillota bacterium | reverse complement strand
TCATCAACCAGTTTTGCCAGGGTATCGCCCCATGTCACCTGTGCGGCATAAAAGTCGCCGGTTGAAATATCACAGGCTGCAAAACCAAGGCATACACCTTCAGAGACAACCGCCATGATGTAGTTGTTTCTGTTTTCCCGCAGCATGGACTCTTCTGTAACGGTTCCGGGTGTTATGACCCTTATTACATCTCTCCTGACCAATCCCTTGGCTTCAGACGGGTCCTCAACCTGTTCACATATGGCAACCTTGTAACCCTTTTCAATCAGTTTAGCTATATAGCTGTCTGCACTGTGGAAGGGAACACCGCACATAGGGGCTCTTTCTTCCAGGCCGCAGTTCCTGCCCGTCAGTGTAATGCCAAGAACCTTTGAAGCCTCCAGTGCATCATCAAAGAACATTTCATAAAAATCCCCGAGTCTGTAGAAAAGTATGCAATCTAGATACTTTTCCTTTATTTTGAAATACTGGACCATCATCGGGGTATATTCAGGCATTCTGTCTCCTAACCGCAGCCACTGCAGCCATCACAGTCTTCACCGGAACATCCTGTTATTCCGGAGGTTATCTCGCTGTTTATCTTTTTGATCAACCTGTCAAATCCGGCTTTGGCACGGATATAGTCACCGGTGGCAGGATATGCCATCAGTTCATCGTGCTTTTCCTTAAGATATTGTTCAAGCTCAGCAAGCTCTTCCTTTCCTGCACCTTCACGGGCACTCTTTATATATTCCTGCTGGAGAAGCTCCATGTCCTGCATCAGGCCGGTTCCCTCTTCATCATTGTTCATTATCTCTTCGGCAGCTGTCATGTTCAGGTATTCTTCTGTTGCAAGTATTGCTGCAGCAAGTTCCCTTGCCTTTTCAATTACATCCATTCTATCAATTCTCCTTCCAGATGCCATGTTCCGGCATCCACTATCCTTACCTTTGCAAAGTCTCCCTTTATTTTGTCATCATAATGGAAGTTAACTATTTTATTTCCTTCGGTCCTTCCGGTAAGAGCACCGGGATTGGTCTTGCTTGTACCTTCGACCAGTATTTCCTCTGTACTTCCGATGCATCTTCGGTTCAGTTCAAGTGTAATATCATTCTGCACTTCAAGCAACCTGTTGAACCTCTGATGCTTGATATTGTCAGGCACCGTGTCCTTCATCGAAGCGGCAGGCGTTCCCTTGCGGGGTGAATAAATGAAGGTATATGCAAAATCAAACC
>DAINQB010000025.1:18292-26434 GCA_036743175.1 Bacillota bacterium | reverse complement strand
AGCAGACTGGAAAAACCCATTCCACCCTGATATGAGTTGACATTCTGGCCCAGAAGCATAATCTCCCTGGTTCCGTTCCCTGCCAGATCCTTTATTTCATTTATTATTTCCCCGGGTTCCCTGCTTTTTTCCCTTCCCCTTACATACGGTACTATACAATAGGAGCAGAAGTTGTCACATCCGTGCATTATCGGTACATATGCCTTCTGTGAGTTACCTCTCAGAACAGGTGTACCCTCGACGACATTCCAGTCCTCTGTTACATCAAACTGCCTTTTCTTTTCAACAATCCTGTTGTACAGGAGCTCCGGCAGCTTATGCATGCTGTTGGAACCGAATACAAGGTCTGCGTAATGGTAGCTCTTTTTGATTCTTTCAGCGATGCCTTTCTGCTGGGTCATGCAGCCGCACAACCCTATTACAAGGTCATTGTTCTGCTCTTTGTATTTCTTCATCTCCCCCAGATGACCGAATATTTTCTGTTCAGCGCTTTCCCTGACACAGCATGTATTGAAGATGATTATACTGCAATTGCTTTCTTCATCAACAGGCACATAACCCATCGATTCCAGGACCCCGGCAAGCTTCTCGCTGTCACTTTCATTCATCTGGCAGCCGAAGGTCTTGATCATGTATCCATGGCCTTCCCCGGCCAGAATATTTTTCATATATACAGTGTAGTCCGGTTTATCTGTCATTGTTTTTCTCATTCTATGATTATATCAAAATTCTCTCCCATATTTATACCCATTGAAAAGGAACCGTCCTTCGGTTCCTTATATATGGCAGAGCAATGGCTACTTCAGTTCCCTTCGGTTCTCTATTATTGTATCAGTGAATTCGTCGAGACGCTGCTGTACCTCTGCCAGAAGACCGTCTGTATAGTCAAGTGCCGCTCTTTTTATTACGCCTGCTTCTCTTTCAGCTCTTTCGATTATGGCGGCTGCCCTGTCCTCTGATTGCTGTCTGATGGTCTCGGCCTTTTCCTTTGCCTTTACGACAAGTTCATGTTCATCAATCCTGTCCTCGGCTTCATGTATGATATCCTCTGCCTCAACCTGGGCATTGGCGAAAATTTTCTTTCTTTCATCATTGATCCATTTTGCCTGCTTGAGTTCATCCGGCAGACTGACCTGTATTTCTTTTACAAGAAGACTCAGTTCATCTGCATCAATGACAATTTTCTTTGAAAGGGGAAGTTTTCCCGCCTCAGCTATCAGTCTCTCAATTGCAGCCAGTCTCTCAAATACTATCATATTCAATCGCCCTTCCTGAATTTATTCCTAATGTCATCGAGAACCGCATCAGGCACCAGTCCTTCGATGTCTCCATCATTTGCAGCAAGTTCCCTGACAGCTCTTGAACTTAGGAATGAGTAGTTGATGTTGGTCATGAGGAAGACCGTTTCCATGTCTTCCTTCAATCTTTTGTTCAGCAGTGCCATCTGCAGTTCATACTCAAAGTCTGACACAGCCCGAAGTCCCTTTACCACAGCCACTGCCCCGACTTTTTCAGCATAGTGGACAAGCAGTCCGGAAAAAACATCTATTTCCACATTTGAAAGGTGCTCCGTTGCCTTCTTTAGAAAATTTCTTCTGTCTTCCGTTGGAAAAAAGGGTTGCTTCTTGTCATTGACACCTATGGCAACAATAAGCTTGTCGCACATACCCGCTGCCCTTTTAATGATATCAAGATGTCCTGCCGTTACCGGGTCAAAGCTTCCCGGGCATATCCAGATTTTCATGTGTCCCCCTGTCGCGTATTCCGGTATATGAAGATGCTGAAGTTTATGGCTCCGTAGTTCCTGTTCCTATACATTTCAAGGCCTGTCCCCTCAGTAACGGGGAGTTCCAAACTGCTGTGTTCAATGACCAGGATTCCTTCGTTTTCAATTATATCACCTGTCAGTATATTTTCAATTGATGAAGAAACAAGGTTTTTGTCATAAGGTGGATCCAGGAATATGCATCCGAATTTCCTTTTTCCCTCCGAAAGCACTCTGAGAGCCTTTGCAGAATCCGCCCTTAATATCCTGACCTTTTCATTGAACCTGCACATGGCTGCATTTTCCCTGATTATTTCAGCACATCTTGGATTCTGGTCCACGAAAACCACAGATGATGCCCCACGTGAAACGGCTTCCAGTCCAAGTGAGCCGCTGCCGGCGAAAAGATCAAGAACAGCTTTACCGTAGTAGATATCCCCGAGCATCGAAAAAAGGGCTTCCTTTGCTCTGTCTCCTGTAGGTCTTGTATTTCGGCCTTCCAGGGTCTGTATCCTTATTCCACCTGCTTCTCCGGCAATGATTCTTGGCAAAACCAACCTCCGCACTTTAGTATATACAATAATATCCCATTGGCCTCAAGTTGGCAAAACCTAATTAGTAAAAAAGGGAGGCCGCAGCCTCCCTCGTGTGTTTGATCAGATGTCCTGCGGGAGAATCTTATTGAAGATTATTCCTACTACAGCTGCAACAAAGAGTCCTGAAAGATTTACGTTGCCTACTGCAATACCACCTACTGCACTTATTCCGATACCAAGACCAAGTATGAGTGCAACTATTATAAGGTTCCTTGAATGTGCAAAGTCCAGGTCAGCCTGTGCTATTGTACGGAGTCCTACACTTGCTATGATACCAAAGAGAATTATGCTGACGCCGCCCATTACAGGACCGGGTATGGTCTGTATGATTGCACCGAACTTTCCGACAAGACTGAGAACAATTGCAAATATAGCTGCAAGTCTCAGGGTTGCGGGATTGTAGTTCTTTGTTACTGCAAGAACACCGGTGTTCTCTGAGTATGTTGTATTTGCCGGTCCGCCTATGAAACCAGCAAACATGGTTGCAAGTCCATCTCCAAGAAGGGTTCTGTGGAGGCCCGGATCTTCAAGGAAGTTCTTTCCTACTACGTTTCCATTGGTTGTGATGTCTCCCATATGCTCAACAAAGGTTACTATTGCTACAGGAGCAATGAGTGTAATTGCCGTCCACTCAAACTTCGGCAGTATGAAGAATTCACCTGCAAAAATCTGCTTGAAGCTGAACCAGTCGGCGTTTCCGACTATTGAAAGATCAACAAGGTCAACACTGCCTGCAACCTTGAGGATTATGCAAAGTACATAACCGGCTGCAATACCGATGAGAATTGGTACGAGCTTGAAGAATCCCTTTGTGAAAAGCATTACGATTACGATTACTAGAACCACGAATGCTGCCACCCACCAGTTGCCTGAAGCTCCGCCGATTGCCACGGGTGCAAGTGAGAGTCCGATTACCATTATTATGGGACCGGTTACCACTGGAGGAAAGAAGCTTTTTATTCTTTCAACTCCGACCAATTTTGCCAGAAGTGCAAGTACAAGATAAAGTGCTCCTGCGCAGATTATTCCTCCGCCGGCAACTGCTATACCTTCCTTGGTAACTCCGGCTTCAGTTCCTATTCCGGTAACAGCTGCCACACCGCCAATGAATGCAAAGCTGGAACCGAGGAATACGGGAACCTTACCTTTTGTAACGAGATGGAACAAAAGTGTTCCGCAGCCTGCAGCAAACAATGCTACAAGCGGGTTCAGACCTGTAAGAGCAGGTACGAGAACCGTTGCACCGAACATTGCAAAGAGATGCTGGAAACCCAGAAGAAACTCCTTGCCTCCGAATTTTGTTTCCTGTGTCATAATTCCCCCCTATAATGATTGAGATTAGAATATATTTGCAATAAAAAATGCTCTTCTTCGAAAAGCATTGCACAACGCAGGACACCCGTCCCAAAACGCCTTGCAAGTCTCTCCGGACTTTCCTTAAAGGCACAATATATTCCATATTTATATCGATTATATCCCTTATGTTGTGCTTTGTCTATAATTTTCCTTTCAAAAGATAAACTTTTTATCACCTGGTACCTAAAACCCCAAAACCCTGTCGTCAAATAAACACCTGTCAGGAAAATATTTTCCTGACAGGTGTTTATTTGGCGGTAATGAGCATAAAAAAAGCGGGGTATTTTATCCCCGCCTATTTTTCATAAATGATTAACCCAGCAGCTCTTCCCTGACCTTTACAGCGATATCAGGCACATCTGTGATTATTCCGGATACTCCGTCCCGGAAGAACCTTTCCATCTGATCACGGCTGTTGACCGTGTAAGGATTAACAAAGATATTTTTCTTTATGAGTTTTTCTATGACCTTGTCAGCAATTGCCAGCTTATTCGGATGGTAGCCGTCGAAATCATGAAGCTTCAGATATTCCCATGGGTTGACCATGGCACAGGCTGTAAGTGCGGCTATCTTGGCCTGAGGATTTATTTTCTTTACATATGCAAGACTGTAATGGTTGAATGATGAGTAAATGATCTGGTCGCATATATCGTATTTTATAACAGTTTCCACAAGCTTCTTCTCAATACCTGCATCATATGGACTGCCTGTCTTGATTTCTATGTTAAGAAGCATATTCTTCTCTTTGATGAACTCAAGCACTTCTTCTATGGAAGGAATTTTCTGACCCTTGTACTTCTCATCAAACCAGCTGCCAACATCCAGCTTTCTCAGTTCAAAGTATGTATGGTCCTTTACCATGCCCCCGCACTGTTCACATCTTCCCAGATTGAAGTCATGGTGAACCATGATGTGTCCGTCCTTTGAAAAAAGCACATCGATCTCGATTCCGTCGGCTCCCATTTCATATGCCTTCTGGAACGCTGCCAATGTGTTTTCCGGCGCGTAGGCTGATGCCCCCCTGTGTGCAATTACCTGTGTTACGTTTCTCAATGCAATCATCCCCTGTCTTATGGATTAATGGAGCGGATGAAGGGAATCGAACCCTCATGACCAGCTTGGGAAGCTGGTGTTCTGCCACTGAACTACACCCGCATGCCATCATTTACAAAATTCGTTCTTTCGAACCTGATGAATCTGTAAGGTTAATTATATCAATTGGAACGGCTGTGTCAAATCATATTGAGCCTGCTGTCCTGGATGCCCTGACAGCCCTTGCCCACCCTTCAAGGAACTTCCCTCTTATACCGGATTCCATATGGCACTCATATGTGCATTCAGCCTTCAATGTCCTGGTAATCTCTTCCCTTGACTTCCAGAATCCTGTGGCAATACCCGCAAGAAAGGCTGCTCCGAGTGCAGTTGTTTCGCTTACTCTGGGTCTTGCAATCTCCACACATGAAATATCGGATTGGAATTGCATCAGGAACTCATTTGCACTGGCGCCCCCATCCACCCGCAATGTACTGACCTTCATACCTGAATCCTCTTCCATGACCTTCAGGACATCATTGCTTCTGTACGCAAGGGATTCAAGGGCCGCCCTTACAAACTGTGCTTTGGTTGTCCCTCTGGTCAGACCGGTTATCGTTCCCCTGGCATACATATCCCAGTATGGCGTACCAAGACCTGAAAAAGCAGGAACGAAATAGACATTGCCGGTATCCTCAACAGACTGTGCAAGCTCAGCACTTTCCGCTGATGTTTTGATAAGACCCAGATTGTCCCTTATCCACTGGATGACTGAGCCGGCATTGAATACCGACCCTTCAAGGGCATATTCAATCTTTCCGTCAATCATCCATGCAACAGTCGTTAGCAGACCCCCTTTTGAGTAAACGGGTTGCTTGCCCGTGTTCATTAGCATGAAGCATCCGGTGCCATAAGTATTCTTGACATCACCGGGATTGAAGCATGTCTGACCGAAAAGGGATGCCTGCTGGTCACCGGCAATTCCTGATACAGGAATTTTGATTCCATCAAGCTCAAAATCAAATAATCTTCCTGATGATGATACGACCTCAGGCAGCATGCCGATGGGTATTCCGAGCATTTTACAAAGCTCCTCATCCCATCTGCCTTCAATGATATTGAAAAGCATTGTCCTTGATGCATTGCTCGCATCGGTGGCATGGACCCTACCTTCGCTCATCCTGTAAATCAGCCACGTGTCAATGGTTCCGGCTGCAAGCTTTCCCTCTTCTGCCTTTTCCCTTGCTCCATTGACATTGTCAAGAATCCACTTGATTTTGGATCCTGAGAAATATGCATCAGGAACAAGCCCTGTCTTTCTACGTATTTCATCAGCATATCCGCCTGTATTCAACTCTTCTATTATGGATGCAGTGCGCCTGCACTGCCAGACTATGGCGTTATAGATGGGTTTTCCTGTTTCCCGGTCCCATACAACAACGGTTTCCCTTTGATTGGTTATTCCTATGGAATCGATCTCTTCGGCCTCTATGCCTTCCTTGATCATCATTACCCTGAGGGCTTCCATCTGGCTTTTATATATATCGTCCGGATTATGTTCCACCCATCCCGGTTTTGGAAAATGTTGTTTGAATTCTATGTTGCAGCTTCCCGCCGGAAGTCCTTCTCTATCAAATGCTATCGCCCTGGAACTGGTAGTTCCCTGGTCCAGTGCCACTACGTATTTCTTCATTGTTTCCTCCGGAATATATGTTTCTGCTTTTTCGTAGTTATCAGTGTCTTCTTATTTCCTAAGCTTGCTGACGGCTTCCTTGAAGGCATGTCCCCTTGCTTCAAAGTTCGGGAACATATCGTAGCTGGCGCTTGCCGGAGAGAGTATTACAGTATCACCGGGCACAGCAAGTTCCGAGGCCTTCACTACAGCGGCTTCGATGGAATCAACTTCAATCACAGGAACCTCAAGTCCCTTTCCGGTTCTTTCCTTTTCCTTTTCGAATGCCTTTTTTATCTTAGGTCCGGTCTGACCCAGCAAAACAAGACCCTTCACTTTTTCCATGATCAGGGGCCCCATGATGTCATATGGGATCTTCTTATCATAACCACCGGTAATCAGAATGACCTTGCCCTCGAAGGCGTTCAGGCTGGCCTTTGTCCTGGTAGGTGAACTTCCTATGGAATCATTGTAATACCATACTTCATTGATCTTTTCCACCGGTTCCGTACGATGTTCAACACCTTTGAAAGTTGTAGCAACCCGGATGATGCTCTCTATGTCAACAAGGTCATGGATCGCAGTAATCGCCGCCATGAAATTCTCCACATGGTGCATACCTTTCAGCAAAATGAGATTCTTGTTGAAAAGAACCTCCTTTTTCCCGTTCTTATAATATACAAGGTCTCCATCCTCAAGGTATGTTCCATTCAATGGTTTTCTTTGTCTTGAAAACCACAGGACTTCCGCTGCCGCACCTTCAGCAAAACTACGGGTGATTTCATTGTCAAAATTGAGTACAAGCCGGTCACTTGGCATCTGATATCTGTAAATGTTCTGCTTTGACCAAATATATTCATCTATTACCTTATGGAAATCAAGATGATTGGGAGATACATTGGTTATTACAGCAATGTCCGGTCCAACGTCCTTGATGGTCTGGAGCTGGAATGAACCCAGTTCAAGGACCACCATATCTCCGCCGCCTATTTCATCAAGTTTGTCAAAGAGAGGCATGCCGACATTTCCACCTACCCAGACCTTATAACCCTGTTCCTTCAGAATCTCCCCGATCAGAGTCGTTGTCGTTGTCTTGCCGTCACTGCCTGTAACTGCAATCATCCTGGCATTGCACATTCGCATGAAGACTTCCATTTCACTGGTGAGTTGTGCCCCTCGTCTGATTTCCTTGGTAAAGGGTTCGATGTCGGGTCTGATTGCGGGGGTCTTGAATATGATGTCAAAGCCTTTAAGATTATCAAGATAATCCGGACCAAGGCTGAAGCTTACATTGGGAAATTCCCTGAACTCATCAACGAATGATTTCAGCTTTTCGTAAGGAGCTGAATCGAAGCCTGTTATATTGACTCCGATACCGGCAAGGTATCGCAGGAGAGGCCTGTTGCTAATCCCAAGACCGACGGCTGCGACCTTTTTTGTTGCTATTTCCTTTTTATATCCTTCAAACTTAACGTTCATACATTCCTCCGAAAGTTTAGTATTGTACTGAATGTTCTTTTCTATTATAATACCATATACAGGCGAGAATGGTGGAACTGGCAGACTCGCTAGATTCAGGTTCTAGTGTACGCAAGTACGTGTGGGTTCGAGTCCCACTTCTCGCACCAATGGGACGGCTTTACGAAGTAAAACGTCCCTATTATTTTGGGACGGCTTTACGAAGTAAAACGTCCCTATTATTTTGGGACGGCTTTACGAAG
>DAINQB010000025.1:16992-18192 GCA_036743175.1 Bacillota bacterium | reverse complement strand
TGGGACGGCTTTACGAAGTAAAACGTCCCTATTATTTTGGGACGGCTTTACGAAGTAAAACGTCCCTTTTGTTATAATTTAATTACAGCCTTAACTACCTCATTCTTGTTATTCATTACAAATTCCATAGCCTTCCCGATTTCTGAAAAATCAAATGTATGGCTGACTATACCATTAATATCAATCTTACCGTCTGATACCATTTTCAATGCAGTCGGAAATATATTCCTGTATCTGAAAATGGTGGCAAAATCAATTTCCTTTCCTATTGCCCTGTTGAGATTAACAGGAACCCTGTCATCTCCCCCCATTCCCACAAGAACAACCTTTCCACCCTTTTTAACAACATCAATGGATCCATTTACTGTAGTTTCTATGCCAACGCAGTCTATTGCGATATCCACTGAATCCGGAAGAATGGCAGCCTTACGCGAATTTATTATATTATCAGCTCCCAGCTTCAATGCAGCCTGAAGTCTGTTTTCCAGAACATCGGTTATGGTAACTTCTGTTGCTCCGAAAGCCCTGCATGCAAGCATCGTGACAAGTCCTATGCATCCTGCACCCTGCACCAGAACCTTTGAACCGGGAAAGACTTTGCCCCTATGTGCTGCGTATATACCTATGGCAAGTGGCTCAATCAATGCACCTTCAACCAATGATACGTTATCCGGCAGTTTGAATGTCATATCGGCGGGATATGCAATATACTCACAGAAAGCACCGTCAACGGGAGGTGTAGCCATGAAAGTCATCCCGTCACAAAGATTATATCTTCCGCTCTTGCAGAATTCACATTTGTTGCAGGCATACCCAGGTTCAGGCACAACCCTGTCCCCTACAAAAAGCCCTGTTACATCAGCCCCTGTCCCAACAATTGTTCCTGAACATTCATGCCCCAGTACCAAAGGACTCTCAACTACAAAATCCCCTATCCTGCCGTGCTCATAGTAGTGGACATCGGACCCACAGATACCTACATATTCGATTTTTATAAGTACTTCACCCGGACCTGGTTTGGGTTTTTCCATTTCCTTGATTGAAATCTTTCCTATATCTTCCAGAACAGCCGCTTTCATCATTACCTCCATTTGTTTCTATGGATATTATATACCTTGGACAGACATTTTCCACCTGACCCTCCAGCCCTGCCAATCATCCCAAGGATGTTCGGCACTTTTTAACCAATCATCCCAAGGA
>DAINQB010000025.1:4017-16892 GCA_036743175.1 Bacillota bacterium | reverse complement strand
CCAATCATCCCAAGGATGTTCGGCACTTTTTAACCAATCATCCCAAGGACGTTCAGCTCTTTTTCGCCAATCATCCCAAGGATGTTTGGCAAGGATGTTCGGCAGTAAAAAAAGGCTGTCTATTAAAGACAGCCCCTTGTTATTATTTATACTGGGATTATTCTTCAGTGGAGTCTTCTTCCTCTGTTGAATCTTCTTCAGCAGATTCTTCCATGGACAATCCTGCAAAAAGGTCACCAAGTGTATTGTTGAAATCCTCTGTGTGGCTTGTGGGAAGTTTGTCCGGACCCTTGAGCCCAGGCTTGCGTTTTCTTGGAGCTGATGAGGTTCTCTTAGGTCTTTCCTCGGAAACCTCTGTTTCCTTTTCAACGACTGTTTCTTCCTCAGCGCCTTCAGGATCTATCGGACTTACAGCCTTTATACTTGCATTGATCTTACGCTTTTCAACATCTATGTCAATTATCGCAACTTCAACTTCCATACCTTCCTTCAGTACGTCAGCAGGAGTTTCCAGCCTCTTGTTTGAGATCTGGGATATATGGACAAGGGCGTCGATTCCCTGTTCCAGATTGACAAATGCGCCAAAGGGCAGAATCCTGACAATCTTAGCCTTTACAACATTGCCTGAAGCATACTTTTCTTCAGCATTGTACCAGGGATTGTCTTCTTCTCTCCTATACCCAAGGGATATCTTCTTGCCTTCTTTGTCGAATTCCTTGACATAAACCTCTACGTCCTGTCCGACTTCGAAGACCTCACTTGGATGATCGATCTTATGCCATGACATCTCGCTTATATGAAGCAGGCCGTCAATTCCTCCTACATCAACAAAAGCACCGAAGTTTGTTATGCTCTTGATTCGTCCGTTGATTATACTTCCGAGTTCAAGTTTGCTCCATACTTCCTTTTCAAGACGTTCATTCTCTTCTTCAATGACAACCCTTGCCGAAACAATAAGTTTCTTGCGTCTTCTGTCATTCTCGATAATCCTGACCTTGATCTTGCGACCAACATATTTGTTGAGATTCTTAACGAATCTTGTGCTGATCTGGGAAGCAGGCATAAACCCGTCCACACCAAATACATCACAAATCAATCCGCCTTTTACGACTTCCTTGACTGTTGCCTTGAAAATCTCATCCTGTTCCGCCAGTTCATTGATCTGGTCAAAAGCTCTTCTGTAATCAGCTTTCTTCTTGGAAAGATGTACAATACCTTCCTTGTCAACCACCTTGGATACGATGGCTTCCACCTCGTCACCAAGTGCAACCTTTGGGTTGCCGTTTTCATCAACCGGGAATTCAGAAAGGCTTATTGTTCCGTCAATCTTAAAACCAACATCAATAAATACTTCCATGTCGTTCATGCTGATAACCTTACCAGTCACCAACTGACCGTTCCTGATTTCAACCAGGGATTCCTCCAGGGCTTTTTCAAATTCTGTAGTTTCTCCCTGCTTCATCACTTCACTCATATACTCCAATACCTCCTTGACAATCCAGTCAGGCGTTGATGCACCTGCTGTTATGCCTATATAATTATACCCGATAATTGTATCGGGTGATAATTCATTAGCTCGTTCTACCCAATAGGTTTTCTCACAATACTGCAGGCAGATATCATACAGCTTCCTTGTATTGGAGCTGTTTCTTCCGCCAACAACAATCATTATATCAGCTTTTTCTGCCAATTCAACAGTTTCCTGCTGTCTTTTTTGTGTTGCTGCGCATATTGTATCGAACTTTTCTATGCTTTTTGCACGGGTCTTCAGTATGTCATATATTTTTACATAAGCCTCAGGATTTGCAGTTGTCTGGGCAATAAGGCAATAGTCTTCTCCACGGTCCTCAAAGGTACGGGCTTCATCCTCATTTTCTATGATGATTGAACTGTTGTCCACACGGCCGTTTATACCAATTATTTCAGGGTGTTCCGCCCTGCCGTAGATTATAATCCTTCTTCCATTGGAACTAAGTTTTTCCACCAGTTCATGTATGTGGTGGACATATGAGCATGTGGCATCATGTATTATCAGATTGTTCCTCATGGCTCCTTCGTAAGATGAGGGAGGTTCTCCATGAGCCCGAATAATAAAATCAGAACCCTCTGGAATCTCAGAAATATCCTTAACCAGGATAAGGCCGAGGGATTTCAGATCATCCATCACTGCCTTGTTATGAATTATATCACCCGTTGCATATGCCCTTCCCTTTTCCCTTAACACACTCTGGGCTACCTTGACTGCCTTGTCAACCCCGAAACAAAAACCGGCGCTTCCGGCTACTTCAATCCTCAACCATATACCTCCGGAAGTTCATATATTTTGTCCATTATCTCCTGGCTTTTTTGCTCGTAAACTTCGCGTTCATATCTCTCTCCCTTGCGAAGGCCAAGGTCAAAGGGTTTTCCCACATATGCCTTTATCGGGCTGAAGGGACGTATATCACCGGTAATACATACAGGTATGATCATTGCCTCGCTCATAGCTACAAGCATTGCCGCACCTTTTCTTGCAGGCAGCTTCATTCCCTTCTTTTCCCTGGTTCCCTGTGGGAAAATGGTCACAATACGCCCCTTTTTAAGATGGTTCAGGGCAGTTCTGATACTTTTGATGTCCCCTTCACCCCTTGCCACGGGAAACACATCCATAAGATTCATGAAGAAACGGGAGAATGGTTTTTCAAAAAGCTCCTTCTTGCCCATGAAATATGTCCACCTTCCGTGGCTTACGCATCCTGCAATAGGTATATCCATTACACTTCTGTGATTGACGCACATAATGAATGCGCCTTCTTTAGGAAGCTTCTCTCCTACATATCTGACCCAGTAAACAGTGTGTATGACGATCCTGGCCAACCCTCTCACAAATCTCTGTCCAATTTTATGAAACATCTATGTACCTCGCCATGTCCTCAACCATTTCATCAATGGATTGATTGGTCGTATCAATGAGTATCGCATCCTCAGCCTGTTTCAGCGGAGCCATGGCCCTGGAGGAATCATTTTCATCCCTGAATCTGATATCCCGTTTGATTTCCTCGATGTCAGCTTCCATTCCCTTTGCCTTTTGTTCCTCATACCTTCTCTTTGCTCTCATTTCAACGGTAGCTGTCAGGAAAAACTTATATCTCGCATCCTTCAATACATATGTTCCGATATCCCGCCCATCCATCACAACTGTATTCCTTGAAGCAATATCCCTCTGCATTTCCACCATCCTGTGTCTGACCGGAGGGAAAACTGCAACCTTCGAGGCTCCGAGTGAAACCTCAGGGGTCCTTATGTAGTCATTGACCTCTTCTCCGTCAAGTAGGATAACCTGCCCTTGATCGCCAAACTTAATTTCAATTCTGATCTGATCCAGCATTTCCTCAAGTGCTTTTTCATCACTGGTATCTATTCCTCTTCTTATTGCAGCAAGTGCCACGGTTCTGTACATGGCACCGGTATCCAGATATATCGCCCCCAGCATGGCTGAAAGCTGTTTAGCCGCTGTGCTTTTCCCTGCTCCCGCCGGTCCGTCAATCGCAACTGAAAATATCATAAATCCTCCTAAAGCACCCTGTGCCCGAGACCCATGGCTACTTCATTAAGGTGAAGAAGTCCTATCTTGGCAAATACGCACACACATACATGTTCACCGCTCCTGGCTATGCCAATCTTACCGCCGATATTGCAGCCGATTGCCTTTGGCAGTATCTGGCTTATTGCTTCCTTTGCAGCTCCGGCCACAGCACCTTCTTCCAGATTGCACTCTTCTATGACCTTTTCCCTCTTGGCTGCCACTATAGCCCGGTTTACCATTTCCATCATGGCCGAAATGTATTCACCGCTCATGTCAACTGCCACGCATTGTATTTCCTTCAAGGCATACTCCGCCTTGAGGGCCTTTTCCTCTTCCCTGCTCTCAGTAAGACACATCCTTGCTGCAGCCCTTGCCGTATCCCGGCTGCCCATGCTCCATTTATCCATGAAAACTCCTTGTTCCGTCGGATTTTATTGTTTCATTATATATAACGAAAAAACATTTTACAACAAAGGGTGCCCTAAATGTTTGGTTGCAGTTTTATCGTCGTCACGATTCATGAAAGTGTAATTACACAGGTTTTTTGTTATCTGTGATAATGTCATCCACGTATAATTTTGTTACAATTGCCATATATGGAGGTTACTGATGAAAAAACTGCTTAAATCCGAAGTAAAGATGTACAATGGCAGGCCCACTGTATTTATAAATGACCAGGCTTATTCCCCGGTGATTTATTCACTTACCGACTGTCCGGGGGGAAGGCTCTCATACGAGGAGTTCACAGGTCACAGCATTTCACGGTTTGTTAAAATGGGGTTCAGGCTTTTCCAGCTTGACATATGGCTTGATGACATGTGGTTCGAAGACGGAACATTTGATATATCAATGGCCCAAAAACAAATAAAAGGTGTCACTGAGAAATGCCCCGATGCAGCAGTATTTCTGAGATTCCACACCACACCTCCCAAATGGTGGAACAGACAAAACCCTGATGAGATGGTGGATTATGCAGACACACCTGCGGTTCCCGAGGAAGGCACACCGGAGTTTCTTAGGTATCTTATCAACGATCTAAAACCTTTGAAAAAGCACAGCTTTGCCTCTGAAAAATGGTTATCTGACTCAACGAAAATGCTCATAAGATTCCTGAATGAATTGTCAGAGACTGATGAAGCAGCCTCACTTGCAGGCATTCAGCCGGCAACAGGTGTTTACGGCGAACATCATTACTGGGCATTCATGGGGCACGAGCCAGATACAGGAAAAGCCATGCAAAAGGCCTTCTCGAAATTCCTCTCAGACAAGTACGGCTCTGACAAAAACCTTAGAAAAGCATGGAATGATGACACTGTTTCCATATCCGGCAATCTTGTTCCGGGTATGGACAAGCGCAGCAACAACACATTAGGCTTCTTCAGAGACCCTTCGAAGGAACGTTGTATAATCGATTACTATGAATGTCAGCACACATTGGTAGCAGACTGTGTAGTTCATTTTTGCAGGACAATCAAGGAAAACTGGCCCGGCGAGATAATCACAGGTGGATTCTATGGATACTATATTTCAGTCTTTGGCAGAATGGCTGCCGGCGGGCATCTTTGCGAGCAGAAAATACTTCAAAGTGAGTATATTGACTGTCTTTGTGCTCCCCAGGCATATGACGGAAACCTGAGACAGGTGGGAGGAGCCGGAGCAAGCAGGGGTATGCTTGAATCAGCCATGCTCCACAAAAAGCTATGGCTTGATGAAATGGACCAGCCGGTGCACACTGGAACCGTAATGGGCGGGATGCCTGTATATCCCGTGTATGAATCAAAGCAGATCCTAAGAAGAAACACAATCTACCCCATCGTAAAGGGCGGAGGGTTATGGTACTACGATTTCGGTCCCCATAACCATTCAGGCTGGTGGACCCATAAGGTTTATGAAGATGAAATTGAATCCCTCAAGGGAACAATCGATGCAATGATGGAAAAAGATTATGAAAATCCCGCAGACGTTCTTCTGGTTTTTGATACATCCGTATTCAAGTATACGGGACTTAATTCCAGGAAAGACCCCATTACGGATGCAGCATGCATAAATCTAGCATTTCCCCTTTCACTCAGAAGCGGTGCAGCAACAGATACAATTTATTTGAGTGACCTCGAAAATGCAGACCTGGGCAGATACAAGTGCGTTGTGTTCTTCAATACTTTCCTTATAGACGATGAAAAAAAGGAATTCATAAAGACACGTGTCATGAATGACGGACGCCACACTCTTTGGTTCCATGCCCCTGGTTATCTTGATGGAATGTCCGCAGATATTGAGAATATCGCAGAACTCCTTGGGAAACCATTTGATGAAACTACAATCAAGGGAGCCCCGTCTGCACGATTCGGCAATGAAACCATAACATTGCAAAATCTATATGAGAAATTATATAAATCACCCGGAGACTTTCCCGAAACCCGTATTTTCCATCCTGCAAGCGAAAAATACAACAGGGTTGTCAGGTGGGAAGGCGACAATCATACCGTCTGGTTTTCTCCACTTCCCTTTGACAAGCCTGAGCATTTCAGGAATGTATTTGAAAAAGCCGGGGTACACATTTATTCGGATGGTAATGATTCTGTCACGTGTGGTTCAGGTGTCCTGTCTCTTCACACGGAAAATGGTGGCACCAGAACAGTTTGTCTGAAGACCGGTATCAGCATTGACATCGAACTAAAACCAGCGGAAACCATTCTGCTGGATGACAAGACCGGTGAAATAATAGCAAGGGACTGATTATCTTTGCTTTTTGTTATAACTGTCAAGCAGTTCGGGAGTGATTTTTTTCACTCCTTCCTTTTCTGCTCTTTCAGAAATGGAAACCAGCACCCTCTTCAGGAACACCCTGGGCACCTTTACAAGACGGGCATATGCTTCCTCTTCCCATTCAATTTCAAAGGGCAGCCTCTGGACTTCATATTTTATGGTATTGACATCAATGCCCTTGTTCTTTGGAATGGGTTCGGCATACGGGCGGCTGTGGGGTGCAAACCAGAAGTTCCTGCTGTCACGGTAACCGTAATCAACGGGAAGCCGTGGGAATCTCCCGCCCTTTTTCAGAGCTTCATGCCATTTTTCCTGCATGAATATGTGGTCTATCCTAAGAAGAAAATGTCTTTCTCCATTGTCATTGGCATAATGGAACAATTCCGGGTCATCAATATATGTGCATTCGAATATCTGGATGGATTCTCCGATAACTTCAGGATAAGTTTCGTTTTCTGCTTTTTCCTTACGCATGGATGGAATCAAATTAAAGGTGCAATCCTTCAGCTTCTGCTCCGTTGTTTCCCCGGGATAACCAAGGCAGACCGCATTCTTAAGGAACTTTCTGTCATAAGGAATGAAATTAAGTGCACAATGCCTGTTGCTGTTCAATAGGTTGAGGGAGGTATTGCTGTCCCCACGCGATATAAGCATCATATAGTGGTCACCCGCAATCCCAAATGGGAAGCACAATGAATATGAGCCTACGTTCGTGAGACCATTTTCTGAAACCGTGGTCACAAGGACAACGGGCATCGGGTAGAATGATGATGTCTGGTAAAAATTGTCCAGAACCGCTACTTCACTGAATCTGTTCATATGTCTATACCTTTCTAAGTCCTATCAGTCCCCTGCAGGTTTTTTCACCCTTTTCCATCGCGGAAAGATCCATCCTGAGATAATAGCGGCAGTTCTCCCTGACTTCCTGAACGGTAACTGGATATTCTATCCAGGGCGCCCATACGGACATCCTCCTGAGGTCAGAGCTTACCCTTGACACACATTTTTCTCCTCCGGCAGGACCCTTTTCCCTGATTGTCATTGTGTGGAAATCAGTCCCCGACTCTCCTTCAACAAAATCAAGGGATATATAGTATTTTCCTTTTCCATGCCCCGCCAGATATTCAGTGATGTCTATGCTGACAACTGCTGAGCTTCCTGTGAATATGGTTTCATCCCATTCACCGACCGGTGTGACATTGCATGGATCACTTTCCGTTATAATCCCTGTTTCTTCCATGTATCTTTTGACTCCATCCAGTGCCCTGAAAAGAACCATCTGGGTATCTACAACCCTGCGGTGTGGTGTCTGGCCTTCGGGAAGCATCATACGGGACCACTTACCTATGGATTTTCTCATTGTAAAGGCGGCTTTTTTCAGACCCTTGTAGCAAGCCAGGATTGTTTCTGGATTTATCTCAGTACTGTTTATCTCATCTATAAACGTGGTTATATGGTCATAAGCAACAAGTCCTGCAAGAACACATCTTGCCTCAAGAATGTATTCCTTGCTCCCCAGTTCCCCGGCAAGTTCCAGGGCTTCCCGGGCTTTGCTGATTTGTTTTTTTATATTCCTTATCGGTATCAGTTCCGACATCTCGAATCTATGGTCTTCAAGTGTGACCCTTCCCCTTAGAATCAGAGAATAATTGTATGACAGACGCAGCATGAGTTTGCTTTCAGCCAGCTTCCATGCGGGTGTTTCAATTGCTTTCATGAAACCAAGGAATTTATCAGGGGACATCCCGGCCAGGATCGCATAATCCCTTATAAAGTCTTCCTTGCTCCTGCCCTTTGGGTTCCAGAGCCACTCGGCCATGGCCATGAGGTTGAATTCATGATATCTGTTTGAGGGCACGGCATAACCTATTACAGTTTCCAGGTTCTTTGAAACAAATTCACTGCACCTGTATTTGATGAACCCCGGTGCACTCCAGGGAAAGACCATTCGCCATGAATGGGTAATCTGGGGATATACACCCAGCCTGCCGCCACCCGTTGCATATTTTTCAAGACAAGGCAGGATCATGGGATACTTTCCGGAATCATATGTCCTTCCCCCGTCATAATATGTAAGGCTTACATCCTTTGGAAGCATTGCTGCTATCTTATCAGTGACTTCAAAACTTCCCTGTGAGAGCATTATTCCGAATTCAATATGCGGATATTTCTCCTTCAGTCTTTTATATGCCCTTAGAAGACATGCCGTTTCAAGTTGGAAGGGTTCATCTCCCCGGCAGTCCTCACAATGACATGGGGTGGATTCCTCGGAAAGCCAGACCAGTATCTTCCTGACCATTTCATTGGCAGCTATACCATTGAACCACTCATATATCATATCCTCGGTGGCTTTCTTGCTCATGCAAAGTCCCGGGAAATAGTCACTTCTGTTCCTTCTTTCTTCAGAGGGGACATTCAGTACATCGCTTCTTTTTTCCAGGAAGCCCCGCCTCGATATCTGTTCAAGATGCGGTATGGTTGCCCTGATGTCTATCCCATGGCTCCTTGCCTGTTTATACAAGGTGTTGTTATGTGTGACAGTGGGATTTCCCTCCTCGTCAGCCGTAACAAAAACCTTGCCGTCAAGGGCATTCAGTTTGAACTGGTAGGTCCATGGAATATCGCAGTTTGAATTTCCTCCCCACTGGCCTCTGTAGGGTACTTCCGGCCAGTCCAGTACATCAATCAAAGGGATACTGACAACTCCATTTGCTTTTGAAAGAGCTTGTTTCAAGGTCAATGCCCCATAAAGAAGACCCGTGGAAGTATTGGCAACGATATCAATTGATTCAAAGACTCCCCTTCTGGTGTTAGAGACAATGGCATAGGCCTGTGAACTGTTTTTAACATCCTTCAGCGATCCTGTGGTTTTTTTGTCCTGATACTCCGCTGCAAGTATAAATCTTATCCTGAAATCAGGTTTCAGATGTGCCGGTGAAGTAAACTGTTCCATAAGTCCGAGGATAGTCTCGTTCATAGGTTCGTCGGATTTTGGAATTTCCACGGCGATTCTGTTTGAATTATATTCAATTCCGTTCTTTATCTTGATTTTCCTGGGCAATGGAAAGATCCTGCCAGCAATATCCTTTGAGCCCATAGCTTCCCCCTGCATTGAAAAGTACTTCCTAATCATGATACCACAAAAACAGTGTAAAAAGGCAGATACCCTGGGATATCTGCCTGTTATCAATGACTGATGAAATCTACATTTTTCTTATGGAACTTTTCCTCAGCAACCATTTCACAAGATAAGTTATTGCAAGCAAAGCCAACCACAGAATCAGGAATCCAATGCCGGGAACCAGGGATAAATCCCCCTCATGCAATGTTTTAATAAAACCTATATGCATGAAGTTTGCATATGTAATTTCCATGAATGCCACATCTGCAGCGAAAATGGCAAGCGGAATGATCATTGCAATGACAATCTTCTGTTTCATGATGAAGTATCTCATCAAAGGCAGACCTATCAATGCAATGGGCATCAGTATGACAAGTGATGAATATCCGGGATTCGCATTGAAAAAACTATCGCTTCGTGAATTCCTTAACCACTCATAGACCTGAATGAATAACAGATAAATGATTGCATACTGGCATCCTGAAAGAAAGCCGAAGAGCAGGCCGTTCCTGTAACCGAATGATTCCTTCACCTTCCTTATGAAACCATCGATATCTCCTCCTGTTACCTGTTCAACCTTTCTACCTGAGTTCATGGCATCGATGAAAAGACCCAGTATGTCATCAAGTGTTTCCTTTTTCTCCAAAGTGCCCAGTACAGAGCCCTGAAAACTATCTGCAATAAGCTCGTACGCTTCAAAATACTCCTTGTCAAGCAAACGGGCCGTCCTCTTGATTCGTTTTCTGGCATATACAACAATTCCCACCGAAATCGCAGCTGCCGCTATCAGCGCCAGGGTCACCCAGGTTTCTATGCCACCTACCTTTGCCTTGCTGCTTATGAAGTACAGCACTGCCGAAAAAACCAGGAACCCAGCGATAAATATTGATGAATATATTATTATTCTGGTTTGTTTTGTCATTTTTTTCATTTTCTCCCCTCCAACAACCTGTCGGCTGTCAACTTAAGTTCATTCCAGTCCTCCATGAAGGACCCAAGCTCCAAATGGCCTTCATCCGTAAGCATGTAGTACTTTCTCGGAGGTCCTATCTCGGATGGTCTTTTTTCACTTTTCAGCAAACCTTTCTTTTCCAGTCTGTTGAGTATAGGATAAACCGTTGCTTCCTGTGGATCCCTGAAACCATAGTCCTCCAGTTTCTCAACTATCTTGTATCCGTATGTGACTTCCTCTTCGAGCAATGAAAGAATGCACCCTTCAAGAAGTCCCTTCAGCAGCTGTGTATCCCTGGCCATCAAATCACCTCCACTACTATGTATTGCATAGTTCCTGAGTAAAGGATATCAGGTCTACTATGTATTGTCAAGTAGCTATGGAAAATTTTTTACTCAGCCCCACTTCCGCATGGAATTATATTATTTTCATTCGTCCTTCTTATCGTTGTCGAATTTTACATCGATGATTCTCTTGAACTCCCCCGACAAATTGTCTGTATCCACGGGTTCTTCCTCGAGCTCAATGAAAGTCCTGACTGTCTTCTTTGTCTCTCGCGATACTTCATCATCGGAAGGGTCAATGAAGAACACACCGGGTTTGCGCTTTTTCTTCAAAACAAACACCCTCCTTTATGCATATATTATACCACTTCTGAATTTATGATAATCATTTCAGTCATATACGGATGTCATATCCCTGATGATTTTATTAAGCTGGGCATCTGTAAACATCACTATATTGGGAGTCAGGGCAATATATTCACCGGCATTCATTCGTATGACTTTGAATCCGGTTGATACCGGCATCCCGTAAAATCCATTTTTACTGTTTTCAAGCAGTCTTTCAGTATCCACCATATTCGTATTCATATAAACTGCAGAATTCTTCAGTGTAATTCGATCAGAGATTCCACCAAGTATATCTGCGGTGGATACAATCATGTCTGCTTCCTTTGAATTGGCAGTCATTGCAATGAAGGCATCCCTTCCTTCGAGGCCCAGATAAAACAAGTCTTCCTGTGAATATGGGAAGAATCGCTCTGATAATATTTCATATTTACCAAAGACATTGATGTCCACCGAATAATATGTGACACCGCTTTCATCTGCCCTGACTATATCAAGGTTCGGATAAGGTTTAATCATTAGGATTATAGCCGTCGTCACGAATACGACTGCAAGTGCAATCCAGAAGAACCTCATACCCTTCTTTTCCCTGTAACCCGGATCATACTGATTTGTATTGAACATTGAACCAAGTACATTGCCGGCATTGTTTAGGTCACCCTTGTTTCTGTTACCGTCCCCGCTCATACCATGTGCCTCCGTTCATTATTTTATATATCAAATATACATCATTTCATGAAAGCTATGGTCTTCTTTAGCCCACGATATACATATAAAGGTTTCAAATGTCCTTTGAATGGATTCACTTTCCGGGTTTCAGTATATACAGTCCGTCATCCTGCATCTCGATATTGAACTTCAATCGCGCATCGACGTTTCCGCCCTCAAGCCTGACTACCTCAATTTCGAGTTTTGCAGAGTCAGCATAGGATTCAGAACCTTCAAAAGGCGTCCAGAAAACCTCACTGTCATTTAGCACGGCCTGCCTGCCCAGCGGAACAATTCTGCCTTCTGTATCCCAGTCAATGAACTTGCCTGAATCTGTTCTCCATTTGAAAGCATACTCCCCGTAATATCCTTCATCGGGAAGTATTACCCTGAGGGGAAAACCTGGTACTGATGATATGGCAGGTGTGTAGAATTCCAGAGGTGATTCCACTGTTATGTCAAATTTCCTTGCACTGCAGGAAACCAGGGATAGTACAAGAACTGTAAAAATTATGATTTTCATTGCTTTTTTCATCGTGGTTCCCCTTATGCCCGGAATCATACCTTCTCATTATCCCTTACCGCCTTGTATATGGCAAGTACATTATCTGGATCAGTATCCCCCTGGACCTGATGAGTTGGAGAAACTATATAACCATTGCTGGCTCCCAGGATGCCCATTATTCTCTTTGTCTCCCTGTACACCTCGTCGCTTGTGGCATGGGGCAGCAGTTCAACTTCGTCAATTGCTCCATGGAAGCTGAGCCTGTCACCGAATTTTGGGTAAAGCTCCTCGGGTGTCATCCCGGCGGCTCCGACCTGTATCGGATCAAGAATATCAAGCCCCATATCAATGAAGTCATTGATAACAGGTACTATTGCCCCGTCTGAATGATAAAAGGTACCAAACCCCATATCCTTGAAGGGAGTTATCAGTTTTGCACTGTATGGTTTAATGTGTTTCCTCCATTTTTCAGGACTCAGCATCATTGTATGCTGACCACCTATGTCCCCTCCGGATCCAATCACATCGATCATGCCGTTGGATGCCTCGATCACACGAAGAGCCCTTTCATAATAGAAATCTGCAACTTTTCTGCTTATGGCTTCTGCTATCTCAGGCTGGTCATATAT
>DAINQB010000025.1:0-3917 GCA_036743175.1 Bacillota bacterium | reverse complement strand
ACAGCTTTGTTATAGCATCCCCAGAAGTCATATCCCTCTCCCCCCAGTGGTGAGAGCGATCTATTCTTTGGTCCTATGAACGGTAGGCCTATCCACCTGAAGTCTATGCCAAGGGAATCATATAACTCCTGTTTGCTGCCTGTTCCTGTCCGTGCAAGAAGAGCTTCAAGTGCTTCAGGAGTGCATCTCAAGGATGCAGGCATTCTGTCCGATGGTTTCCTCTTTATGGTGTTCAGAACTCTTTCCTTACCTGTCATGTTTTACTCACTTTCCTTCAAAGAATACCGGGCTAATCCATGCTGACTGGCCGTTTGTCTGATGAATCTCAGCATGGATGAAATCACCGGGCTTGACTGCTGTATCGCCTTCCATTTTAAATCGGTAGTAAGCAGCAGGCACCGCCTTATGAATCAGGAATGCCTCTGAGTTATATTCCTGCAGATGTCCGCTGATACTGTTTTCCAGAATGTCCCTTATGAAGATATTCATCTTTTTGCCATTTATATTGAGATCCAATGATGTAAGAGGATTTCCTTCCACTGACAGAATGACGGCATTTGTGGCGGAGTGTCTTGTGGTTGTATTCCTGAAAGTGGTGCACTTCCAGTTGACATGTGACCGGTCCGTGGTTTCGACCCTGTGCCCCATAAGATTGACATCATCCGGGTGGCTTTCGCCTTCCCTCGGGGCAAGAACACTTCTGCCTCTGAAGCACTTGTCTACGGACAGTATCTTTCCGTCTTTTACGGATATGCTGTTTTCCCAGCTGAAAGGTGTGTTTTTTCTGCCCCAGCCTACTTCAATCCTTATCTTATATTCTCCAGCTGTCCCGGCATCATGGAAATCTTCCCTGTATTTAACAAATATTGGTTTCAGGTTTTTATATATTATTGCCCTGTCCACAAATGAAGCTGCTTCGACTTCGAAGGTGACGGAGGCTTTTCCTGAAGGAGTCAGGAATGAGCCCATATGGCTGTCATTCACCATGAATTTACACCTTATACGGTCTCCGGTAAGGGCATATGTCCTTCTCGCAAGTATTGCTTCCCAGATTGATTCCCTTGAAAGTTTGTCTGCAAGAACTGCCGTCAGACCATCGCCATATGATCCGGGATATCCGGCATGGTGGTCGGTGGAACCCACGAACCCGAACCTTTTTCCCTGGGCAAGGCCTTTATCGGCAGTATTACGACCGTCCCTGGGTCCCATGGTATGAAGATATTCGCCTGAAGATTCATCTGACATACCGCATCCGTGCTTCGAGTAAACCTCAACGACCGGGCTAATGTTTTCATTGAAATCCTTCCATGAAATCCCTCTGTATCCTGGTGTATAGGCTATATGGTGGGGTATGGCAATTGCTCTTGAACCAAGTTTGTCAATGACTTCTCCGGGACTCTCCCCTTTTTCGATTGCAAGGGTATCGTCAGGTGAAATGAAATGGTGGTCACCATATTTTGAAGAGTGCATTTCAAAGCTTTGGAAAGTTATGAATTCACCTTCTGCGTTTGCTTCTGCAACGATTTTTCTTGTCTGTGCCCAGTTTTTTTCAAGCTTTTCGAATCCTTCCTGATGAAAATCAATGATAAAACCAGTGTCTTCATTTCGCTTATATATGTCAGGCCAATGGGCATGGCCGGTGATTGAGCAGAAATCCAGGTGCTCCTTTGCTTCACGGAGGGCTATTCCCGGATCCCCGTATCCGTAACTTATATTGCAATGATTGTGAATATCACCGAAATATATGTTCATCGCTGCAGCCTGCCTATCTCAACTGCCCTTCCCTCAGAGGCTGACTTATACATTGATGTTATGATTTCAACGGCTTTACGGGCTTCTTCGCCACTTACAGGAGGTTGCTTTCCCCCAATCAGCGATTTGACTATTTCACTCAGCTGGGAAAGATGAAGGCTGATATCCTTCTTGACATTGTTTCTGGCATCGCCCCCGTGTTCCCCGTAATTACCTTTCCCAGGATAATCAAGTTTTTCAGAGGTAATGCCCATGACCCTGGCTTCTCTTATCTCCTCGTTCTCGCAGATTACACCTCCCCTGGTTCCGTTGACGGTAATAATCGTTGAGAAACCAGGATATGCGCTGGTGGTGGCTTCAATCACTCCAAAGGCTCCGCTGTTGTATTCAACCGCTGCAACTGCAGTGTCCTCAGCCTCGATTCCCTTATGAAGCTTTTTGGCTGTTCTTGCATAGACGGTCTTCATGCCACCGTTGAACCACTGGGCCATGTCAATGAAATGGACACACTGGTTCATGAGGGCCCCACCGCCGTCAAGTTCCATGGTTCCCCGCCATTTGGATTCACTGTAATATTCAGGTGGTCTGTACCATTTCATAAGGACATCCGTGGTTACCAGGTCTCCGAACATACCTGAATCAATGGATTCCTTGATCCATTTGTATACCGGATGATAGCGTTTATGGAAAATGGAGGCAATGTAGACATTGTTTTGCCTGCAGACTTCAAGCATCCTGTCTATCCGTTCCGGGGTTACCTCAAGTGGTTTTTCGCTGATTATGTGCTTGCCGGCTGCTGCAATATATTCCACCATCGGCAGTCTTGAGCCACTTGGTGTACAAAGAATAACAGCTTCAACCCCGGGGTCATCCGCAAGCTTTCTGTAGTCCGTATACCAGCTGCATCCAAGTATCCCGGCGGTTTCTGCAGCCTTATGCGGGTCCCTTGTGCAGACAGCAGCAACCCGCGCTTCCTCAATCCTTTGAAGCGCCTCGATATGTATATCGCTGATGACTCCCAGTCCAATTATCCCAATGCCCAGTTTCTTTTTCATTGAATATCCTTCAATACTGATTTGATATATCCAAGGTCCTTCACCGCAAACCACTCCCTGTCACCAGCCCTTGGCGCTTCGACGCAAACGGGACCGTTATATCCGGATTCGATCAGTTTCTTCATAATATGCCGGTTGTTGTATTCACCGTCGGCAAGCCCTATTCTGATTCTTCCCGTTTCTGTTTTTATTACATTTTTCAGGTGTACATAGAACAGCCGTGAATCCGTTTTTTTGATGGCTTCTTCAATTGACAGATTTCCCGGGAGCACATTGGCGTTTATATAATCGAGATTGACACCTACATTTGCGGATCCTGAAAGCTTCGCAAGTTTCATTGCAGAATCAACTGTGTCATGAAGAAAATTAGGATGTGTTTCAAGTGCAAGTCTGAAACCGAGTTTTTCTGCAATGGCAGCAATGCGCCTCAGGCCATCGGCTCCCTGCTTCCAGTGATGTTCCTCTGCTATGAAAGAGCCATGCTTTGTATAATCCGAATAATCGACTTCCGAGGATGGATTCATTACTGTTCCTACGAGAAAATTACAGACTGAGAACCCGAACATAGAATGAGCCTTAGGATAAAATCTCTCGCAATACTCAATGTCACGCTCCCTCAAATCAGAATCACGGACCATCAGATTGGGTGTTCCACCACCGAAGATCACCTGCTTCAATCCATATTTCCGGGCAGCCTTGTATATTGATTCGAGATATTCGTCCATGTCCTCTTCAACATTGAATCGTTTGTTACGGAACTCCACTCCGTCATATCCCCAGGCAACCGCCTTTTGGCAGGTCTCCTCGATGGTCTGCCCCTGCTCACAGTAATTGATATGCATTATGATGCTGTAATCCATTTTCAACCCCCTTTGGAACTTCATAATGATTATACCAAAAAAATCAGGGCACCCTTGTCATAAAATTCAGGGCACCCTTGATTCTTCAGGGCATCCATATATCTTCCCATACCCGAAGAAATTTAGGGCACCCTTAAATATCATTAATAGACTTCCATTAGTATTTCTTATTCATTTTGATTTATGCATTATTTTTTCTTATATCATAATCAAAGATCGAACTGATTTTCACTTTGTAATCCGCTGTTAC
>DAINQB010000024.1:29442-32920 GCA_036743175.1 Bacillota bacterium | reverse complement strand
ATAGCCGAATAATTACCTCTGAGGTGAATATTCACCTCAGAGGTAATTATTCGGCGGTGGATCAGTGGTTGTAAAATGCAAGTTCATAATGGTGATAATTGCAAAAAATACGTTTTAATGAATAAATTTTATGCAAAAACTATTGCACTGCTGCAATATGTGTGCTAACATGCTTGCAATAAGTTAATAAAACATCAGTGTTCAATGAAGAACATTTGATAAGAAGCTATGACGCTATGATTCAAAAGCACGTGGAAGTGCCTGGATCAGGCGTCTTTTTTATTAATAAAGGAGGTAAGGTTTGAAGAGAATGGAAATAGTCATCAGACGAGTAGTTCCAGAACAGGTGAGATAGAAGATGGGAAGATTTTCGTTTATGACCTTAAAGAGGCAGTGAAAATAAGAACTGGAGGAACGGGCGTTGTCGCCCTGTAGACAAGGAGAGATTTATGAAAAAAAGATTGGTTGTTTTGTTGGTGGTAATCGTTTTGGTTGTAATACCTTCAGTGGTATTCGGAGCAGAGGATGCAATAGAGTCGGCAATTGACACAGTGTGGGTTCTGATAGCTGCATTTCTTGTATTTTTCATGCAGGCAGGTTTTGCCATGGTAGAGTCAGGATTTACCAGGGCAAAGAATGCCAGCAATATAATAATGAAGAATATGATGGACGTTGCAATCGGATCAATTGTATATTTTGCAATAGGCTTTGGCATAATGTTCGGAGCTGACAAATTCGGTTTGTTCGGAACCACCGGATTCTTCGGAACCGGCCTGACGGCAGAGTTCCTCGGATTGAATATTCCTCTTGAGGCATTCCTTATTTTCCAGACGGTATTTGCTGCCACAGCCGCAACAATAGTATCCGGAGCAATGGCAGAAAGAACAAAATTCTCTTCATATATCATATATAGTTTTGTAATAAGCATAGTTATTTATCCGGTTGTCGGACACTGGATCTGGGGCGGTGGATGGCTTGCAAACCTGGGTATGGTGGATTTCGCGGGATCAACTGTAGTTCACTCAGTCGGCGGATGGGCAGCTCTTGTCGGAGCATCTATACTTGGTCCCAGAATAGGTAAGTTCACCAAGGAAGGTAAACCAAATGCAATACCGGGCCATAATATCACAATGGGTGCCCTTGGTGTGTTCATACTGTGGTTCGGATGGTTTGGTTTCAATCCCGGCAGTACTGTTTCGGGAATGGATTCAAGTATAGGTTTCATAGCAATGACTACAAATCTGGCAGCAGCTGCAGGCGGTGTCGTGACTATGTTCGTAACCTGGATCAAATACAGAAAACCCGACGTCAGTATGACGCTGAACGGCGTACTTGCCGGATTGGTCGGAATAACGGCAGGCTGTGCGTCGGTCAGCCTGTGGGGGGCGGTGGCGATTGGAGCCATTGCAGGTGTAGTTGTTGTTTTTGGAGTTGAGCTTCTTGAGAAGGTGCTAAAGGTGGATGACCCGGTCGGAGCAGTTGCAGTACATGGTTTCTGTGGTGCAACAGGTACAATACTTGTAGGATTGTTTGCAACAGAAGGCGGGCTGTTCTACGGAGGAGGATTCGAGCTTCTGGGTATTCAGGCACTGGGTGTTTCAGCAGTTGCGGCCTGGACCCTTGGTACGTCATTCCTTCTGTTCATGGCAATCAAAAAGTTCAATGGGCTGAGGGTTGAGGAACATCACGAGGTTGCAGGTCTTGATATCGGGGAACATGGATCTGTTGCATATGGTGATTTCCAGATGAAAAGTCTTGAAACTGCCGGAAAATAATAACTCCTGAGAATATCCAAAAAACCGTAACATATGTTACGGTTTTTTATTGTGGGGTCATATATTATATATTAATAAACTATATGGAGATGCTTATGCTAAATAAAATTGGTAAAACACTACGTAAACTGCACAGATATCTGACACCCGTTTTCATTATAGTGACGGTGTGGTTCATGGTCATTAACACGAGTCCCGAAGTAGGAGCAGTACTTGGCAGGGTTCAGAAGGGTCTGATGCTGACACTTGCAGTAACCGGAGCATTCCTATTCTTCCAGATTTATTATAACAAGGCAAAATCAGGAAAAAAGAAGAAACAGGCCTAGTCGACCTGCGTGAGGATATCCTCAAGGACCGGCTTATAGAATATATTCCGTAGACTGTCATATTCACGGGTAATGGACATTGCCCACATCAGTTTACAGATGATGGATTCTATGGTCATGTCATATGCCTGCATTACATTATATTTCAAAGCCATGGAGCCGACTTCATATGTTTCAAGGTCGCTTCCTTCAAGCATGACCTGGGTACCAACGACGATTATCTTTCCCTTGGAAGTCGCAGTTTCCAGTTTTTTCATGAAATTCCGTTTGTCGGCGAAGGGAATTCCTCCCGTGCCATAGCTTTCGATGACAATGGCCTCATATTTGTCACTGATATAGTCAAGGACGTCAGGTTCCATACCGGGGGACAGCTTCAGAAGAAATATGTGGGGAAATATATCAGTATAGAATTGTACCTGTGTCGATGAGACCGGAGGATTGTAGAACTGTGTAATTCTTTTACCGTCAATCAGTGCAGCAAAGGGGTAGTTTATACTTTCAAAGGCATCATAACTTTTACTTTTTGTTTTTCTGGCCCTGGTTCCAAGTATAACCTTTCCGTTGAATACTATGAAAACTCCGGGTTTTCCCTTGGCGGAATAAGTGACTGCATCCCTCAGATTCATACGGCCGTCGGTAATATCAAGGTTTATGGGCCTTTGCGCTCCCGTGAATACTATAGGTTTATCCGGGTTTTGGATCAGATATGAAAGAAGTGCAGCACCATATGCCATCGTATCTGTTCCGTGTGTGATTACAAAGCCATCATATGAGTCATAACGGGCTTTGATCAAACCTGCAAGTTCACACCAATCCTCAGGCTGGATGTTGGTGCTGTCAATGCTCAGGGGTTGTATGGAGTCAATCTCACAGAAATCAGTGGTTTCAGGAATATATGAAAGCAGTTCAGATGTTCCAAGACGGGGCACAAGACCGGACTCTGTTGCCGCTGCTGATATTGTTCCTCCGGTGGCTATAAGAAGTATTCTTTTCATAAAAACTCTCCATGACAATTGTAAGACATACAAAATGAAACCACAACAGCCAAACATACCAAACAAATTCCAAGTGATGTATTGCTTCGCAAAGCCACTCCAAATAAATAGGGACGCTTTGCTTCGCAAATGCGTCCAAAATAAAAAATGGACGTTTTACTTCGTAAAGCCGTCCCAAAAAAATAGGAGCGTTTTGCTTCGCAAAGCCGCTCCAAATAAATAGGGACGCTTTGCTTCGCAAATGCGTCCAAAATAAAAAAGGGACGTTTTACTTCGTAAAGCCGTCCCAAATTAAAAGGGACGTTTTACTTCGTAAAGCCGTCCCACTGGTGGGAGATACTGGAGTCGAACCAGTGACCTCTTGCGTGTCGAGCAAGCGCTC
>DAINQB010000024.1:3408-29342 GCA_036743175.1 Bacillota bacterium | reverse complement strand
TGGTGGGAGATACTGGAGTCGAACCAGTGACCTCTTGCGTGTCGAGCAAGCGCTCTAGCCAGCTGAGCTAATCCCCCGTACCGCCTATTATAGCATCACTTATCCAGGATGACAAATGAAAATTCAAATTTTTTCAAAGGGGAATTACACTGCCCTGTGATATAATCAATGTATCCAAATACAGGGGGAAAACATGAAGCTGGGCTGCAATTACTGGGCTTCACATGCCGGCTTGAAAATGTGGAGCATCTGGGATTCATCTGCTGTTCTGGAGGATCTTGATTTACTGCGGGAGTGGGGAATAAAGGTCATCAGGATATTTCCCATATGGCCGGAGTTCCAGGTTCTTGAACCTTTTTTCGGCGGTGGCGGTGAATTGATTGAAATCCATGGTGGAATGTCATCAGAAGCGATTTCGAAAATCGATTTCCTTATCCAAGCTGCTGCAGACAGGGACATTGAGGTCATAGTATCCATAATAAATGGATGGATGAGCGGAAAACTTTTCGTCCCGCCAGTATTCTACAACAGAAATGTCCTTACCGACTCCGAAGCCATCAGGTATCAGACCATATATGCGGGGGAACTGGTCAACGCATTGAAATCCCACGGCAACATCATTGGATGGGACCTGGGCAATGAATGCAATGTAATGGGTGAAGTGGATGATCACAATCAGGCATGGCTCTGGATGAATTCAATATACAGGGCAATCAAGAACAGCGATCCTTCATCGGTAGTCTATGCAGGGATGCATGGACTTTCCATCGATGGAAAATGGAGAATAAAGGATGTAGCTGAGAACTGTGATGTATTGACAACCCATCCTTATCCATTGTTCACGCCGCATTGCGGAAAGGATCCGCTGGATGAAACAAGAAGTATTTATCATTCAATTGCAGAGACCAGGTATTATTCAGGCATCTCAGGTAAACCATGCATAATCGAGGAAATTGGATCCCTTGGACCTTCTGTTGCATCGGAAAGCATGACCGCCTCATATCTTTCAAAGGTAATACGGCTGGCGGCTATGAGTGAGATCCCCATGATTCTGTGGTGGTGTGCTTTTGATCAGGCCTTCGATTATCCTCCCTATGAGACCATAGCCCTTGAAAGGGAACTGGGAATTTTTAAAAGGGACAGGAAGCCAAAGGCAATAGCCCACATATTCAAGTCCTTTGGCCGGTCGGCGGCATCAGAAAAAAGAAGCAGGAAAGCGATTTGTATCTTAAGCAATGACCAGGACAACTGGAAGACGGCTTATGGTACTTATATAATATCCAGGGATTCAGGTCTTGATGTTGTATTCAGATGGCAGGGTGATGATCTGCCTGAATCCGATATATATTTACTTCCTTGCATAACAGGATTTCGTGTTATCAATAGGAAAAGGTGGGTTCAGCTCGTAGACAGGGTCAGACAGGGAGCAACATTGTATATTTCATACAACGGCGGGTTTCTTTCTGAATTCAGTGAAGTCACAGGCATATGTATTGACAGCCGCATGGAATCCTGTGAAAGAATTGAGCTGGAAAATGATATGGTCATTAACAGCGGAACAAAGCTTGTAATTACATGTATTTCAGGCGATATACTGATCTATGATAAAGAAAAGAAACCCTTCATGATAGAGAACAGACTGGGTAATGGAAGGGTGCTTTTCTGCCGGGGACCCGTTGAGATGAATTGCGTGGATTCAGACAAATACAGGACCGGTGATTATATTGATATATACAGGAATATATACAAGGACAAGGAGAAATTTTCATGAACAGGGATATAGAAAGAATCAGGGAACTCAGAAAGCAGCTTGATTATCATAATTACAGATACAACGTTCTGGATGATCCTGTTATATCAGACATGGAGTATGACAAGATGCTGCATGAACTGGAACTACTTGAAGAAAAATATCCTGATGAAATTACGGATGAATCACCAACACGCAGGGTGGGCGGAGAACCTGCAAAAGGCTTTGAGAAGGTTACCCATGATGTACCGATGCTGAGCCTGCAGGATGTCTTTTCAATGGAGGAGCTTAGGCAGTTCGATGACAGGGTCGGCAAGGTTCTGTCCGATTATGAGTATATAGTTGAGCAAAAAATTGACGGGCTCTCTGTTTCACTGGAATATGAGAATGGTATTTTCAAGAGGGGCTCAACTCGTGGGGACGGAGTTGTAGGTGAGGACATAACCGCCAACCTCAGGACAGTGAAGAGCATTCCGCTCAGACTGATGGTTGATTTAGAGTTCCTTGAAGTACGCGGGGAAGTATATCTGCCGGTTAGTGATTTTCTGGAGCTGAATGAACGTCAGGAAATACTGGGGGGGAAAATCTTTGCAAATCCAAGGAATGCGGCTGCGGGTTCCCTTCGGCAGCTTGATCCAAAGGTCGCTGCGTCCAGGAATCTTGCAATTTATGTATTCAGTGTGATGCAGATAAGGGGAATGGAGTTCAGCACGGATTCCGAGAGTCTGGAGTTTTTGAAAAAGGCCGGATTCAGGGTCATCCCCAACTACTATGTCTGTGCGGATATCAATGAAGTCATTGATGCAGTCGACAGGATAGGTGAATTAAGAGGAAATGATTCATATGAAATTGATGGTGCTGTAATAAATGTAAATTCATTGGCTCAGAGAATGCAGCTTGGAAGTACATCCAAAAGCCCGAGATGGGCTGTTGCGTATAAATATCCTGCTGAAAGAAAGGAAACGGTGGTAAGGAACATATTCGTTCAGGTAGGAAGAACAGGAGTCCTTACGCCCAATGCCGAACTTGAGCCTGTAAGAATCTCCGGCAGCACGGTTTCAAGGGCAACATTGCATAACATAGACTACATAAAGTCCAAGGATATAAGAATCGGAGACCATATAATCCTTCAAAAGGCCGGGGATATTATTCCGGAAGTGGTTGAGGTAATCAAGGACAGGCGAAAAGGTGATGAAATTGAGTTTGAAATGCCAGGAAACTGTCCTGCCTGCGGTTCACCTGTGGAACGTGAGGAGAACATGGCCGCCCTTCGCTGCACAGGGATAGAATGCCCTGCCCAGAAGTTCAGAAGCATAGTGCATTTCTGTTCAAAGCCGGCAATGAACATTGACGGGCTGGGCCCATCAATCATTGATGCTTTCATAAAAAAGGAAATGATTGAAACAATTGCTGATATCTACTATCTGAAAGATAAAAGGGATGAGATTGTTGTACTCGAAGGAATGGGTGAAAAAAGCGCCGACAAACTAATTGAGGCAATAGAAAGGACCAAATCCAATGGACTTGCCAGGCTGCTGGTAGGGTTTGGAATCAGGCATGTTGGGGCAAGGGCAGGAAAACTTCTTGCTGAGAACTTCCCTGACATAGATGCAATCATGAATGCCGGCCACGATGATTTGACACGAATTGACGAAGTGGGAGAAATAATGGCCAGAAGCATAGTAAGTTTTTTTGAGAATCCGCAGACCCAGCATCTGATAGAAAGGCTGAGGGAAGCCGGGGTAAGTTTGGAATCGTTGGACTATGGAAAAGAGAAGAAAGGTGCACTTCTTGGAAAAACGGTGGTCTTAACCGGAACCCTTCCCGGACTCACGCGGGATGAAGCAAAGAAGCTGATTGAGGACCATGGAGGAAAGGCTTCTTCTTCAGTATCAGCCAGAACGGATTTTGTACTTGCAGGGAGTGATGCCGGAAGTAAACTGACAAAGGCACAGGAACTTGGAATAAAAATAATTGATGAGGATGAATTTCTTTCAATGATAGGAGACGGGAATGATTGAACTGACCGGAAGACGCATGATAGCACAAAGACCAGAGGAAAGAACGGGAGTATATTGCTTTATCTTTGAAACACAGCCCGGTACATTGATGAAATTCTACTCATATATCAAAAGATCTGACACAACGGAAATATCATATGTTCAGTTTTCTAAAGACGGTGGGATAACCTGGGACAATCCAAGAACCATAGTGACCGGGACCAAAACCGAAGAGGGAACCGAAAGGTATTATTTCAGGAATTCAATCGTCCATGAAAACAGGTTGTTGTCCATGAAAATAAAGGGGGTTCTGCCCACGGATGACCCCCTGGAAGGCCTTAAGCACTGGAGTACATGGTACACAGTATCAGAGGACGGCGGCAGGACCAATATTGTTGAGGAGCAGGTTATCCTCAATGGTGCTGAATATGATGATGAACATCCTGTGCCCGGTGTCTGGAAGGGCAGGAACAGCCTTATGATGGGAGACCGGACTGAGCTACCGATAATTACCAAATACCAGCAGAATCAAAAGGACAACGGAGTCATACTTCTGCCGGTCCAGATAACGCCTGTAGGAGAAGATGGAAGCTACTATAATCCTGGCGGAGGTTATACCTACCACTATTCTGCTGTAATCAGGGGTATCATGAAGTCTGACGGGCATGTTGAATGGATTGATATGTCGGAACCTGTCAACAATGAACCCGGTCAGTCAACCAGAGGTGCAATTGAACCCACCATTATTGAGTTGAAGGACGGAAGGATCCTGATGGTCATGCGTGGCAGCAACGGCGGTTCCCTGGATCCGGAGTTCAGGATCCCAAGCTACAGATGGTATTGTGTATCAGAGGATGGCGGTAGATCATTCTGCAAGCCCCATCCATGGGGATATACGGATGGTGAGGTTTTTTTCTCACCATCGTCATGTTCACAGCTTCTTGAACATTCAAATGGAAGATATTATTGGATAGGAAATATCAACAGGGAGAATTCAAGGGCCAATATGCCCAGGAATCCCCTGTATATAGTGGAAGTTGACAGGGACTCACTTCTTCTCATAAAGGAAACTGCATGCATAGTTGCAGATGTAGAAGAGGGTCAGAGTCCTGATACGACATTCTCAAACTTCTATGCAAGGGAAGAAAGAGGAACAGGGGATATTTTGGTTTATATGACGGCGTTCCACGCAGATCCTGACAACATCTTTGGTGCAGATGCATATGAATACAGATTGAGGATAGGTGAATCATGAAACTGATTGAAAAGAACATTTTTGCAAGACAACCTGACGCCAATACAGGAGTACTCGCAATGGCAGCTTACTGTTCCAATGACGGGAGGCTGATGAGGTATTGCACATATACCGGAAGTTCTGATGCTTTCAAGGATTCCACTATAGCCTTTTCCGATGACGGCGGACGGTCTTTTCATGGGGAACGTATGGACAGGACGAGATGGAAAATTGAAAAAGGCATGATGACCAGATATTTCAAGCTTACGGCTCTTGATAAAAGGACAGACAGATTCTATATGTTCTATAACCAGGGACTTCTGCCTTCTGACAGACCCGAAGATGGATTGCAGAACTGGCAGATGTATTACTGCATGTCTGAAAACAATGGGGACACAATCACCTTTGAAGAACCTGTTGTAATGAAAGGTGACTACTCGATTGATCATCCGATAGAAGGGGTTTACATAGGAAAGAATAATTTCATGGTTGGAGACTGGCCTTGTGAGCCTATATTGACAGATGATGGCAGAATTCTTATGGCAGTCCAATGTACGATGTTTGATGAGAACGGCCACATATTTAATCCTGGCGGAGGATATACCTATCAATACAGTGTGTTGCTTCATGGAAGATTTCTGGATGATGGACATATAGAATGGTTTGATATATCCAACAGGGTTGAAGGTAATCCGGCAACAAGTACCAGGGGAGCCATTGAACCGGCTGTAACTGATATGCCGGACGGCAGGATTCTGATGGTCATGAGGGGAAGCAACGGAGGTACAAAGGATCCGGAATGCAGGATTCCCGGATACAGGTGGTACAGCGTTTCAAATGACGGAGGTTTTACATTTTCAAAACCTGTTCCGTGGGAATATGAAGATGGTGTCAGATTTCATTCCCCATCATCATGCTCAAAGCTTTTGAAGCACAGCAATGGGAAATATTACTGGATAGGTAATATCTGTGAAGAAAACAGCAGGGCCAACATGCCAAGGAATCCGCTTTGTATTTGTGAGATTGATACAGAAAGCCTTCTTCTTAAGAAAGAAACCAAGTATGATTTCATCATAAGGGAAGACCACCAGTATGAGGATGTGACCTTCTCAAATTTCTATGCAGTGGAAGATAAGGATACAGGAGATATTTTAGTATATTGCACAGCTCTATGGCAGGACAGGACAAATATATACAAGAACGGAGATTCATACAGATACAGACTGCGACCCTGACCCCAGTGTAATTTGATATCTGGCTGTTGCACTACAGTGCCAAATCTGGTTAAATGTATGATGTTGGTTCAAGTGATGGACTGAATGGAACCTTTTAATGGAGACGTCCGTTTCATAGTAATGAACCAACACCTTGATACGGAGGAAATTATTTGAA
Source organism: Bacillota bacterium (assembly GCA_036743175.1). GTDB lineage: Bacteria > Bacillota > Clostridia > DUPQ01 > DUPQ01 > JAFGQE01. The sequence goes on along the minus strand of DAINQB010000024.1, from coordinate 22,966 downwards.
AAAATCAACTGTTAAACTTATTTCTTTGATACTGGTCCTTGGTCTTCTGCTGGTTTCATGCGGTGGCAACGGTGAAATAAATACTGATCAGCCTGGTGCAACAAACAGTCCGGACAATCCAACCAATACACCTGAAAAGGAAGTGACCACAGCCAGGATTGTTGGATTGAAGGGTCCGACGTCAATGGGTATGGTCAGACTTTTTGCTGAAATTGCAAGTTTATCTGATTATGTAGCCGTGGATTTTGATGTTGTGACATCCCCTGAAGCCATAACCGCAGGATTGCTGAATGGCGAAATAGACATCGCTGCAATTCCTACGAATCTGGCTGCTGTACTCTATAACAAAACTGAAGGCGGGGTAACCATGCTGGGAGTAAATACCCTCGGGGTCATACATATTGTTGCGGACAAATCACTTGGTATCAAAAGCATTGATGATTTGAAGGGTAAGACAATAGGAGCAACAGGCAAGGGTTCGGTACCTGAATTTGCTCTCAATTATATTTTGGAAAAAAATGGTCTGGTTCCGGGAACCGATGTAAAAATAGAATACAGGACGGACCACAGCGAACTGGCAACTCTCGTTGAACTGGGCGAGGTTGATATAGCAATGCTTCCTGAACCATTTGTAACGATAGTAACACAGAAGAACAGTGATGTGGAACTTGCTATTGACCTAAACGATGAATGGGAAAAGGTTGCACCTGAGGGCAGCAATCTTACAATGGGATGTCTTGTGGCAAGAACTGAATTTGCCAACGAATATTTGTCTGAACTCATGCAGTTCCTGGTAGCTTACAATGAATCAGTTAACTGGGTAAATGCTTATCCGGAGGAAGCTGCTGAACTGATAGTACAATACGAAATACTTCCGACTGTCGAGATAGCCAAGGCGGCAATTCCAGTAAGCAATATAAGATACATTTATTCCCTGAACGCAAAGGAAATGCTGACAACATTCTATGAAATACTTTATGAATATGAACCAAAGTCAATAGGAGGGGCAATCCCCGGAGACGACTTCTACCTTAACAACAATTAATCAAAAACCGGCCTAAGCCGGTTTTTTTGTTACCCGTAAATGAAATAATCACACCTGGCGTAAATATCATTCGATTAGAAAAATAACAAAACGATATTCACGACTGGTGTAAAAATCGTAAGGTTATAAAAATAACGAAGCAATAATCACGACTGGTGTAAAAATCGTTTGGTTAGAATAGTTACTAAGTGAATATTCCCCTCTGAGGTGAATATTCACCTGTCAGGAAAATATTTTCCTGACAGGTAATTATCCAGGGGATTAATGAATGGGGGGAGTTTTATGATAGAATGCTTGTATGAAGAAATACTGGAAGAAAGCTGCAGCCGTACTGATATGGTTTGTCATATGGCTACTTGCGGCGGTGCTGATAAACAATCAACTGAAGTTTCCCGGACCAATTGAGACATTGGGTGTTCTTTTCGAGCGCATTATAGCAGGTGAAGGATTCCTGCTTACTGTGGGAGCTTCATTACTCAGAATTCTCCTGGGTCTGATTGCTGCCTCTATATCCGGACTGGTACTTGGAGTTTCGGCCGGGATTTCACGGGGTTTTTCTGATTTCATGGAACCCATAGTCACCGTCATTAAATCGACTCCTGTTATGTCATTCATAATTCTCGCAATGATATGGTTCAGTTTCTCCACAGTACCGATAGTCATATGTTTCCTGATGTGTTTTCCAATTTTCTACCAGAATTCAAAGGAAGGTGTTAAGAACACAGATACCAATCTAATAAGGATGGCGGAGTTGTACCGTGTGCCAAAAAGAAAGATTCTTTCAGGAATTTATCTAAAATCGATGAAACCATATTTCAGTGCCGCATCAAATGTATGCCTGGGTCTGGGTTTCAAGGTTACTGTTGCAGCAGAAGTGCTGGCAAGTCCCGATTATGGCATTGGATCCAGATTGTATGAAGCCAAGATATATCTTGAACCCGTGGAAGTTTTTGCCTGGACCTTTATTATTTTATTGCTCAGCTATGTGCTTGAACAGTTGCTGAGGCTGCTGTTCACTGACAGGAGCAGAAGGAGGCAGGAAAGTGCCGCTTGAGATAAAGGGACTTGGAAAGAAATATGACAAGCATATAATCTTCCGTGATTTTGACATAACCTTCAAGGATAACGTCATCAATTGTATTCTGGGTGCTTCAGGCTGCGGTAAAACAACCTTACTCAACATAATATCCGGTCTGGACAAATATGACCAGGGCGAAATTCTCGGTGTCGAAAACACAACATTTTCATACATATTCCAGGAGCCAAGAATTCTGGACTGGTATACAGTTGAAGAAAACATGTGGTATGTGATGGGGGGAATGGACAGGGATGCTGCCTTGCTCAGGATCAGCCGTTATCTTGATGTTACAGGCCTGACTAAATTCAAAACCTATTATCCCGGGCAGCTGAGCGGTGGTATGAAACAACGGTTATCAATAGCCAGGGCCTTTGCCTACCCGGGGAAAGTACTGCTGATGGATGAACCATTCAAGGGCCTCGACATAAGACTGAAACGTGAACTTACCGATGAATTCATAAGGCTATGGAAGGAAGATAAAAGGACGGTATTGTTTGTTACCCATGAACCGGAGGAAGCGCTTATGATGGCTGATAACATCCATATCATAGGCGGGGAACCCTGCATGGAACTATATAAGACAGAGTTAAAAAGCGAAAGGGACAGCAGGAACAGTGAGGCTGATGAGATTGTAAAGACCAGGAAAATGCTGTATTCTTTTTTTATTGACTGAATGGAGGACAATTAATGACAATGGACGGAGTCAGGATTGCAGACCTTAAGGATGGCTTGATCTGTGATGGAACGTATATTTTGAAAGAAGCCATCATGAAAAAGACCAATGCCGGAAAATACTATATAGATATGGTATTCATGGATGACACCGGAGAAGCCGGTGCAAAGAAATGGGATGCAACAAATGAAGACATGGCCAGACTCAAGCCGAACAACCTGTATCTCGTTAATGTCAAGGTACAGATGTGGCAGGGTAAGATGCAGCTTAATGTTAATGGCATCAGGCCGGCTCCCCCTGAAATCCAGGCCAGGATAGCAGAATTCGTACCTTCGGCACCCTTCGATCCTACAGACATGATGCAGACAATCCGCGAATACATCGGGAAAATCAAAAACAATGACATGAACAGGCTTACTGATTCAATATATGAAGAGTACAAGGAGAAGCTCGAATATTATCCCGCTGCTAAATCCCTTCACCATGCAGTAAGGAGCGGGTATCTCTACCATATTACAACCATGCTGGAAAGTGCAGAAAAGATTTCAGAGGTTTACAAATCAATCGATACAGATCTGTTGTATACAGGTGTCCTTCTGCACGACATCATGAAGCTTGAGGAACTGGACTCAACTGAACTTGGTATAGCTGATTACTCCATCAAGGGGCAGCTGCTTGGTCACATTGAGATGGGAGTGATGAAGGTGGATGAAAAGCAAAGGGAACTGGGACTTGATGAAAATGTATGCCTTCTCGTCAAACATATGATTCTGAGCCATCATGAGGTTCCGGAGTATGGAAGCCCAAAGCCACCGATGTTCATGGAAGCGGAAATCCTGCATTACATCGATTTGATAGATGCCAGGGTGTTTGACTATGAAAGTGCATACAAAACGGTAATGCCGGGTGAAATAACTGAAAAAATCTGGTCCCTCGACCGAAAGGTTTACAGACCGGATTATTGAGGACCGAATGAATATTGAAAAACTCAAGGAATCAAAAAATTTCATGATGAAACTTATGGAGGTTGCCGTAAGTCCGATATTTGTTGTGGATGAAGATATGAGAATCCAAAGCTACAATGATTCATTCTCCAATTTATTCAATAAGAGTGAAAATGAGATTCTTGGGAAGCTCCCGGGTAATTCCTTTGGTTGTGCCTTCCTTAATGAAAACGAGGAGTGCGGCGAAACAGAGAATTGCGTAAAATGTATTCTCAGACACCAGATGCTGGAGGCAATGAGAAGCGGTAAACCCACCCAGAAGAGTATTATTGAAAAAGCATTCAGGATTGATGATCAGATCATTAAAAAACAATTGAGCGTTGAAATTAAGCCAATGGTTTTCGGTGATGAGAAGTATTTCATAGGAATATTCAATGACGTATCTGATGTTGTAGAACTGAAGGAGCAGGTATACAACCAGTTCGAAAAGATGAAAAGGGACCTGCTGGTGGCCAGAGCCCTGCAAAACGGCCTTCTGCCAAGAGAAAAGAAATTGGGACCATTGGAAATATCCTATGAATACAAGCCTTGTGAAACCCTGGGCGGTGATTTCCTTGATTTCTACAGGATAGACAAAAACCATGTTGGTTTCATTATTGCGGATGTAGCCGGCCATGGAATAACTTCTTCAATGTTCACAATGTTCCTGTATTCCATGATTGACCGAAGTGAAACAAGCCCGGCCCGGTTGCTGAGATCTGCATTTGACGAGTTCTCCAAGTTCAACGTTGTCCCTGAGTCATATATAACCATGCTTGCAGCCATCATTAATCTCAGAAACAAAAGTGTAACCTTTTCAAATGCAGGCTTTACAAATCCTCCTGCAGTCGTCTACGGGGATGAAATTGAAAAAATTGAGATTGAAGGCATTCCCATAAGCAATTGGGTGAAGGATCCGACATATAAGGAAATAACAGTAAGATTCAGGCAGGGGGACAGGATGATATTCTTCTCCGATGGAATTTCCGAGATGAGAAGCAGCAACAGGAGTTTCGTCGGTGGTGATTATATGTATAGCGTTCTTTCTGACAAGAACAGACATGCGGGTGAAATCATCACCGATTTGTTCAGGAAATCAAATCTTGAAGACAGATATTATGTCAAGGATGACATAACCGTTGCAGTAATAGATTTTAAATAATTAAATCAGTTCCGAAAGAAAATCCAGTGTTTCTTCCCAGAGAGATGCTGAAACAGAATCATCGAATTTTTCGTGCCGTGGTTCGGTTACGGTCAGGTTGCTTATGTATTTACCGGAAATACCCCGTAGTTCATCACCGGAGGCAGCATAGAAAACATTTTCAGCTGCATAGGAGGGAGGGTCTGCAATCAATGAAATCACACCACGGGCAGCCTTCCAATGAAGGGCATCATTTGGCCAGATATTGGTGGAGGCATGACCGGGGTTTACGCAATTGACTGATACGGAAGTGTTCTTTATTCTTTTGGCAAGCTCAAATGTAAAATACATAAGTGCCCGTTTTGACTGCGAATATGCGGAAAAGCCTTTATAATGCTTTCGATTTCGTATAGAGGGATCAAAATCCCTGACATAGTATGCATCAGAGGTAACGTTCACTATTCTGGTTTCACCATCCAGGCCTGCCATATGTGGAAGAAAGATATTTGAAAGATAGAATGGTGCCAGATAATTGACTGCCATTGTAGTCTCAAGACCGAAATCAGTCTCCTTGTAGTTTCTCATATAGACTCCGGCATTGTTAACCAGGACATCCGGGATTCCATGTACCTCAAGGAACTTTTCTGCGAAGAAACGGATGGATTCAATTTTTGTTAAATCAATCTCCATGAATCCTACGGGATTCTGTGATGCGAGGGTGATTTCCCTGGCAGCGGTTTCAGCCTTCTCCATGTTCCGGCATGCTATGACCACCCGTGCACCTGCAGAGGATAGTTTACGGGCTGTTTCCCTGCCGATTCCGGTGTTGCCACCGGTAATGACAACGAGGGAGCCATCGATTGAAAAGTCCTTGTTTTTCATAGCCTGAAACCCTTTTGAAGTTAGAATACAGTTCAAGTATACATCAGGAAGAATAAAAATAAAATCAATGAGTCATTTGAATTTATTTGCCATCAGATTGACACACGAGGTGTATTTTAGGATAATCATCGTTGAAACGGGGGTACATCAATGGACTACAATGCACTCAATAAACCTGAGTTTGAGGGAATCAAGATTGTCAGGATGGCTGACAACAACAATGGACTTCCATTTTTCATAGGAAAGGTCAGGGAACTTAACACAACAATACACAGGCATGAGTTCATTCAGATAATATATGTATCAAAAGGAAGCGCTGGCCATGTTCTGAACAACAATCAATTTACAATATACAAGGGTGATATATTTGTAATGCCCCCGTATGTGCCCCATTATTTCATCCCGGGCGAGGATACAGAAATCTTTGAATTTGAGTTCGAGCCGGAATTCCTCAATGAAAAATTTTCATCTTCATATGATGACATAAGCTTTTCTGATTTTGCGTATCTTGAACCTTTTCTTGTGACTGAAAACAAAGTCAGACCCAGACTTAACCTAGATGGGGCCATACAACGCACCGTTGAAAGTATTTTCAACGACATTCTTCTTGAGTACGAACAAAGGGAGAAGGACTTCGAACTGGCAATCAAGGCTCTTACGCTGCAGTTGCTTGTCACCGTTTCAAGGAGATATGAGTTCAGTGAATCTGAATCAGAGGACAACGGCATTTTCCTAAGGCACAGGGAGTCTCTCATGCGGGTCATAGACTATATAAATGAGAACTATTCAAGGGGCATAACCCTGGATGAAATTGTGAGGGTTTCTCTTCTTTCGAAGTCATATTTCGGTTATCTGTTCAAGCAGATGACCCACAAGACATTTACTGAATATCTGAATGGAGTGCGTATATCAAAGGCCGTTGAACTTTTAAGGACTCAGCCGGACCTCAAGGTAATCGATGTCTGCTTCATGACCGGCTTTAATAATGTCAATCATTTCAACAGAAGCTTCAGGGCTGAAACAGGCTGTACACCGCTCCAGGCAAGACGAAATTCAACATAATTGCAAAGTTACCAGTGAGCTATGCAAACAATGATTAATTTCAGGTGTTATAATTGATATATCTGGAGGTACTTATGATAATTGATGCACACAATCATCCCGACTGGCATGGCCATGACCTTGGGAGATTCCTTGAAAACATGGAAATGAACGATATAGATGTAACCTGGCTCCTGACATGGATTGCGCCGGAATCTGAATATGCAGGTTCCTATGGCGGGGTTCTCCCGACCATGCTTTACAAAGGGCCTGTGCCTTTTGAGAGAGCGCTTTATTATAAAGAGAAGTATCCCGAGAAGTTCGTTCTTGGATATTGTCCGGATCCCCGCGAACCGGATGCTATATCCAAACTAAGGTCTGCCGTCAAGATATATGGAGTAAAGGTTTGCGGAGAGCTGAAACTTAGGATGATGTATGACAACCCGGATGCCATTCGGTTCTTCAGGGAATGCGGGGAACTTGGACTACCGGTAACCGTTCATCTTGATTATGAATTTGACAATGTTGAAAACCATCCCTGGTCCAATTTCTGGTACGGCGGGGGAATCGATGCATTTGAAAGGGCTGTTGCAGCCTGTCCTGATACCATTTTCATGGGCCATGCCCCTGGATTCTGGGCTCACATTTCAGGAGATGACAAGTTCGACAAGACTCCATATCCGGATGGTCCTGTGCTTCCAGGAGGAAGGCTTATTGAAATCTTTGATAAATATGACAATGTATACGGAGACCTGTCGGCAGGATCCGGATGCAATGCATTGTCAAGGGACCCGGGGCATGCATTGATGTTCATTGAGAAATATCAGGACAGACTTGTTTATGCAAGGGACTATTTTGATGACAGACACAGAAAGTTCATCGATTCCCTTAAGTTGTCAGGTGAGGTCAGGGATAAAATATATTACAAAAACGCATTGAAACTGGTTCCTTTGGACTAGGGAAGGGGGCAAATTGAGAGATCTTGGATTTGGTATTATCGGGTGCGGAGCAATTTCACATATGCATGCAGGTGCAGTCAATGCAATAGAAGGCGCAACTCTGGTTGCGTGTTCAGATGTAAGTGAGAGCAGCCTCAGTGCCTTTTCAGCACAATACAACATAACTCCCTTCAATGATGCAGAAGAAATGCTGAAAGATGAAAGAATCGATGTTGTAAGCATCTGCACTCCAAGCGGACTGCATAAGAAGTTCTGCATAATGTGCGCAAAAGCCGGCAAGCATATAGTCGTGGAAAAACCCATGGCCCTTACCACTGATGAATGTGATGAAATCATAGAAGCCTGTGAAACCTATAGTGTTAAACTTGAGGTCATAAGCCAGAACCGTTTCAAGGAAACATTCAGATTTGTCAAAAAGATCGTCGAAGAAGGATATCTTGGGAAAATTGTCTGTGCCGATATATATATGAAGTTCTACAGGAGTCCTGAATATTATGCATCCAGCAACTGGAAGGGTACCTGGAAGATGGACGGTGGAGGAGCCCTTATGAATCAGGGCATACATGGGATAGATATACTGCTTTTCATAATGGGCAAAGTGAAATCAGTATTCGGATATGCAAGGACACTGGCACGGGACATTGAGGTTGAGGACACAGCTTCGGCAGTGGTTGAATTTGAAAACGGTGCCATTGGTGTAATCCAGGGTACGACATCCGTAAGCCCCGGTTATCCAAGAAAGCTTGTAATAAATGGTGACAAGGGAAGCGTTGAATTGATAGACGGGGACATTTCCGTGTGGGATGTGAAAGGGATAGAGAAACCTGATTTCGGTGTTGCAATAAGTCATTCCCACAATGATCCAATGGCCTTTGATATCTCCGGTCATGTGAATCAGATCAGTGATCTGATGAGGGCGGTCAGCGATGGCGGCAAGACATTTGTTGACCAATACGAGGGAAGAAAACCCGTCGAACTGATAAATGCAATATATGAATCATCCGGGACTGGAATGCAGGTTTTTCTGAAATGAAGAACCTGTTGCTTTCAGCATTTGAACCTTTTGGGAATGATGATATCAATGCATCTGAAATAGTGATTGAAAAAATTCCTGATGTCATCGGAGATATCAGGGTTAAAAAGATATTGCTTCCTGTTGTTTACGAAAAGGCATTTGATTTGCTCTCTTCACATATTAAAAAAATTGAACCTGACTTTGTCATTTGCATGGGTCAGGCCGGGGGAAGAGGCAAAATAACAATTGAGAAAGTGGCATTGAATGTAAATAGTTCCATGATGGCTGACAACGAAGGAAATGTCAGGCTTGACCAAAGCATCATGACTGAAGGAGATATGGCATACACTTCAACGCTGCCGGTCAGCAATCTGCTGCTTGCATGCAAAGGTGATATTGCCTCAATTTCATATTCTGCAGGCACCTTCGTTTGCAATGACCTGTTCTATAGAATGATGCATGTTATCAGGGTTTCTTCATTGAACTGCAAGGCAGGATTCATACACTTGCCATATACCGAAGATTTCGGTAAAATGCCTTTTATTGATTCAAGAATACAAGCGGATGCAATCATTTCAATGATTACATCCATGGGGGAATTAAATGGATAATAAAACCAGAAAAATAACTTTTACTGCAATGTTTACGGCACTAGTTTTCCTAGCCACCAGGTTCATTGCGTTTCCCGGACCAATACCACCGGGATATATCAATCTTGGAGACAGTGTAATCATTGTCTGTGCGGTATTGATGGGGGGGAGCAGCGGGGCTTTCGCTGGTGCAGTCGGAGCTTCTCTTGCTGATATAACATATCCGGGAGGAATAATCTTTGCGCCATTCACCTTTGTGGTCAAAGGTATTGAGGGGTTTGTTGCAGGAAGGATTGCCAGAAAAGGTTCAATGGTATCCATCATTGCAGCGGCAGTTGCCGGTGGTTTGATTCTGGTGGCAGGATATTTTCTTTCTGAATGGCTGCTGCTTCCATATCTCGACAAGACATTTGGTATGACATTTGCAATAACGGAGCTTCCTTTGAATTTTGTTCAGGCTGGAGTCAACTCGACCCTGGCAGTACTTCTTTCAGCTGCTTTGAAAAACAAGGTCAGATTTTCCTAGAGATCAAAATACTCAAGTGTATTGATTTCCTTGCGGACACTGTAACGGGTTCTGTTTGCATAGCCGAACCTTATTACCTGGGCAAGATATGAATCGGTCCAACCTTCACTAATCAGATGTTTGGCGAAATTGACTGTAAGGTCATCAACCTCGTCTTCATCAACGGAGAGCTTCACAAAGTTCCACATAAGTTCATTCGTGAAAATGTGACCTTTGTTCCTGTATATTTCTATATTGTTACGGGCTGTCTCCAGATTACCATTGAAAAGCTGGGACAGTATCAGGGTGTTGATATAATCAGTTGAGGTTATTTCCTCAGGTATATTCATGAACAGGGAAGCAAGTTCATCATCTGCCAGCAGTTCCTTGTTTTCTATGGACATCCTGGCAAGAAGCTTCCATCTGAAAACATCATCAAGTGTTTTCATGAAAAGGCAGGTGCCTGCTGCATCTGTTGTGGCACTGCATGTATATCCGGCATATGCAAACCAGAATGAAATCAATATGACTGACACGATGTTTGCAGGATCCCCGGTATGAATGTCACAGACCTGTTTCATTACATGGTTGAGCCTGATTGATGAAATATAGTTCCTGCGCTTCAGTTTCAATGCAGTCTGGTCTTTTGCAAGGAAGTAGGACAAATCGGTGACCAGCTTATGCCGCAGCCCTGAGTTGAATACTATTACTTCACTGTAATCCTTGTAGACAGACAAAGCCTTTGTATAGTGACCAAGACAACAGTAAGCACAAATAAGACCAATTGCTGACTTTCCGGGTTCTATGCCATTCTTGATTGTATACCGGAAACCATTCACGGCATTCCTGTAGTTGCCGTCGGCAAGGGTAAGGTACGAGTATGCGTAATACCCTTTGTTTTGAACATTGTCCGGACTTTGGTTTTCAAGACCACTCATAAATCAATCAATCTCCTGCGCCTGGTGAATTTTCAAGGTAGTCCTCAATTATCTTCTGGACATTGTCATCCTTTATCTTTATTGAAAATTCTATCCTTCTGTTCTGGGCACGGCCTTCCTCCGTTGTATTGTCTCCAATCGGCCTGAGTTCGGAGAAACCTGCAGCTGCAAAGAAACTTCCATATTTGGTTTCAAGGGAAGGATTTGAGGCCATTATATAGTTCAGAACATTGGTTGCCCTTTCCGTAGAAAGTGTTCTGTTGGAATCTGGTGTTCCGATGTCATCTGTATGACCTTCAACGGATATGGAATCTATGACATCCCGCACTTCAGGATCATCAAGGATTTTTTCAAAGGCTATTGAAAGCTCCCTTAGAAGTGACTTTCCTTCATTCTTGATGTCAGCAGAGGCAAAGTCGAAGACCAGGCTTTCAGTGATGTACAGGTTCGCATTGTCGCCGATCACGACAAGTTTTTCACCTGCGGCATTGAATTCGCCCAGTGTTTCTTCGATGGAGGTCTGTACCCGTTCGAATATGTCAGCTCTAAGAACCGCAATGCTCTGCAGCTTAAGCCGCAGTTCGGTCAGTTCCTTTGTATTTATTGCGATGATGTTGTCCAGCTGTTGCTTCTGGTCAGCAAGCAGAAGTATGATCTGCTGCTGGTCACCCAGCTCACTTTCGGCCTTTGAATACTGGTCCTGCAGACTTTCAAGGTTTTCCTCAAGGATTATTATAAGCTCACGTTTGTTCTCAAGTTCCTCTTCCGTGAGTATTAAAATGGCTTCCTTGTTTTCAAGCATCTGCTGGGTGGTATTAAGCTTGTCCTTCTCATCATCCAGGTCTATTGATATGATTATGTTCCTTATGAAAACTATCATGACAAGGAACAGCATGACAAGGGTCATGGTGGACATGACATCCGCAAAGGAGGGCCAGAAATTTTCCGAATTCTGCTTGGTGTAGTAACGTCTGTTCGATCTTTTCACTAGTCAATCTCCGTTAATCCCTGGACACTTCATCTTTGATTGCATCCAGTTTTCTGCTGATCTGTCCTACTGCATTGCGGTTATATGCCATTGTCTGTTCGGGCAGAACGGCAATTGTCTGTGCCAATATCTTCTGATTTGAATCAAACTGCTTTATTATCTTGTCAAGTCCCAGCATTGCCTCTGTTATGCTTTGCTCCAGTTTGTCTGATATTTCAACCGAGCTGTCCATCATAATCCTTGAGAATATCTCGCCTGTTTTCTGTGCCATGGTTGAAATTTCCTTGTTTACTTCTGCGAATGACTTCAGGAATGTTTCCTGGACCTTGTCGATGGTAGCGGTATTGGTCTCGGCGCTTTCCTTCATTACGGATGAAAGCTTGTTGACTGAATATACTGACTTGTCAACCTGTTCCACGAGGGACTGCATATCGTCAACTACCTTCTGATTGAAGGCGGACATTTCAGTCGCAGCGGTCTTTACATCTGAAGAGAACCGTTCTATTGCTGAGTAATTGTCCTTGATGAGATTTGCGGATGATGACATAGACTCTGCCATCTTGATGAAGCTTACATCCATTATTTCAACATTGTTCCTGAGGTTTGTATTGAACTCTGAGAAATCCCTTATGCTTTCAGCGAAGGTGGCAAGGCTGGCATCAAAGCGGTCGATGGTGTTGTCAAGGGCCTGTGATGTCACAGAAACATCCATGACGGTATTTGAAAGCTTGTTACCGAACTCATTTACCGTATCACGGAGTGATGTTTCTATCTTGTTCCCGAAATCGATGAAAGTATCTCTCAGGATCCTGTTGAGCATTGTGTATTCGGTTTCCTTGTCCTTGGTTATTGCCACAGCTATGACATTGTCAAGGTACTCCTCGATGTTTACCATAAGCTTGTTTTTTTCGTCCTCGCAGTCAAGGGCGATGAAGAAAATTGTAAGAACGATTGAGAATGCGATTCCCACGAGACTTGTTATGAAAGCAGCTCCCATACCCTGGGCTGCACCACCGAGTTTTTCAAGAATGAAATTCCAGTCAAGGCTGCCAGTGGAGCCGGAACCCGGCAGAAGCACGCCTACCATTTCACTGACGGAAATTGAAAGTCCTATGAATGTTCCAAGAAGACCCAGTACAATCAGCATACCGATGCTCTTCTTCACCATATTCTCACCTATGAGAAGTATCTTCAGGTCGTCCATGAAGGTTTTCTCAATTATGGCCTGTGTATTGACATCGCTGTACGGACTGCTGGAAGCAGCCTTGTAGTCCTGTACTATTCTATTCAAAAGGCCGTTCTTGAAGACACCGGACCGTCTTTGCTGCCTGCTTTCAAGGTGCTTGGCAATAGAATGGTATTTGACCTTGATCAAAATGTCGACCAGCAGTGCAATTGCAAAGATACAGAGTATTATGATGACTATTACCTTACCGGATACATCAATGGTCTCGAACAAATCATAGATTGTCTTCATGTGAAATCTCCTTGAAAATTGTCATATCGGATTCAGCTGGTACATCATCCGATATCTGAATCCTTGTATATAATATACCATAAAACCACCCTGTTTATGAAATACATGAATCCAATGATGTTTTGACGCAGACAGATGGGGAATGGTTCCCAAAATTCATAAGCCGGAGCATTGTGTAAAAACATTTGAGATTCTTGTGATATAATTCCATCGATGGTCAGATGACTGTTGAATTATATTATTTCGGGAGACGAAAATGAAGAAACTACATCTCGTATGCAATGCACATTTGGATCCTGTCTGGCTCTGGCAGTGGGAGGAAGGCCTGGGTGAAGCACTGTCAACATTCAGGATTGCCGCTGAGTTCTGTGAAAGTTATGAAGGATTTGTCTTCAATCACAATGAGGCCCTTCTTTATGAATGGGTCGAGGAGTTCGAACCGTCTCTTTTCAAGAGAATACAGGATCTTGTCAAGGCTGGCAAATGGCATATAATGGGGGGCTGGTATGTGCAGCCTGACTGCAATATGCCAAGCGGGGAATCCTTCACAAGGCAGATATTATATGGAAAAAGATATTTCATGGAGAAATTCGGTGTTGAGCCGAAGACTGCAATAAATTTCGATCCCTTTGGTCATACAAGGGGATTGGTTCAGATAATGGCAAAGTCAGGTTATGACTCATATATCTTCTGCAGACCTGATGTTTCGTTGAAAAAACTTCCGGGTGAAGACTTTACATGGGTTGGGTTTGATGGTTCAGAGATAACCGGACACAGGTCATACCGATTCTATTTATCCCAGAGAGGGAAATCAGTGGGTAAGATCAGGGAATTCATAGAAAAGTATCCTGACAGGAATCCCGGAATGGTTCTGTGGGGAATAGGGAATCATGGTGGAGGCCCTTCCCGTGAAGACCTTGAAGCCATCCAGGAATTCAGGAATGAAAACAATGAATATGAGGTGGTTCACTCCACTCCAGAAGATTACTTTGCTGAGCTTTTTGCAACAGGGGAGAAACTCGGCAGATTCGAGGAATCAATAAATCCATTTGCCGTCGGATGTTATACATCTCAGATAAGGATCAAGCAGAAACACAGGAAGCTGGAAAATGAATTGTATGCTGCAGAGAAAATGATGTCTGCAGCCAGTACTTCGGGTTTGATGGAGTACGACGGTGACAGTGTAAAAATGGCCCAGAAGGATCTTATGTTCTGCGAGTTCCATGACATACTTCCCGGATCCAGCATCCAGGCAGCAGAGGAAGATGCCATAAGGATGCTTGACCATGGTCTTGAAATAACATCAAGGCTCAAGGCTTCTGCTTTCTTCAGGATGCTGAAGGGCCAGAAAAAAGCTGAGGAAAGAACACTGCCGATTTTTGTATATAATCCGCATCCATGGACCGTGGAGGATGTCTTCACATGTGAATACATGAATGAATTCAATGACACAAAGCAGAAATTCTCAGTTCCTCATATGAAATCCAACGGTATGGTTGTTGAATGCCAGGATGAAAGGGAAGCCAGTGGTCTCAGCGCATACGACTGGAGGAAAAGGGTTGTATTCAATGGAAAACTCGAGCCAAGCTCAATGAACAGGTTTGACCTTACCCTTGAAGCACTGGATGAAAAACCGAAGCTTCCGGTATATGAAAAAGACGGACTTATAAATGTCAGGACAGAAGATCTTGACATCAGCATAAGCACCGGGACTGGTCTGATCAGGGAAATGTCAGTAAGAGGAATAAAATGGCTAAAAAATGGTGCAAGACCGCTTGTAATGAAAGACAATGCTGATGCATGGGGTATGCTTGTTGACAGATTCACGGATGTGGAAGGCGAGTTCACGCTCATGGGAGCAAAGGAAGCTTCTGCATTTGCCAATGTAAGGGATACTGAGTTTGCACCTGTAAGGGTTACGGAAGACGGCGCTGTCAGAACAGTTGTTGATGCTTACTTCCAATATGGTAATTCAAGGCTGTGCATCAGCTATATCATTCCCAAAAAAGGCATTGATTTTGATATTAGTGCGAGAGTTTATTGGGCTGAAACAGACAGGATGCTGAAACTTGAATTCCAGACTGGGCTTGAAAAGGCAAAATACAAGGGTCAGACAGCTTTTGGATGGGATGACCTTCCCTGTGACGGTGGCGAAGCGGTGGCTCAGAAATGGGTTGCGGCGATTGACGGGAAGAGAACCTTTGCAATAATGAATGACTGCCAGTATGGAAGCAGTTTCAATGAGGGATCAATCAGATTGACCCTTCTCAGGTCACCTGCATACTCAGGTCATCCTATCGGAGACAAACCGATTCTCATTGAAGACAGATATACACCGAGGATTGACCAGGGAGAGAGGATGTTTTCTTTCAGACTGATTGCCGGTGAAACCGGTGATGTTCTTGGTGGCATAGAAAGAAGAGCCCTTGAATTCAATGAAAAGCCCATGGTCCTGACAGCCTATCCATCAGGTGAGGGAGAAAAACCAGGTAAAATGATTGAGATATCAGGAGGCCAGGTTGTACTTCAGGCTTTTAAAAAGGCTGAGGATGGCGATGGATATATAATGAGATTGTTCAATGGATCAATGACAAGGAGCAATGCAACAATAACAAGTGAACTGCTTGGCATTGAAGAACAAACAGAACTGACGGCAATGGAGGTTGCCACATATAGGATAAGCAAAGGCATAATAACTAAAACAGATTTACTTGAAAGGGAGTTGTAAAAATGAAATATGCCATAGGTGTTGATTATGGAACGCAGTCAGGCCGTGCGGTGATAGTCGACTGCGCCAATGGAAACATTTTGTCACAGTCGGTATTGTCATACAGACACGGGGTAATGGATGAGTATCTTCCAGATGGAATAACCAAGCTGCCGCCTGACTGGGCGCTTCAGCACCCGGGTGATTATATTGAAGTGCTTGAAAAGGCTGTTCCTGATGCACTGGCAAAATCCGGGGTGGATCCTGCGGATATAATCGGCATTGGAATAGACTTCACTGCATGTACCATGATAGCCGTTGACAGTGAAGGAATGCCTCTTTGTCTCAAGGATGAATACAGGACAAATCCCCATTCCTACATCAAGCTATGGAAACATCATGCAGCGCAGAAATATGCCAATAAACTAAATGAAACTGCAGCGGAAAGAGGAGAGGATTTTCTGGCAAGATACGGAGGCAAAATCAGTTCCGAGTGGATGATTCCCAAGATAATGCAGGTTTTCCATGAAGACAGGCGGATTTTTGATGCAGCTGTCAGATTCATGGAATCTGCTGACTGGGTTGTCATGTGGATGACAGGAAATGAACGCCGTAACAGCTGTACAGCAGGTTACAAGGCCATGTGGCATAAGCAGAAAGGGTATCCTTCAAAGGAATTTCTTAAGGCACTTGACCCCGGGCTTGAAAATATCGTTGCAGATAAGCTCTCCGAGGATATATATCCCCTTGGAACAAAGGCAGGGGAGCTGACCCCTGAGGCTGCCAGGACAATGGGTCTTCGGGCGGGTATTTCCGTGGCGGTTGCCAATGTTGATGCCCATGTTTCCATGCCGGCGGTCGGAATAGCTGGCCCCGGAGAAATGCTTATGATAATGGGAACCTCAACCTGCCATATGGTTCTTGGTGAAAAAGAAGAGATAGTTCCCGGCATGTGCGGTGTTGTTGAAGATGGAATCATGCCGGGATTCCTTGGCTATGAGGCCGGTCAGTCATGTGTAGGCGACCATTTTGAATGGTTTGTGGAAAACTGTGTACCTGCCTCCTATGAAAAGGAAGCCACGGACAGGGGAGTTTCCGTACATGACATACTGGCGGAGAAAGCATCTGTCAGGAAACCCGGTGAGAGTGGCCTTGTTGCACTGGATTGGTGGAATGGAAACAGGTCTGTACTTGTGGATGCGGATTTGACAGGGATGATACTTGGCTGCACCCTGCTTACAAAACCAGAGGACATTTACAGGGCTTTGATTGAAGCGACAGCTTACGGCACACGGATGATAATAGAGACATTCAGGGAAAACAATGTACCTGTGGATTCTCTTTATGCGGCAGGTGGCATAGCTGAAAAGAATCCCATGATGATGCAGATATATGCTGATATAACAGGTATGGAGATCAAGATAGCAAAAAGCGACCAGTCACCTGCACTGGGGTCTGCAATGTTCGGTGCAGTGGCTGCAGGAGCCCAAAACGGAGGCTTTGATTCAATATTCGATGCCGCAAGGGTAATGGGCGGAGTAAAGGAAACCACTTATAAACCGGATTTGGGAAACACCAGGATATATGACCTGCTGTACCATGAATATAAAGTCCTGCATGATTATTTCGGCAGGGGAGCCAATGATGTAATGAAAAGGCTCAAGAAAATAAAGGAGAACAATTGATATGCCGATTCTATATACTCTGAAAAACGAAGTGCTGGAGGCCAACAAGGAGCTTGAGAGGCTTGGACTGGTTACCTTCACATGGGGCAATGTAAGCGGTATAGACAGGGACGAGGGCATCGTTGTGATAAAACCGAGTGGGGTTCCTTATGATGAACTGAAAGTTGAGCACATGGTTGTTCTGGATCTTGATGGAAATGTCCTTGAAGGTGATCTCAGACCGTCAAGTGATACTCCGACCCACCTGATATTGTACAGGAATTTTCCTGCTATAGGTGGAGTATGCCATACACATTCACCCTGGGCGACAAGTTTTGCCCAGGCCAAGATGGGTATACCGGTATATGGAACCACACATGCAGACCATTTCAGGGGCACAATCCCATGCAGCAGACCTTACAGTGACATGGAGATTGAAGGGGATTACGAAGCCAACACAGGAAGTCTCATCGTAGAGACATTCAAAGGTATTGATGAAAACCAGATTCCCGGGGTTTTGATTGCAGCGCATGGTCCGTTTACATGGGGCGGCAATGCATATGATGCTGTAATGAACTCCAGGGTGCTTGAGTTTCTTGCCGAAGCAGCTTACAGGACAAAGATACTGAACAAGGATATTACAGAAATAAATGTAAATCTCAGGGACAAGCATTATCTCAGAAAGCATGGTGACAAAGCTTATTATGGCCAGGATACCGAAGACTGAGATATTGCGGGGTTGACTTATTCATCATAAGGGCATAAAATGTTCCGGCAATAGCAAAGACAGTTCGTAACCATCCTGTCTGTAAATAAAACTAGGAATCTGATATTAGCGGGTGGTTGCCATCCGTTTTTTATTGCAAAAAAAGATATGGAAGAGAGTTATGAAGAAAATAAACCCGGCATTCATAGCAAGGGCATCGGTAATAGCGGCCCTGTATGCAGCACTGACACTGGCACTCGCCCCCATCAGTTATGGACTTGTACAATTCAGGATTTCAGAAGCGCTGACGGTTCTTGCATATTTCACTCCCGCAGCGATTCCGGGGCTATTCCTGGGATGTCTGATTTCGAATATCATTGGTCCTTATGGAATCCTTGACATAATCTTCGGCAGCATGGCAACCCTGCTGGCGGCAATTCTTACATATAAGATCAGGAACAAGTTCCTTGCTCCGCTTCCGCCGGTGCTGACAAATGCTTTCATAGTCGGACCACTCGTTGCATACTTCGTCAATGTACCTTTTTACATGGGCATGCTATATGTAGGCATTGGACAGCTGGCCGTATGTTATGGACTTGGGCTTCCTCTTATCTATGCTCTGAGACCTTTTGAAAAGCGTCTGTTTTGATTGGAAATAGTATTCAAGGTGTTTTTGTTACCAGAATAATGCCCGTTGTTCTTTTTCCTGTTACTGTGATTTTGTATATATCTTCTTCAGAAACTGTCACGGTGAATCTTCCCGATGACAGCTTGTTCCCCTCATAAGCCTCAAATCCGTTGTTTCCTATGATGGAAAGTGATGAAGTACCGTTTTCAATGTTGATCTCGACCAGCAGACTTTCGCCCTTTGAAAGACTCATTTCACGTGTACTTTCACCGGTCCAATCGGAGAAGCTGAACTCATATCCGGGACCTGCAGGATTTACATCATCAGATAGAACCATGGTCCCGCCTGTGGAACTACATGATGATAAAAATATGATTGTCAGCAAAAGTATTATCAGTAATTGTATCTTTCTCATTCAGGAGTCTCCTTGCATTGGTAGTTTTATGCGTAGATACTTTATCATCAAAACCGATGCCCTGTCATCATAAATCACCGGTAAATCAAACAGAACACTTAAAAAAAGTGTTCTGCGTGTTGT
>DAINQB010000024.1:0-3308 GCA_036743175.1 Bacillota bacterium | reverse complement strand
CTTTCAAGGAAAAGTTCGAGTACGGCACTTAGAATTTTTTCTCTTTTGTCACTCATTTCCCGGCACCCCTGTTCTTTTTGGATTTACCGGTTGATTTTCTTTCCCTGGCAATAAGTGAATACATGGCCGGTACTACAAGCAGGGTCAGCAGTGTTGAGAACAGCAGGCCGCCGATTACTGTTATAGCCATGGGGGCCATCATTTCTGTTCCTTCAGCAGTCCCCAGTGCCATTGGTACAAGGGCGAGTACAGTAGTGAATACCGTCATCAGAATGGGCCTGAGCCTTACAGGACCTGCCTCAAGGATGGCCTCATTCTTTGTCTTTCCTTCTTTTCTTTGTTTGTTTATATAGTCAACAAGGACTATGCCGTTGTTTACAACTATCCCTGCCAGAACAATCATTCCTATGAAGGCAGGGACACTGATAGGAATATCGGCAATCCAAAGAGCTATGAAACCCCCTGTAAATGCCATGGGTATTGAGAACAGTATGATGAATGGATGGACCAGCGATTCAAACTGGGCAGCCATTATCATATATACAAGCAGGATGCCGATTCCCAGCGCAAGGAACAGGTTGCTGAAAGCCTCCATGATTTCTTCGTTGGTGCCTGCAAGGGTAACACTGTATGCAGGGTCAAACTCGTAATCATCAATCCAGTCACTTATTTTTTCTCCGACGGTTCCTGGATCATATCCATCGGCCAGTTCACCGCTTACAGTTACGATTCTTTTCTGGTTTTCCCTGCTGATGGACGTAAAACCTTCCCGGATTTCTATTTCTGCAACCGAACCCAGGTCAACATTGGTTCCCATGGGGGTGCCTATTTGTATGTCCTCGATTGCATCCCTGGTCACGGTATCTTCCTTCATTATCCTTACATTGACATCGTTGCCGTCGAGTCTGATGGTGGTTGCCCTGGAACCCTGGATGGATGAACTGACAGCCGATGCAATCTGATATGTTGTAAGTCCATTCATGGCCATTTTTTCACTGTTCGGAAGAATTACTATTTCCGGGGCACTTGTTTCAATGCTTGTTTCTGCCTCCGCAATTCCATCCGTCATGAGAAATTGTGCCTTGACATCCTCCGATATTTTTCTAAGTACAGAGAGGTCATCTCCCTGGATTTCCACTGTAACAGAAGATCCGCCGAAAAGGGCCATTCCGGGATTGTCAATTGCAGATATGGATATTTCAGCACCTTCAACGGATTCAACCTTGGATCTGAAGTCATCGGAAAATTCAGAAGTTGTGATATCCCTGTCAGCTTTCGGCACCAGGACTACTGTAATGGTTCCTGTGTCTGCAGCGCCACTTCCGCCTCCGAAGCCAAACATACCTCCGCTTCCGAGGACACTTGCACTGATAATTTCAACTTCATCATATGTTTCAAGCAGCGCTTCAACCTCTGCTACCTTTTCAACTGTCTGTTCAAATTCCGTACCCACAGGCATTTCTACGGTAACAGACAGCTGACCCTGGTCAGATTCCGGGAAGAATTCCATACCCTGTTCAAGGACACCATAGATGCTGCCGGCGAACAATATTAGTGAAACCAGTACCACTGCGATTCGGTTCCTTAATGTCCAGCCCAGTATACCTTTGTAAAATCCGGTGGTTGCATTCATGATCCTATGATGGGTGGATTTGTCGGCCTTCAGGGTCCTTGAAGCAATCATCGGAACGAGGGTCAGGGCTATGAACAGGCTGGCCAGCAGGGAAATTGATACAGTCAGTGCCATTTCCTTGAATATGTCCGCAGTAAATCCTTCAAGGAAAACAACGGGCAGGAATACTGAGATGGTGGTCAGGGTAGAGGCGATTATAGCTCCGGAAATCTGGGTTGCACCGTCACGGGCTGCCTTTTTCATTCCAACACCCTGGCTTCGCAGCCTGTAGATGTTCTCAATTACTACTATCGAGTTGTCAACCAGCATTCCAAGTCCAAGGACAAGACCTCCCATGGAAATCATGTTCAGAGTTATTCCTGTGAAGTAGATGATTGTTATTGCACCGAGTACACTGATTGGGATGGCTACCCCGATTATGAATGTAGGGCGGATATCCTTCAAAAATATGAATAGAATCAAAATAGCCAGTACTGCACCGATAAGTCCTGTCATACCGACATTTCTGACCATCATCTGTGTGTATTCAGACTGGTCGAGGGTCAATACAAGGGAAGCCTTTGAGTATTCATCGCTGATATCGTTGATTTCATCCTTGACTAGTCCGGCTACTTCAACGGTATTGTATCCGGATTGTTTCTGGATGTTTATGGTTATGCTGTCCCTTCCGTTGACCTTTGTGTATGAGTCTTTCTTTATGTCGTCATAGGACACTTCGGCAAAATCACTCAGTTTAACGGTTCTCATTGATGTCTGTGAGAAGAAGGTCACATCCTTGAGTTCGTCAATGCCTGAGAATGCTCCGAGGGTCCTGACGGAATAATCAGTCAATCCATCGGAAACAGTACCTCCGGGCAGATTCAGGTTGTTTGCAGCTATCATCTGTGAAAGAATTGTTTCAGATATTCCAAGTTCAGCCATTTTGGTGTAATCAGGGGTGATCCTGACTTCCCGTTCAACTCCGCCGTTTACTGAAACACTTGCAACGCCGTCAAGCTTTTCAAGGCGGGGAACGAGGATATCCTCAGTCCAGCGGGTAGTGGCCCAGTCATCATTGTCATCATATGATACGGAATAACCCATCATTGGAATCATGTTAACGTCAAATTTTATCAGCATTGGAGCAGATACATCTTCCGGCAGATAAGGGGATATCATATCAAGTTTTTCCCTCATATCAAGCATTACTGCATCCATGTCTGTATTCTGGTTGAATTCAAGTATGACCATGGAGCTTCCATCACTTGATGTGCTGCTTATGGTCTTGATATTGCTTACGGTAGCCATGGCGGTTTCTATGTTTCTTGTAACTATGTTTTCAACTTCTTCCGGGCTTGCTCCGGTATAGGAAGTTGAAACCACGGCATAGGGCAGATTGATATCAGGGAACAGGTCCATCTGAAGATTTGTAAGGGACACAACCCCCAATAGGATGATGATCAAAGTCATCATGAGTGCCGTTACGGGTCGTTTTACACTAAGTTTTGATAAATTCATAAAGTTGTTTTCCTTGTCTATTTACACTAATTCAATTACTTTTACTACAACCGACCGACCAGTCGGTCAGTTATGACAATTCTAACACAGCTGCCTGGCATGTCAACCCATCAAAAGTTAAAAATCTGTGAACAGTCCGCAAAGAAATAATCACCTCTCAGGAAAATATTTTCCTGAG
>DAINQB010000023.1:7282-33702 GCA_036743175.1 Bacillota bacterium | reverse complement strand
GTAGCAACTGTGGCCAATGTTACGACTCTTCTTGTTGACTGGAGCTGGACTGGTTTTGGTCTAAGTGAAGAACTATGGATGATATTGATTGTTGCTGTAGCTTTGGTTATTGGTACAATAACAACCCTAAAAAACAAGGATGCAGCTTACGGACTGGTGTTGATATGGGCATTTGCCGGTATACTTATCAAACACCTTTCTCCTGATTTCTTTGATGGAATGTATACAGGAGTAATAGTTTCGGTGATTGCAAGTCTGGTCGTTTTCACTGCTGCAGTAATATATGCTCTTGTGCCACGTAAGAAGAAGATAACTTAAGAGAGTTGAACGATTTCACAAACCGCCTCCGGGCGGTTTTATTTTTGTTCATGGGTCTATTTCCTTGATAGCAATTGCGCATAGTTGTATAATAGGTCAATAGCAAAGGTCATGGAATCGGAGACCATAATATGAAAGAAATCATACAGAACATCCTGGATATTGAAAACAAGGCCAACAGGATC
Source organism: Bacillota bacterium (assembly GCA_036743175.1). Classification (GTDB taxonomy): domain Bacteria; phylum Bacillota; class Clostridia; order DUPQ01; family DUPQ01; genus JAFGQE01. Next base: position 33,199 of record DAINQB010000023.1, on the reverse strand, counting down.
ATCGACGAAGGCATCAAAGAAAAACAGCAGCTCATAGATGAAATGAACGCAGACCTTGAGAAAATGAGAAACGACATAAATGCAATGGTTGAAACGAAACTCAACCAGCTTGACAAGGCAGAAAAAGCTGAAGCCTCCGCAAGCATCGACAGGATAAACAAAACGGCAGCAAAGAGACTGGAGGCCATGGATTCATATTATCAGGAAAACAGGGATTCCTGGGTAGACTCCGTATTCAATATTGTAGTCGGAAGTGAAAAGCGTGAATCTTGATCTTTTTACATACAGCGCACTTTCCTCAAAGGCCCGCGCTTCCTATGGAAGATTGCTGACAGCAGAGGACTATAACATGCTCATTGATATGAAGAATGTAAATGAGATTGCCGGCTACCTTAAAAAAAATACATATTACAGCGAAATACTAAGCAATGTAGATGAAGCTCTCATTCACAGGGGACAGCTCGAAAACATCATTAAGACAGATATTATGAAGGAATATGACAAATTCCTGAGATTCACATCCGGCAACGCCAGGAAATTCCTTCAAAGCACCTATAAGAAATATGAGACAGAAAGCCTCAAGATAATCTTCCGACGCCTTGAAACCGTCGGAGGAGTGATGTCTGCAGAAGGATACCTTCTGTTCCTTAAGAACACATCCGAGATTGATTTCCATAAACTTATAAAATCAAAGGACAGCCTTGAGTTCATCGAAAACCTCAAGGGTACTGAGTATTATGATGTGCTGAGACCCTTCACCGGAACAGGTGTTAAAATCAACCTGTTCAATCTTGAAATGGTCCTTGACCTTCATTACTTCAAATTCCTCTACAAGAGAATGAAAAAATATCTCACTGGAAAGGATTTCATGCCTCTTGAAGAATCTTTCGGAGTTAAGACAGATGTTCTGAACATGCTTTGGATATACAGATGTAAAAAGTACTATAATATGAAGAAGGAAATAATACGAAGTTACATTCTGCCCTTCAATGCCGGAATCAGAAAGGAAACACTGAACAGGCTCATCGAGGCAGAGGACATTGAGGAGTTCCTTGAGATAGCCGGAACCACGAAATATTCTTCAATATTCATAAGGGATATAGATGGTTTCTTTGAAGTGAACTTTGCAGATTATATGTATAATATTCATATGAAACTGTTCAGAAAGTATCCGCTCTCGGTTACAGCTGCAGTTGACTATATACACATGAAGGAGTATGAACTTTCAAATATAATATCCATAATTGAAGGAATCCGGTATGGATTGCCGGCGGAAAAGATCAGAAAATTCGTTGTCGGATTTGATCTACGGGGAGTATAGCAATGCCTGTTATGAAAATGCAATTTGTCAATATTGTCGGGCCACTCAATCTGTTTGAGAAATTCGTGCTGTCGCATATCATCAACCACGACTTTGAGATTGAAAATTCACTTAATGTCATGGAAAATGTAAAAGGCCTGACACCCTTCGGAGAGTTCAACAGATACTCGGCTCTTATGGCAAGGATGGACTCCCTCAATAAAATCTTTGAAATAATTCCTGAAAAAATCGATGTGGAAAAACTGGCTGAAGAAATGGACGAAATCTTTGAAGGTGCAGAGTTGTTCACATCAACACTTGAGGAAAAAATAAACGAAAACAGAAAAGAAATCGATGAATACAAGGCGGAAATGGAAAAGAGCAGGAACATATTGAACCGTATGATGCCACTCATTGATTTCGATGTTGACCTTTCTGACCTTGACATGAACTTCATAAATGTCCGGTTCGGCAGAATGGCTTACGAAAACTACAGAAGGCTCAATGACTCAATAAAAAAACTCAATGTCATTGTATTCTTCCTTAAAAGGGATGGTGATGATGTTTGGTTTTCATATTATGCTCCCAATGCAGTCATTGAGGAAGTTGACAATATCTTTGCCTCACTCTACTTCGAGAAAATTGACATATCTGATTCAATATCGGGAACACCAGCGGAGACGGCTAATGTTCTCAATGAAAAAATCAAGGAAATGGAAGATAAGATCAAAGACGGCAATGAGCGGTACAACGATCTGATTGAAAGTTCCAGAAGCCAGTTTGCAGAGTTCTACTCTTACATAAACTATCTTCATAAAACAGCCGACATAAAAAGATATGCAGCACATACCGAGGAATCATTTTATCTTTCGGGTTGGATTCCTGCGGGAAGCATGAATGCTCTTGAAGTACAGTACAGAAGTCAGGGAATTTCCTTCTATTTTGAGGATCCGGAACAGATGGAAACGCTGCAAAGTCCGACTGCACTTAAGAATCCGGCAATTGTCAGACCCTTTGAATTCATCGTAAAAACCTATGGTACTCCTTCGCATGACGAAATGGACCCGACACTCTTTGTTGCCATAACATATGTACTTATGTTCGGACTGATGTTCGGCGATGTGGGACATGGATTTGTTCTTGCTGCTTTGGGTCTTGCCGTTTATCTTTGGAAAAAGATAGACCTTGCCGGCATTCTCTCAATGTGTGGAATATCCTCAATCATATTTGGATTTGTTTACGGCAGCATCTTCGGGAATGAAGAGCTGCTGACCCCGCTTTACAGAAATCCCATGCGAAACATCATGACAATGCTTATAGCATCGGTATGTTTCGGGGTGGTTGTAATACTAGTAGCAATGATCATAAACATTGCAAACGCCATCAAAGCCAGAAGATTCAAGGAAATACTATTTGACCGCAACGGCATAGCAGGGCTGGTGTTCTACCTTGGTGCAATTATTTTTGCCGTTGTCCTTGCAGTAAGCGGCAAGGCGGTATCCTCCTTCTTCTTCACCATGGGATTCTTTATAATACCGATAATTCTGATGTTCCTGAAGGAACCGCTGCACAATCTCATAACAGGAAAGAAGTTCCTGCCTGCCAGGGAGAAGGGAACATTCTTTGTCGAGGCGTTCTTCGAATTGTTTGAAACGGTTTTGTCCTTTCTCAGCAATACACTGTCCTTTGTCAGGATTGGAGCATTTGCGCTCAGCCATGCGGGCCTCTCCCTTGCAGTGTGGTCAGTGTATAGATTGATTGAAGGTACGGCTGGTCAGATAATTGCACTTGTCATCGGTAACATTTTGATCATAGTCCTTGAGGGTCTTGTCGTTGGAATACAGGGCCTCAGGCTTGAATATTATGAACTCTTTTCCCGCTTCTTCAAGGGAAACGGAAGGGAATTCAAACCGACAAGAATCGGAAAAGAAAACAAATAGGAAGATATACGGAGGTATTTTAATATGAAGGACTTATTGATTGGGGCACTGGTATTGATTGTTGTTCTCTCGGCAGCGGGGGTTGTTTACTGGAAGAAAACCTCTGACCCCAAAAAGGCAAAGACAGTGATGATTGTGAACACGCTTCTCGTACTTGGAATCCTGATGACCTCAACCATCATCATGTTTGCAGGTGGACGCGTATTTGCTGCAGAGGTAGCTACAACTACAGGAGCTGCAGCGGACTCTGCTGACAGTGGATTAAGGTATCTTGCAGCTGCTCTTTCAACAGGACTTGCCACAATCGGAACAGGAATAGCCGTTGCCGCATCTGCATCCGCAGCACTTGGAGCAATCAGCGAGGATTCATCCCTGCTTGGTAAAACAATCATATTCGTAGGACTTGCAGAAGGAATAGCAATTTACGGATTGATAGTATCAATACTGATACTTCCATAGGAGCCGGGAATGAAGTTTCATCTTATCAGTGATAACGTCGATACCCAGAAGGGAATGCGTCTTGCGGGTATTGACGGGGTGGTGGTACATTCTCCTGATGAGGTTGCCAGGGAAATTGATTCATGCCTCAAGGACAAGGAAATAGGAATTATTCTTATAACGGAAGTACTTGCCGCCATGATACCATCAAGGATAGACGATATAAGGCTCAATATGCCGATGCCTTTGATTGTTGTCATCCCCGACAGGCATGGAACAAAGAGGAAATCAGATTCAATTACCAGATATGTACGTGATGCCATAGGCGTCAAGATATAGGAAAGAGAAATGGAAGAGATAAAAGATTTTTCAGTCAATGAGAAACTAAGAAGTTTCACCGACATGGCCCTCAGGGAAGCCCACAGAAAAAAGAGGGAAATGATCGAAGAGACGGAAAAAGAAATAGAACAAAAGAAAAAGGATATGGAAATACATCTTCTTGAAGAGGCTTACAGGTCAATCCAGACCGGTACAAGGCTCAACCGAAAAGAGCTCAACGAAGCTGTTTCCCATGCCCTTGTGGATGGCAAAGGCAGGATGTTCAACAAAAGAAAACAGATCATTGAGGATGTCTTCAAGCTGGCCGGTGAAAGAATTGATGAATACAAGAAGTCCTCTGACTATAAAAAAGCAATGGAAGATGAACTTGCAAGGGCTGTCAGACTCATGAAGGAAGAAAGCTACACCATAACTGCTGATTCAGTTGACCTTGATATGTTCAAAAAGATTGCCGCCTCAATGGAAGGCAGCTTCAAAGTGGAAAAAAGCAGTGAAAACCTTGAAGGCGGATTCATGCTATATGGCAGCTCAGGAAAGAAAAGGGTTGACTGTTCCTTTATGACAAGGCTTTCCCTTGCCAGGGAGGAGTTCCTCGAAATATGCCGGATACCCATAGATGACGGAGATTTATTGGATGATTGAAGATAAAGGAAAAGGATATATCAGCGGAATAAGCGGCCCGGTTGTATTCGCCCGGGGAAACCAAAGGCTTGGAATGCTGGAGATGGTTTATGTTGGTCAGAACAGACTTGTCGGGGAAGTAATATCAATTGAAAACGACAAAGCCGTAATACAGGTTTATGAATCGACTACAGGGCTTAGGATAGGAGAACCCGTTGAATCAACAGGGAGTCCCCTTTCGGTAAATCTGGGTCCCGGAATCATAGGAGAGGTCTTTGACGGAATACAAAGACCCCTGTATGAACTCGTGAAAATGAGCGGAACCCTTATAGAAAAGGGAGTCTTTGCGCCTGCTCCGGATATTAAAAAGAAATGGAGTGTTAAAATACTCGCTAAAACGGGTGATGATGTATATCCCGGTACAATTATAGCTGAAACCGAGGAAACCCCATCGATATTGCACAGGGTAATGATACCAAATGGTGTCCAGGGTAAGGTTACCAGGGTTGTTTCAAATGGTGAATATACGATTGAAGATACAATAATTGAAATAGACACCGGTAAAGGTATAAAACCCATTACAATGCTTCAGAAATGGCCGGTAAAAAGAGCAAGACCCTTTGAAAACCGTATTCCTACCTATATGCCCCTTCTCACCGGACAACGTGTCATTGATATGATGTTCCCTCTTGCAAAAGGTGGAACGGCAGCAATTCCGGGGGGATTTGGAACAGGAAAAACCATGACCCAGCACCAGCTTGCAAAGTGGTCGGATGCAGACATAGTTGTATATATAGGATGCGGGGAAAGAGGAAACGAAATTGCGGATGTGCTTGAAAGTTTCCCGAAGCTCAAGGACCCAAGAAGCGGCAGGTCCCTTATGGACAGGACAGTGCTCATTGCAAACACATCGAACATGCCCGTTGCGGCAAGGGAAGCGTCCATATATACAGGAATAACCATAGCAGAATACTACAGGGACATGGGATATCATGTAGCCCTGATGGCAGATTCTACCTCCAGATGGGCCGAAGCCCTCAGGGAAATATCGGGAAGACTTGAAGAAATGCCCGCTGAAGAAGGATATCCTGCCTATCTTCCGTCACGGTTGTCACAGTTCTATGAAAGGGCCGGATATGTAAATAATTTCAACGGTACTTCCGGTTCCATTTCAATAATCGGAGCGGTTTCACCACAGAGCAACGATTTCTCGGAACCGGTTACACAAAATACAAAAAGGTTCACCAGATGTTTCTGGGCTCTCGATAAATCCCTTGCATATTCACGGCATTATCCTGCAATAAACTGGACGGAAAGCTACAGTGAATATATCAATGAACTCTCTGAATGGTATGAAGAAAAGACAGACAGGCATTTTGAGGATAAAAGAACCAAACTGCTTGCAATTTTGCAAGAAGAGAGCCGTCTGATGGAAATCGTAAAACTGATAGGAAAGGACGTGCTTCCTGATTCACAGAAACTCACCCTCGAAATAGCAAGGGTAATCAGGGTCGGCTTCCTTCAGCAGAACGCCTTCCATGACAATGACACTTATGTCCCCATCGAAAAGCAGTATAAGATGATGAACATCATCCTTTACCTAAATGAAAGGACCGAGGATCTTGTGAAGAAGGGAATTCCTGTGTCAGTCATAGTTGAATCGGGGTTATTCAACAAGCTGAATCAAATGAAATACACCATACCAAATGATGACCTGTCTGAGTTTGACCGGTTGAAGTCAGAAATTGATGAATTCTACAACAAAATAACATTGAAATACGGTAATACCGGCGGAAGGGGGCAGCAATGAAGCTTGAATATCTGGACCTGTATGAGATAAAGGGCCCCCTGGTTATACTTGAAGGAATCGAAGGAGCTTCCTATGAGGAGCTGGTGGAGATAACCCTTGAAAGCGGTGAAAGAAGAACCGGGCGAATAATAAAAATGACAGAGGAAATCTGTGTTGTACAGGTATTTGAGGGCACTTCTGATATTTCCCTGAAAAATGCCAGGACCTGGTTTACCGGGAACGTTCTGAGACTCCCGCTTTCAGGCGAGATTTTGGGAAGGATATTTGACGGCAAGGGTAGTCCCACCGACGGGCTGGGTGCAATTTATCCCGAAACAAGAAAAGATATAAACGGGCTTCCGATAAACCCTGTATCCAGGCAGTACCCCAGGAATTTCATCCAGACAGGAGTATCGTCCATCGATGGATTATCAACCTTGATCAGAGGACAGAAACTCCCCATTTTTTCAGGAAGCGGACTTCCCCACAATGACCTTGCGGTACAGATTGTAAGACAGGCGAGGATCACTGATGAGGATAATTCCAAATTTGCCATAGTTTTTGCGGCAATTGGCGTAAAAAGTGACGTTGCCGAGTATTTTACAAGAAGCTTCAAGGAAAGCGGAGTGCTTGAAAAGGTTGTCATGTTCCAGAACCTGGCGGATGACCCTGTGGTTGAAAGAATAACAACCCCGAGGTGTGCTCTGACGGCAGCTGAATACCTTGCCTTTGAAAAGGGAATGCATGTGCTTGTAATAATGACCGACATGACATCCTATTCAGAAGGGTTGCGTGAGATATCATCATCATTGGAAGAAATACCAAGCAGAAAGGGTTTCCCGGGATATCTTTACAGTGACCTTGCATCCATGTATGAAAGAGCCGGAATCATTGAAGGCAAGGAGGGGTCCATTACACAGATACCCATACTTACAATGCCCAATGACGATATAACACATCCTGTGCCTGACCTGACGGCATACATTACCGAAGGGCAGCTTGTCCTTGACAGGGAACTGTCACAAAAAGGAATACATCCTCCTGTAAGCATACTGATGTCACTATCAAGGCTTATGAAGGACAGCATCGGGGAAGGCTTTACAAGGGAAGACCATCCTGATATTGCAAACCAGCTGTTTGCATCCTATGCAAAGGTTCAGGAAGTCAGGGCACTGGCATCTGTAATCGGAGAAGATGAGTTGAGTGAAATTGACAGACGCTACATGGATTTTGGCAGGGCCTTTGAAGAACGATTCATCAAACAGCTCCACGATGAAAACCGTGATATGAACAAGACACTTGAACTGGGCTGGACCCTTGTATCGGGACTTCCAAGGGAAGAACTCGATAGAATAAAACCGGAAATACTTGATAAATATTATGATGAAAAGGGGAGCGGCGGATTCTGATGGAAAAAGGATTGTCCCCTACAAAGGGGAACCTTATAAAAGCAAAGAATACCCTGAAACTCTCAGGCCAGGGATATGAGCTCCTTGATAAAAAAAGGAACATCCTCACCATGGAGATGATGTCATTGATAGACAGGGCGGAACTTGTACAGTCAAAGATTGACTCAACATTCAAGGACGCTTATCATGCCCTGCAGTCTGCAAACATAACCCTTGGAATCAGCAATGTTGAACAACTGGGATATACATTCCCGGAGGAAGATTCGGTAAGCATCAGGTTCAGAAGCATCATGGGTGTTGATATTCCAATGGTCGAATTCGACAAAAGACCACCGGAACCGAGATACGGATTTTCAAGGACAAGCTCATCCCTTGATGAAGCATATGAAAAATTCAACCAGGTCAAGACACTTACAGCGGAACTGGCCGAAATAGAAAACGCAGTATACAGGCTTGCCATGAATGTCCTTAAAACCAAAAAAAGGGCAAATGCCCTCAAGAATATAATTATTCCAAGATACACTGAAATTGTGAAGTACATTCAGGAATACCTCGAGGAAAAGGAACGTGAAAACTTCTCAAGACTCAAGGTCATTAAATCCAGGAACAGTACCTGAGCAGGTGTAGTTACTTCACCTGACTTTTTCAGAAACTTCCCTTACATACGAAATGAAATATCTGAAGGTATCATAAGGTACATCAGGCGGAACCGTGTGGTCAAGCATCGGTATATAACCTCCCTGTTCCAACATGAAAGGAACCTTCCGGTCAACTTCCTCCCTTGTTGCTTCCTTGCTGTCTGCAAGAAGCTTTTTGTTAATTCCCCCTATGATTACAAAGCTCCTTCCATACTCCTGTCTGAGCTTTACAATATCCATTCCGGCCTGTACCTCAAAGGGATAGAAACCGTTCGCTCCGCAGTCAATATATATAGGGAGCATTTTTGTACAGTCACCGTCCGTATCCACGACAATGCCCTTTATGTTGCATTCCTTCATTACGGAAATGATCTTTTTAAGACCGGGTGCCATGAACTCATTGAATGCAGAGGGTGATACAAGGGGACCATTGGAATAGCAGATGTCTTCCCATATCATTACGAAATCCGGGACAACATCCATGCAGACACGCCTTATGAAAGTCTTGTAGAAGTTTTCCCAGACAAACATCATTTCATTTATTGCTTCCGGGTCATCAAAGATCATATACATGAGCTCTTCGTCCCCCAGCAGGTTTCTAAGGAAACCAAAGGGACCTATTATGAACATTCCAAGGGGATACTGCCTGTCCTTGTATTCATCAATCAGTTCACTCCAGTCATCAGGAAATCTTTCAGGTGAATCCGGTTCGAAGCGTGGCAGAATCTTTTCCCTGAAATCATCTATACTCTTTACTGGAAACTCAAGGAACTGGGGCATTGATGTTTCCGGATTTACTTTTCTTTCTTTTTTTACAATGCCATATCTATCGAGCATCGTTACATTGACACCGTCATCCTCAAGGATTTTCGTCTCAAACATGGGCTCATATGGATTTCCCGTCCACCCTCCTTTGAATGGAAGCCACTTCATTTCATCCATGCCGAAGAAATCTGGGAATCTGACCCCGGCAGGCTTGTCAAAGCCTTCTTCCTTCCACCTTTGTATGGTGGCTGCCCAGGCTCCCGGGGTTTCCCATCTAAATGGCCTGTCTGTTTTCTCAAAATCAAAAGTTTTCCTGAATCTTTCCCTTGCATTCATAATATATCTCCTGTATCCATGGTACTATACTACACTGCAATTATGAATGTAAAGTTGTGATAAAATTATGAAGGGGTAGAAAAAATGAAACCATATTTCAACGACAGGCGTGACCGGTTTTTTGAAAACAGACTTGGTCTTTTTGTACACTGGGGTATTTATTCAGTTGGTGAGTGGCACGAACAACACGGATACAGAGCAGACATACCAAGGGATGAGTATTCAAAATATGCTGATATGTTCAATCCAAAGGAATTCAATCCCTCTGAATGGATTGATATGGCAGAGGAAATGGGTGCACAGTATATCTGTTTCACTTCAAAGCATATAGACGGGTTTTGTATGTTCAACACACAATATACGGATTTCAATATAATGAACTCACCCTATGGTAGAGATATTCTTAAGGAACTGTCCGATGAATGTCATCGGAGAAGGTTTCCCCTTGCAATATATTATTCGCCCATAGACCGCCACTGCCCGCTTTATCCATCAATCGGCAACTCATATGAAAATCCGCAGTTCTATCCAGGGGACACACCGGATATGGATAAATATATTGAGCACATAAAGGGACATGTCAGGGAGTTATGCACGAACTACGGTGAGCTTTATGCATTCTGGTGGGACGGAGGAGGGCATCTTAACCACCATGATGAATCAGTAAACGAATTGGTTCGTGAACTTCAACCGGGTATTTTGATAAACAACCGGGGTTTCAGTGAAGGGGACTTCAGAACCCCTGAACGTGACTGGTACGAATTCGTAAACACAGACAGATTCTTTGAAGTTCCTACGGAGGCCTGCCAGTCAATCGGTACGGAAAGCTGGGGATACAGGAAGGATGAGGACTACTACAGTGTCAGGTATCTGATGGAAAGCATGGACAAGATATTCGCAAAAGGAGGAAATTACCTTTTGAATGCAGGTCCCATGAAGAACGGCCGCTTTCCGGAGGAAGCAACGGATATCCTTGGAAGAATCGGCAGATGGTATAAATCCATAAGGGAGTCCGTTGAATCCGCCGAACCATATTCATGCGGAATTGAAAATGAGGACATCCTTCTGACAAAAAAGGGTGATGATATTTATGTGCATCTGTTTAAATACCCAAAAAGCAGTGTAGTCTGGCTGAAACCCATGGAGAGTCTTCCAAAGAAAGCAGTTTTGCTTAATGATGGATCTGAACTTCAGGTAAAACTGGAGATAACTCCGACTATCTTCAAGGAGAAAAAGCCATATCTCAGGGTGACTGGTGTTCCCGTTGATAAATTTGCAAACGAGGTCATGGTTATTAAATTAGAATATTAACTTTATTCGTGCCTGGGAATTTGATATAATAGGAGCAGTTATTTCATTCTAATAAAAGCGTATCCGAATAGTCAGACAAATACATATATAGAGAAAGGGGTTTTGTTTTGAAACTATCAGGAAAGGCATTCAATGGCAGGGGGTTTACGCTTCCTGAGATTCTCATTGTAATAGTAATCATTGGTATTTTAGTGGCAATTGCAATTCCTGTATACAGCAATATTGCTGAAACAAGCAGGAAAACTGTCTGCAAGTACAATGCCGCATATATATCAAGGGTCATTGCAATGAACTTGTTCAACTATGAAAAGGAAGACAGGTATGAACCAAGGAACAGTGAGGCACAGTTCGATTACTCAGAGGTAAGCCTCAATAATTTCCTTGAAAAGGAACTGGAAGCATATCAGGCAAACAGCAACAAGGACAGGATAATGAACCCGGTTTCCAGAAGCAAGGTAATACTGCATAGCAGTACGCCGATATCAGGAAGCATATCCGACGGAAGGAATCCTGCAGTCTTTATAACGGGCAACAGCAGCTATTCATTTTCAGGAGCAGGAGCAACTGACAACCTTGAGGGAAGTATAGTTGTATATTTCAATGATTCAAGCCCATACAATATCCAGATCTATTACCTGGACAAGGAAGGAAGCAAGGTGGAATTGTTACTGAGCTATAATTGAAATCACAGGGCTTCAATGGGAGAGGATAATGCATTCCTCTCCTTTTTACTATAAAGACCGTATGTTATCATAAACAGGGAGGGCGATATATGAAAGATCCAAGATATGAAAAGCTTGCAGACAATCTAATAAATTATTCAGTCAAGCTTAAAAAAGATGAAAAGATACTGATAGAACACAGGGGTAATGCAACAGATCTGGTGAAGGAACTTGTAAAGAAGGCTTATGCGGCAGGCGGCCATCCTTTTGTGAACCAATATGACAATCAGATAGATGCCTTGCTTCTCAGGGAAATAAAAGAGGAGCAGCTTGAGATAATGAACGAGTCCCAGCTGGCTCTTATGAAGAAAATGGATGCATACATTTCCATACGGGCAAGTGACAATATCTTCGAGCTTAGCCTTGCTCCCCAGGAAAAGATGTCATTGTACATGAAAAAAATGAAACCATCCTTTGATGAAAGAGTTGACAACACAAGGTGGTGTGTACTCAGATATCCAAACGAATCCATGGCGCAGCTTGCCGGAAAGCCTACGGATGAGTTCGAGGATTTCTTTTTCAAGGTATGCAACCTTGATTACTCAAAAATGTCCAGGGAAATGGATAAGCTTGTTGAGTATATGGAAAGAACTGACAGGGTAAGGATAGTCGGACCGGGCACTGACCTTAAGTTTTCAATCAAGGGAATACCTGCTATCAAGTGTGACGGTGAAATGAATATTCCTGACGGAGAGGTTTTTACTGCTCCGGTGAGGGAAAGTATAAACGGCAGTATAAGATTCAATACCCCCGCCATGAGTGAAGGGGAGGCGTTGGAAAACATCGAATTCACATTTGCAGATGGTAAAATCATTGAAGCCACTTGCAGCAATAACGAAAAGCTCAACAAGAAGCTGGATACAGACGAAGGGGCAAGGTATACCGGTGAATTTGCAATAGGCGTAAACCCATACATAACATACCCTATGAAGGATACGCTGTTTGATGAAAAAATTGCAGGTAGCATACACCTTACTCCGGGCGAGTGTTACGAGGAAGCAGACAACGGGAATAAATCTGCAATTCATTGGGACCTGGTTCTTATCCAGACACCTGAATACGGTGGCGGTGAAATATATTTTGATGATGTACTTGTAAGGAAAGACGGACTCTTTGTTGTGGATGAACTAAGGGGACTGAATCCTGAAAACTTGAAATGAGGAAACCTTGGGATGAATTATGACCTGATTACCGCAGGAGCCGGACTTGCCGGATGTTGTGCATCCGTTTCCGCTGCAAGGCTTGGACTGAAGGTTCTGCTGATTGAAAGATATGGATTTGCAGGAGGCATGGCAACGGCAGGGCTTGTCAATCCATTCATGCCATACAGTACATATGATGAAAACAATGAGCCTGTCACCGTCAATAATGCAGGCCTTTTCCTTGAAATCCTGGATAGACTGGCCAAAAGGAACGGGTTGATTGATGATTACCACATAAATAGAGATAATGTCTGGGGCGGAAGTGAAATAAAACATGAAACAAGGCATACATTCAACGAGGAAATATTGAAGATTGTGCTTGACGAAGTGCTTGATGAAGCCGGAGTTGAGGTCCTTTACCATTCACAGGTGTATAAGGTGGAAAAAGATGGACGAATGCTTAAATCTGTTTCCACTGCCGGAAAATCAGGTGTCATCATGCATAAGGCGGGATTTTTCATTGACGCAACAGGTGATGCTGATTTGTGTTCACTGGCGGGATGTGGTATTGAAATAGGCCGGGATGACGGAAAATGCCAGCCTATGACGCTGTGTTTTAGAATCGGAAACATAGACACGACTGTTTCAAGGGGAATAATATCTGACAAAAAAGCCAGGGACATGATAAATGAAAGATACAAGAAAGCGCAGAAATCGGGTCATATAACAAATAAAAGGGAAAACGTCCTGATGTTTCCCAATGTATCAAACGGAACAATTCATCTCAACAGTACCAGGGTAATTGGAATGAATGCCCTGGACCAATATGACCTTACAAAGGCAGAAAAAGAAGCAAGAAAGCAGGCCATGGAGCTGGTTGACTTTTTCAGGGAGAATATTCCCGGCTTTGAAAATTGCATACTTTCGCAAATGGCACCACAGATTGGGATAAGGGAATCGAGGAGAATCAAAGGACTTTACAGGCTTTCTGAAAGAGACCTGATAGAGTGCCGGAAATTCAATGATTCCATTGCACGGGGATGTTATCCCGTTGACATTCATAACCCCGATGGAAGCGGAACAAGGATTACAGAGATTCCTCCGGGAGAATACTATACAATTCCATACCGAAGCATTGTTCCAAAGGACATGGATAATATGCTGATTGCGGGAAGACCCATATCATCATCCCATGAAGCCCATTCGGCAGTACGCGTGATGCCCATATGTGCAAACATGGGGGAGGCCGCGGGAGTTGCAGCAGCCGTTTCCGTCATGGACAAAAAACCAAACAGTGACATTGATGTTGAGAAGATGCACCAGATACTTGAAGAATCCGGAGCAGTTTTCTAAATAACCGCATAAAAGATAGCAAATAAAAAACCCGGTGAAAACCGGGTTTTTGCAATTATCTTTTCGGACCCTTGTATCGCCCCGGGAACTTGCTGTTCAAAAAGGCAATCAGTTCCCTTTCCCTGTAGCCGGATGAAAAAGTAAACGATAGTTTACCACCGTTTGTCTTTATTACCAGACTCGGCGGAGTAGTTGATGTTGAGTTATCAACACCATAATTGGTTGTGGACCTCCTGTAACGCAGGGAATCTACGATGTTGAATGGAATTGTAAAGTTCTCAGCGGTTTCACTGCGGATGACATCAGGTGTCATGTTGTAGTACCTGTCTGAAAAAGAATATCCGGCAGTCATTACTGCTGCCGCCTTCTTGAAGAATCCCTGGTCCTGGGAGTCGCTTCGTACTGATGCAATGTGCTCATTCATCAGCCTTTTGTCAGACATAGCTACAATAAGTTCCGTATCGGTGAATACCATGGTGCAGCCTTTCATCGACAGTATACCCTTCTTGTAGTTTGCCGGTACTGCAAGCTTTGTTGTTGTAGCTGCGGCCGGTCTTTCCACGGGCTTTTCCACGGCTTCCACTGCTTTAACCTTTGTTCCGCAGTTTCTGCAGAAATTAGCACCCGGGGCCAGAGCTGACCCGCAGTTACTGCAAAAATTATTGGCCATATCCAGGCTCCTTTCTTACCAGATCACAAATATTTCGTAGAAAGTTGAACCAAAGATAATGAACAATACAATGGTGGCAACAATCGCAAGTATAAGTGTCACAAGAACCCATATGAATACTGCATGTGCAAAATGCTTCTTGTTGACATTTACATTGTCACTGAAGCTCCAGACAAGCAGCATGATCAATCTTATCACAGGAATTGCCATCAGGAAGAACATTCCAAAATATGATGCTGTGCTGAGAGGTTTCGTAAGATCTTTGCCTTTTCCATATTTAGGTGGTTCCGGAGCAGGTGCCACAGGAGGTTCCTTGTATGGCGTGGGTTCTGCAACAGGTTCAGGTTCTGTTTCAGAAATAGCCTCGACTTCAACGACGGTTGTTTCTTCAATTATTTCAGCAGCCGGCTCAGCCTTTGCACCGCAGGACGGGCAGAATTTGGCATTGTCCAGCATTTCCTTACCGCATTTTTCACAAAACATAAGCATTCTCCTTAATATTTTATATACCAATTATATTCCATATGCCGTAATAAGACAAAAAATTTTCAAAAGGTACTGTAAAATGGATATAATGTTAAAAGTGAGGTGTGTATGGAATATTCAGTAACAGCAGAAGAAAGATTGTATCTCAGGGAACTGGCAAAAAAGCAGCTTGAACTTAGTAAACTTCCTGTCATGCTGGAAAGACAGAAGCATTGGTATGACAACAATGAACTGCGAAGTGAAAAGCCGGTTATCATAGTAGAAGCGGGACCTTTCCGTGAAGAATTGATACCTGAAATGAAGTGCACATCGGAAATTGGCAGACAGCTTGAAGCCGAGATGCTTTTCAACATAGCAAATCATGAAATGATAAATGATGACAAGGTAATGCCTGATTTCATACCGGTCAACAGACATATCAGCATGAAGGAACTCGACATGGACAGGGTAATACACAGGGCAAAGGATTCCCACGGCAAGGAGCTTGGTTACAGCAGCGAACACCTTGTAAAAGACCTTAAGAACGATTTCGGTCTTTTGAAGAAATCAGTATACAGCTATGATGACAAAGGAACCATGGAGCATTTTGATTTTGTGCAGAATCTGCTTGGAGATATCCTTGAAACCAGGATAACAAATAACACTTTGCTGTGGTTCATGTCCTTTACAGCAAGGTCCGTCAATATAATGGGACTTGAAAGACTTATGTACTCAATGATGGATTATCCTGAGGAAACCATGAAACTGTTCGACTTCATTCTTGAAGACAGTTTTGAATATATGGACTGGCAGGAAGAAAACAATCTGCTTGCATTGGATAATGGAAATGCAAGAGCCGGTTCAGGCAGTTATGGGTTCACCAGCGAACTTCCGACAAAACAATGCAAGGAGACAGGCAGGATAACAACAAGGGATATATGGGGAAACATGAATTCACAGGAAAGTGTCGGAATTTCTCCGTCAATGTATGAGGAGTTCATCTTTCCGATATATAAGAAAGCAGCTGAGAGATTCGGACTTGTCTATTACGGATGCTGTGAACCTGTCCATGAAATCTGGGAAACCTGTGTCAGCAAGCTTGCCAATCTTAGAAAAGTATCCATTTCCCCATGGTGCAATGAGGAATACATGGGAGAGGCATTGCGAGGAAGCAACGTAATATATTCAAGGAAACCGAGTCCTAATTTCCTTGGGGTAGGATCCTTTGATGAAAGTGCATTCAAGGAGCATATAAAGAAGACGATAAAAGCTGCAAGAGGGTGTCATGCGGAGATTATATTCAGGGATATCTATACTCTTACGGACGACAATAAGAAAGCGGGAAAAGCAGTGAAGATAGTCAGGAACCTTGTGGATGATATGTGGAGGTAAATATGACCCAGCCGAGAAAAATAATAGTCGCAGGCTTGCCCGGTTCCGGTAAGACAACAATAGCTGGAATTCTAGGAGAAGCTCTTTCACTTACGGTTTTCAATATTGACTCATATTGTTTTGATGATGATTGGGCCAGGAAGAAACCTGATGAAATCAGGGAGATAATAAAAGAACTTGTTTCCGGGAATGAGTGGATCATTGACGGAATGTACGGAAATGTAGCGGAAGAATTCATTGGAAAGGCAGACCTCCTTATATACATAAGAATCAACATGCTCACAACCTTCTTGAATCTCGTCAGAAGAAAAATAAGGCATGTTCTTAAAAGGAAAGAGTACAACTACAGCAATAATAGGATTCTCAAGGGTTCAAGGACCATGAAAACCACATTTGTAAAGCGCAGCGGCTCATACAAGCGGTGGAATGATATTATCAGAAATAATAAGGACTCGATGGAAATCATAGTCATTGACAATACAAGATCACACACCAAGAAAAAACTCATTGAAAAAATAAAATCAATGTAGACTCAGTTGACGATTCGCGGCTGCAGATATATAATTTAATTAATAAAGTCATTGGAGAAATTAATTGTTCAACAATGGATCAAACAAGATAACTGCCAGCCAACAGGTCATAAAGGAGACTAATCTAAAACGTGTCTTTTCACTTATTGAAAAAAGGGACGGCATTTCAAGGGCGGAAATTGCATCTCTTACCGGACTCAGTCCTACAACAGTATCATCGCTTGCCGAGGAGATGGTGGCAAAGTCAATGATCTATGAAGCGGGTCCCGGTGAACTCAGCACAAGTGGTCGTAAACCAATACTCCTGAAGGTAAATCCGCGGGGTGGATGCATTGTTTCAGTGGACCTGCAGCCGGGGGGCTTTAACATCGGGTGCTTTGACCTCACATGCCGACCCGTTCATGAAATCAATATAAGGACCCAGGATTTCAGGAATCTCGGGAACATGGTATGTTCGGAGACAGAAAAAATCATCAGGGAGTGTGGATATGAAAGGGAAAACCTTCTTGGCATATGCATTGGTGCTCCGGGAATAATCGACAGAAGCAGGCACAGGATAGTTTCATCAACAATCCTTCCCATTGACAGGACATCGGCGTTCTATGATGAAATCACTGAAAGATTTCCGAATATTGCAGTAGACCTTATGAACGAGTCAAGCCTCAGTGCATATACCGAAAAGGAATTCAACAAGGAACTGGCCGGCATTGAAAACCTCCTGTTCATTGATGTCCATGAAGGAATAGGAGCCGGAATAATCATAAACGGTAAAATATATGAAGGCGCTGATTCCCTTGCAGGTGAATTCGGTCATGTTTCAATTGATGTCAACGGTCCCCTGTGCAAGTGCGGAAGCAGGGGGTGCCTTGAGGTCATGGCCAATATCCCGGCCCTTGTAAAGGACGTTGAGATAACACATGGAAAGATACTGGTTGATGACAGCCCGGTTGATTACGACAAGCGTTTTTCAATAATAGCTAACGGATACAAGGAAGAAGGAAGGTTCAGGAACGAGGTTGAGACAACGGCAAACTATATAGCATATGGAATCAACAGTGCTGTAAACCTCATGAATCCAGGAGCGGTTGTAATAGGTGGAAAGATCAAGCTGATGGGTGACGGATTCCTTGAGAAGGTCCGTTCGGTAATAAAGAGAATAGGGTTATACAAGGACAGGGAAATGAAGATACTTTTATCACAGTACAATGGCAATCCGGTTACGGCCGGAGGTGCAAGACATATATTCAATGAATTGTTCGAGGTGAGGGAATGAAAGCAGCAGCTGGCAGAGTAATAGTCACTCCGGATTACTCCATACCAATGGGTGGAAATGTAAGGACGGACAACATGTCAAGGGGCGTACACGATGATATAAACTGCAGTATATTGATACTGGATGACGGCATTACCAGGGTATGTCTGATGGGTTTTGACTATGTGGGATTGAAGTATTCGACCTGCAATGAAATGAAGAAAAGGGTCATGGAAGCGACTGGGATTCCAGTTGAAAACATAACAATATGGGGTACCCATACACACTCCGGACCTGATACATGCATGAGGATGTACAATGGCATCGATGAGATAATTGACAGGTATCTTGATGAAACCGCATCAAAGGTTGCTGCAGGAATCACTGAAATAGTGAAGGATTTCAGGGAAGTTGACCTTAAGGTGGGAAAAAAGGATGTCCATGACCTCAGTTTCAACAGAAGGCTTGTTAAAAAAGACGGTTCGGTCGTCATGAACTTTGAAGAATTTGAAATTGATGACATAGTGGGGACCACTGGACCCATCGACCCTGAACTTCAGGTTCTTTCCGTGTGGAACAAGGACGGAAGCCTTCTTTCAGCTCTTGTTAATTTTACTCTCCACCCTGCAATACTGGTAGGTCTTGACTGGTTGATCTCAAGGGATTTCATAAATTACCTTGATGTTGTTCTTCTAAAGGAATATGGAGATGATGCAGTTGTCCTCTTTGCAAACGGAGCCGAGGGAAATATAAATCACCTTGACTATAGGTGGCCTGACCAGTGGAGGGATTTCAGGGAAACTGAAAGAATAGGGAGGAAGCTCGGAGAATATTCAATTGAAACAATTGAATCCTCAAGGGAAGTGACGGGAGCCATCAGGTTTGTGTCAGAAACAGTTTTTCTTCCTCTTCGTGAAATCAAACCGGAGGAGAGGGAATGGGCTGACATGGTTTTAGAAAGGGACAAGGACAAAATCGAAGACATGTTTGACGGAATTCCCGACAAGACCTATGCAAAGATGATAAAGGGAATGCTCGTTCGTCCGGACAAGGCATTTGAAACTGTTATACAGGCCATGGCAATCGACGGATTTGCGCTTGTCACATTCCCTGGAGAGGTTTATGTTGAATTCGGTCTTGCAGTCAAGGAACTGTCTCCATTTGAAAACACCATGGTAATAGGACTTGCAAACAGCCAGTCAGGATATATTCCGAAGGAAGAGGCTTTTTCACAAGGGGGTTACGAGGTCAGGACGGCATGGTCAAGCCAACTGGTGTATGAGGCCGGGGACCTGCTTGTCGACATGGTTAATGAAAGGCTTTTGAAGAAGTTATAGAAATGGAAGTATTTGAGAGAAAAGCATCAGACAATAAATATCTTCACAGGGATTTCCACATATCCATGAATATGCTTATGGAATATATCTGTGAGAAGTTCGGGCCTGCGTCCCTTACCGATTATCTGAAGGACTTTTCAAGGGAGTTCCATAAAAGAAGGAAGGCAGAGCTGATGAAGGACCGGCTTGATGTGCTCCATGAATACTTTCAGAGGATATATAAGGAAGAGGAATGGGAAATCAAAATCACCATTACAGAAAATGAACTTAACCTTACCCAGGCTGCATGTCCGGGAATTTCATATATCCGGGAAAAGGGGTTCGATCCAATTGACCAATACATTGAAACTTATACGACGGTTTATGGAGAATTGTGCGAAGGGACTCCCTATGAATATATAATGACGGATTTTTGCAAGGAAACCGGGGCATGTACCCAGGTCTTTCGAAGGAGGGTCGGATGATATCCTGCACCGAATTTATCCCTGCATACAGCGAAGGATTCAGATTCCTTGAGAATAAAGGTGGATTTGAAGAGGTAAAGGAATTCTGGAATTATCTTGCTGACAGGTATCTGGAGGAAAGTCTCAGGAAGCATGTGGCGGACATGGGTCTTCGTGGTTGCTATATATATTGGAAGAAGGCACTGAGCGAGGAGGCTGCAGATTTTCGCATGACCCTTGATGAGGAAAAAGGAGAGTTCAGGATAGAAATGAAGCGCTGTCCCTCGAAAGGGATGCTCCTTGAAATTGATCATATGGAACCCTATGAAAAGTATTGTCTCCATTGTCCTGCCCTATACAGCAGGGTTTTGGAGCCCCTTGGCTATGAATACACGATGGACTTGTCCGAAACGGATGAGGCCAGATGTTCGGTTTTGGTAAAAAAGAAAGATTAGGAGGAATGAAAATGGCTGAAGAACAAAAAGTTATGAATGGAACAGGTGTGGAGGAACTTGGATTTCCGGGATGGCCTCAGTTTGCACCGGAAACACTGAAGGATATCCAGGAACCCATAAAAACCGGAAAGGTCAATTACTGGACCGGAAAGAAGGGAATGGAATTCGAGGAAAAATGGGCCAAATGGAACGGAGCAAAATTTGCAATATCCTGCACAAACGGCACAGCGGCACTGCACATTGCAATTTCAAGCCTTGGAATAGGCCCCGGCGACGAGGTCATTGTTCCATCATACTCATTCATTGCTTCTTCATTTGCAATAGTACAGGCAGGTGCGATCCCGGTGTTCTGTGATGTAACAGAGGATCACACAATTGATCCGGATTGTATAGAGGACCTGATTACACGGAGAACAAAGGCAATAGTTGTCGTCCATCTTTATGGTGTTGTTGCTGACATGGCTCCAATTCTGTATCTTGCAAAGAAACATAAACTCAAGGTAATTGAAGACTGTGCCCAGTGTTTTGGCGGTGAGTTCAAGGGAATAAAATCCGGGGTCATCGGCGATGTGGGTTGTTTCAGTTTCTGTCAGAGCAAGCATTTTACCACAGGCGGAGAAGGCGGAATGGTTGTTACCAATGATGAGGACCTTGCATGGGAATGCAGGTCATTCCGTGACCATGGTTATGATGTCAAGGAAAGACTCAACATGCTGGCTTTGGAAGAGAAGCTTCCGTACATCCATAACCGTGTAGGATTCAACTACAGGATGACCGAAATACAGTCAATAATCGGACTGAACGAACTCAAACGCCTTGATGACTGGAACCTTGCAAGAAGGTATAAATATGCAAAGATGTATGATGAGGCCTTCAAAAACCAAAGGGGAATTTCAAAGCTTCCCGTCAACACGGATGAGCGGAAGAATTCCTACTGGTGGTACCCTATAGTGCTGAATACGGATGTCCTTGATATTGACGCCACAGAGTTTGTAGATGAACTCCATGAGATGGGGATACCATGTTATGGAATACAATGGCCCGAGGCATATGAGGAAAGAGCATACAAGGAGCTGAATGGTTTCGGAGAACATAAATTCCCGTTCAAGTCAAAGGAATATACAGACAGGAAAAGCGTGAAATATGATGAAGTCTTCTGCTCCATGGCAAATTCGCTGAGACGCAGGACGCTGAGTCTTTTCCTTCATCCGAGCTGGGAAGAGGTGCATATCAAGAGATGCATAGAAGCATTCCTTGAAGTGTGCAGAAAGCATATAAAGTAGGAATTGTTATGAGAGTCCTTGCCATCGGCTGCCATCCCGACGACCTGGAAATAGGCTGCGGGGGTACACTGGCGAAATATGCCGAACTTGGAAATGATGTGTTCATGTGTCACATTGCAAACGGCGACATGGGACACAAGGTGATAATGCCCGGCGAACTGGCAAAAATAAGGACGGAAGAGGCCAAAAATGCCGGCACTGTCCTTGGAGCCCGGGAAGTAATAAACATAGACATACCGGACCTGACGGTTTCCTCTGACAACATTGAAACGGTGAAGAAGGTCATTGCAGTCATCAGATATGTAAAGCCGGATGTAATAATCACTCATTCACCCGAGGATTACATGAGGGACCACCTTGAGACCGGCAGGATAGTGTTTGATGCAAGCTTTTCATCAAGTGTTCCCCACTTCGGAAACCAGGATGATTTCCATGGGAAAATTGTGCCTTTGTATTATATGGACACCCTTGCCGGAGTAGGGTTCCTGCCAGAGGAGTATGTTGACGTTACCAAAACCATAGAAAAGAAGCTTGCAGCAGTTGGAAAACACGAAAGCCAGGTGAAGTGGATGAAAGACCACGACGGTATTGATTTCCTTGATTTCGTAAGAACCGTTTCGAAATTCAGGGGTCTTCAGTGCGGCGTTGATTATGCAGAGGGATTCAGGCTTTGCCGAACATGGCCCAGACAGACTGCAACAAGATTATTACCTTAGGAGGAGAGACAATGAATTTTATGGATACCCTGAAAGGGTCGCTTTTGGAAGGATTCTATCCAAAGGGATGGGATTTCGGGAAAATAGACAGGTGCTGCAGCAACTCACCGGAATCGATTCTGGAAAGACAGGATTTCTGGAACAAGGACTTCATTCCCGTGCAATGCGACAATATAAATGACTTTGACATGATGATGGGTCACGAGATTGCCATGGAAATCAAAAGAACGGGCGAGGAAAGCAGACAGCTTGCCATGATACTTCCCGTAGGTCCAATGGGTATGTACAGATGGGCTGTATATTTCCTGACAGAGTGGGGTGTCAGTGCATCTCATGTGCATGGCTTCAACATGGATGAGTGGAGCGATGGCGAAGGCAACACCCTGGATCCCCATGACCCGGGAGCATTCCAAAACGCCATGGGGGAAGCCTTTTATGGACCTCTTGGCAAGCTGACGGTTCCGCTGAAACAAAGGCATTTTGCCACAAAGGACAATCTTCCCATATATGCGGATGAAATTGCTGCCTTGAAAAAGAACGGAGCCAAACTTATAACGATATTTGGAATAGGAAGAATGTGTCATATCGCATTCTGGGAACCACAGTTTGCCGGTGAGTTTGACTCTGTTGAGGAATGGAAGAAGCAGACCCACAGACTTGGAGCGCTTTTGCATCCCCTTACAATAGAACAAAACGCAATAACAAGCTTCAAGAGCAGGACAACCCTTGTGCCCTGCAGGGCAAACACGGTGGGTCCGGGACTGTTCCTGCAGTCCGATAAAATAATAGGCGGGTGCGACGGATCACTGAACAGGGGAATGCAGTGGCAGGGTATGTCCCTTTGGATGACGCTAAGATATGGACCTGATATGTGGGTTCCATCTACATTCATGCCAACACTGCCGGGGAAATTGTTCTTCCTGAAGGAGTTGGCCGGACCACTTGAAGCAGAATGTAATTAGTGACGTACCGCAGATTCCGAAGGAATCGAGGAATGTTATTGGAAACAGTATGTACATTAAAAATGGCAAGATAATAACTGAGAGTGATGTCATCCATGGATTCATAGGCATTGAGAACGGAATCATCACTATGGTTGGAGGAGGACAGCCTCCGGATGAAACACCTGATGACATTGACGCACAGGGAAATTTAGTAACCCCCGGTTTCATCGATATCCATTGCCATGGCGGCGGTGGGGTACTGTTTGCTGATGATCCATACACTGCGTATGTGGCTCATCTGAAAAACGGCACAACGGGAATTCTTCCCACCATAGGCTATAACATGCCTTTGGAGAAATTCCTGGGGGCTGTTGCATCCATAGCAAGGATGGAAGAAAAGGGTGTTCTTGGAATCAACTGCGAAGGGCCGTTCATAAACCCTGAATATGGAGCTGATACCAGGCTTGCAAGAAAATTCAATCCTGATGATGCCCGTGAAATATACAATGCAGGTAATGGAAGAATCAGGATATGGATGTTTTCGCCTGAAATACAAGGGGCGGATGAGCTTAGGGCGTTCATCGCATCGAAGCCTGAGATAACAGCCTGCGCAGGACATACAGAGTGCAGTGCAGAGGATCTTGAAGGCATCGGACTGATCTGTCATCTATTTGATGCCATGGGTCCAAAGACAAGAAAGATTCCAGCCATTCATGAATCAGGAACGGCAGAAGCGGTCCTGGCATCGGACGACCTTTATGCCGAATTGATCGCTGATTCAGGGGGAGTACATGTGCCGGGGGATCTTCTGAAGATTGCCTACAGGTGTCTCGGGGACAGATGCATTGTCATCTCTGATGCAATTTCAACCATGGACAACGGACCTGATATAAATTACAACCAAAGGGGTGAGCTGTCCGGCTCATTATTGAGCGTTTCCAGGGCTGTTGTCAATATGAAAAACCATACAGGCATCAGCTGGCCCGCGGCAGTCAGGCTTGGGTCATTGAATCCGGCAAAGCTGCTTGGCTTGGAAAAAATACAGGGAAGCATTGAGCCCGGCAAGAAGGCTGACATAGTTGTAATGGATGAAAATGCCGGGATTATACATGTTATACAGGACGGGAGGATAATCAAATGAAAAAAGTCAGATGGGGCATAATCGGGGCAGGTGGTATTGCGGACAGACGGACCATGCCGGGTATGCAGCTTGCGGAGAATGCCGTAATATATGCCGTCATGGAAGTTGACATGTCAATGGCAGAGAATCTTCGCAAAAAATACAGCGCTGAAAAAGCATATGACAATGAAGTGGATCTGCTCGCTGACCCCAATGTGGATGCGGTATATATTGCATCGCCGGTGGTACACCATAAAAGACAGGCAATGATGGCTGCTGACTTTGGCAAACATATCCTGCTTGAAAAACCCATAGCCCTTACTGTTGAAGAGGGAAATGAGGTCATTGAATACTGCAGGTCAAAGGGGGTCCTTCTGGCAACGGGGTTCATGATGCGGTTCCATGCATATCATCAGGTTATGAAAAAGCTGGTTGATGAAGGGAAAATAGGGCAGATTGTTTCAGCAAGGGCACAGCTGACCTGCTGGTACCCGGACATACCCGGAAACTGGAGACAGGCAAAGGCAACCTCAGGAGGAGGAGCCCTGATGGATATGGGGGTACACTGCCTTGACCTGATACAATACATTACCGGATACAAGGCAAAAAGAGCTGCCGGAATGGCATCAACACTGACATTTGCCTATGAGGTAGAAGATTCCGGTGCGGTGCTCGTTGAGTTGGAAAACGGGGCTATATGCCATATAGAGTCCAATTTCAATATTCCTGATGCTGCAGCCAGGGGTCGCCTTGAGATATACGGAACAAAGGGGAGCATGCTGGCGGAAGGTACAATCAGCCAGGCAGAAGGTGGAAAACTGGATGTAATGATTTCCGATGACAGCCTTGGATATGATGCCAGACAGGACAGAAATGATGTGGAGCCGCTGAAAGTCAATGTAGAATTCGGTAATATGTATACAAAGGAAATAGAGTCGTTTTCCAATACAATTTTAAATGGCGGGGATGTTGAAGTACCGGCAGAGGATGCGGTTCAGGTACAAAAGGTAATACAATCCGCTTATCGCACAAGTGAGACAGAAAGATATGAGAGGTTTTGAATGAAGGATGGATTTTATCCGGCCCTGGGTACACCCCTGGATGCTGAAGGTCAGTTGAATGAAGAGAGCTACAGTAAGCAAATAGAACTTATGATAGACTCAGGTGCATCAGGCATCCTTTGCATGGGCTCCATGGGAAACATGGC
>DAINQB010000023.1:0-7182 GCA_036743175.1 Bacillota bacterium | reverse complement strand
ATAAAGAGTGCCAATTATGATATGCTCCAGGGTGCAATTGCAGGGGGTCTGCCTGAAGGATTCGACGTTCTTTTCAGCGGCCTTGATATCTTTGACAAGGCACTCCTGAACGGACTTTCAAAGAATCTTGACGGAATGTTCACATCGACTCCAAGGAATACAAAGGCCATGTATGAAGCGGCATCTTCAGGTAACGCTGCTGCTGTCAGTGAACATCTTGAAAAAATAGTAAGGCTAAGGAATGAATATGTAAAGAGCAATGTCTTTACGGCATATTCATATTCCATGAATCTACTTGGAATGCCGGGGTTATATCAGCCCGACTTCCACGGAAGGGTTGCCCCGGATGCGATGGAAGGCATCAGAAACTGTATGAAGGAAATAGGAGAACTTTGATGAATGAATTGTCACGGATGACCCTTGGTACAGTTCAGCTTGGGCTTGATTACGGAATTGCAAACAAAGAAGGCAAGCCGGACGACCATAAGGCCTTTGCCATACTTGACAAAGCGGTTGATAAAGGTGTCAATTGCCTTGACACTGCAGCCGGATATGGTGACTCGGAGGAGGTAATCGGAAGATGGCTTAAGACCGGTACTGCCGACAGAAAGGAACTTCGTATAGCTACAAAGTTCAAGCTTGGTGACATAGAGGCTGATGAAGTGGAGTATGAGCTCATCGGTTCAGTCGAAAGATCCCTTGCAAGGCTTGGAACGGATTATGTCGACTATCTTCTGATGCATGATGCATCTGAGTATCAGAAATTCGGCAGGGAAATAGATTCAACGATAGCTAAGCTCTTGAAACAGGGGTGTGTCCGGGAAGCCGGGGCATCGGGCTATGATTATCAGGGAATAAGCAATATAGCTTCAAAGGATATGTATTCTGCTTTCCAAATACCTGTGAATCTGCTTGACTATCGCATTGCGGGAACTGATGCTGAGGCAAAGCTTTCCGGTAAGACCATATTTGTCAGAAGTGTTTATCTGCAGGGGTTGTTCTTCAAGGACACTACATCATTGAAGGGAAACCTCAGGGAGATAATTCCTTATATAAAGAAGATAAGGAAAATTGCTGATAAATATGATTATCCCATAAGCAGGCTTGCAATCGGCTATGTCAACAGCCTTGGTTTTGTGGACTCGCTGGTAGTTGGAGCAGATAATCCTTCCCATGTGGAGGATAATGCAGATTTGATAGGAAAACCCAGGTTCGCGGGAGACTTCATGCATATGCTGAAGGATGAGCTGGACGGAGCGCCTGAGTGGTTGTTCTATCCATGGAAATGGGACAGACAGGAGGTTTAGGATGGGTATATTGGATAATTTCAGCCTTAAGGGAAAGGTTGCACTTGTAACCGGTGGTTCAGGGCTTTACGGACAGCAGATGGTCAGGGCAATGGCAGAAGCCGGTGCAGTTACATATACGGCCTCGAGAAACAAGGATAAGCTTGAAGCCTTTTGCAGGGATCTGAAGCAGGAGGGACTTGAGGTTACACCGCTCACATACGACCAGGGAAGTGTTGAATCCATTGTTACGCTCAGGGATGAGATAATCAAGAGGAGCGGTAAGATAGACATCCTTGTCAACAATTCCGTGGCCAGGTCAGGTAACATCGAAGAGCTTACCGAACAAAAGGCAAATGATGATTTTGCAATAAATGCAACGGGAATCATCATGATGTGCCGCGAATTCGGCAGGGCCATGGCAGAATCCGGCGGTGGATCAGTTATAAACATCGGTTCAATCTACGGACTTGTCGGTTATGATGACTGGCTTTATGAGGGGACGGGCCTTGTAAAAACCGGTGGAGCAGCCTATTACTACAACAAGGGAGGAATGGCAAATCTTACGAAATTTTTCGCAGGTTATTACGGAGCATCGGGAGTCAGGTTCAACTGCATACATCCCGGTGGGTTTGAAACAGATTCACAGCCCGAGGCCTTCAAGAAGAACTACCGGGACAAGACATTCCTTAAAAGAATGGCAAATGACACTGATGTCATGGGAATACTTGTATTCCTGGCATCCGATGCATCAGCATATATTACAGGTACAAACATACCTGTGGACGGCGGATTGACTGCGAAATAAGGAGAGGGACAATGGCTGAACCTATTGTAAACAAAAAACAGATAAACCTTGCAATGCTCGGGATGGTGGATGGAAACGGGCATCCCTACTCATGGAGTGCGATTTGCAACGGATATGATGAGGCAGAAATGGCAAAGTGCCCCTTCCCGGTGATTCCCCAGTACCTTGGTGAACAGCCGAAGGAAACCCTTCAAATACCGG
Organism: Bacillota bacterium; assembly: GCA_036743175.1. Lineage (GTDB taxonomy): Bacteria > Bacillota > Clostridia > DUPQ01 > DUPQ01 > JAFGQE01. The sequence goes on along the minus strand of DAINQB010000023.1, from coordinate 4,887 downwards.
ATGTCAATGTTACCCATGTCTGGTGTGATGACCCTGAGGATACCCTGAAGGTGGCGAAGGCCTCCCTGATACCCAATCCCGTTGAAAAGGCAACCGATGTAATTGGGAAGGTTGATGCCGTGGTTGTTGCGACGGACAGGGGATGGGAGCATGTGGAAAGATGCCGTCCGTTCATGGAAGCTGGTGTTCCCATATTCATAGACAAACCCATGTGTGACAATGAAGCAGACCTGAGGACTTTTGTGCGGTGGCATAAAGAAGGCAAAAAGTTCATGTCATCAAGTTCCATGAGATTCAATCCCGGACTTGCAGGACTCAGGGAATCAACGGAACATCTTGGAAATATCAAATATGCCACGATAACAACACCTAAATCATGGGAAAGATATGGAATCCATGCCCTGGAAGGAATCTATGCAATAGTGGGCCCGGGGTTTGAGTCGGTCAGGAACACCGGGTCTGAAAACAGGAATATTGTACATATCAAGCACTCGAAGGGGTTTGATGTTGTTGTCACGGCAATCTATGACATGTATGGCTCGTTCGGGAAGGTTCTTATATGTGGTGACAAGGGACACGAGTTCGCTGAATCGGGAGGTTCCTACTATTCCTTCAGGGCGCAGCTCGAGGCATTCATAGGATATCTGCGTACAGGAGTCATGCCCTTCGATTTTTCAGAGACAATTGAACTTATGAAGATAATAGCAGGTGGAATTGTAAGCAGGGAAAATGGAGGGAAGGAAATAAAGCTGTCGGACATCATGGCAGGCTGAGGCAACATTTGTTAACATATCTTTACAAACCCCTTTGTTTGTATATAATCAAATCATTGAACAAAGGGGGTTTTTATGTCTAAAATCAGAGCTTTGAAGGCCATGCATCTTGAACCAACTGACAGGGTTCCATGCCAGGAGTGGGTTGACCATCCTGAATTCATCAAAAAGATAACAGGAATCGATCCATTTGAATATCCAACTGAAGCTGTTTTGAAACTTATTAAAACCCTTGACATAGATTGGTATGCAGCTATTCCGGAAAAATCCCGCAAATTCAGTTCAGGAGAGACTTCAAGGACAGAAGATGGAATCAAATACACTGAGTGGGGTTTTACGGGAAGCCAGTGGGAGGACGAGAATGTATTCAAGGATGAGGAAGAGGTTCTATCATATAATCCACTGGAGGATGCAAAGGGCCGTGTCCGGATTGTTACTGAGGAATACAGACGTGGTCGCATTGATGACTGCCTGAAAGGCCAGCCCCTGGCCGGGGATTCAGCCCTTGTTACAGGACTTTATTATACAACACTGTTCCAGTGTTTCATCATGGCCTTTGGCTGGGAGCTGTTTCTTGTGACGGCAAGGATGGAACCGGAGAGATTCAAAAGAACAATTGAGCTGTTCACACAGTTTTCCGTCAGAAATGTTGAAGAATGGATTGCAGAGGATACCGACATAATGTTCTGCCATGATGACTTGTCCCTGTCGAGGGGTCTGGTCTTTCCAAAGGAATGGTACATTGAAAATATTTTCCCAAATTATGAGAGAATATTTGAACCGATAAAAAAGGCCGGTAAAAAGCTGATATTCGTGTCTGACGGGAACTATTCCGAACTGATTGACGATCTTTTTGCCATCGGCGTAGATGGCCTTATCGTTGATAACTATGTTGACATGGAACCTGTTATCAATAAATATGGCAAGAATAAAGTAATCTGTGGCAACATAGACTCCAGGATTCTTACGGAAGGGTCAATGGATGATGTCAGAAAAGAAGTGAAGCGATGCATGGACCTCGGTAAAAAATATCCCGGTTACTTCATCCGCGCAGCCGGCGATCTTCCACATAACATACCCCTCGCAAACATAGAATGCTACTTTGACACCTGCCGCGAACTCGGCACCCGCTGACCGGTCACACCAATCATCCTTGGGATGATTGGCTAAAATTTGCCGAACATCCTTGGGATGATTGGTTAATCTGGGGTTGTCAGTTGCCTGCAAGCTTTCCTACAACAGGGATTCCTTCAAGGTTTTTGACACCATGGGGTGAGATTTCCTTTATTTCCTCAGTAAGGTCTTTGCCGGCTGTAAATCCATTGTGCTTGCCGTTTCTCCATGCGGATGAGTTTGTCAGATCGTAGACTACGCCATCTACTGCAACATATGCAGGACGGCCATCCTGACCATCATAGTTTGCCAGCTCTTCGAGGGTAAAGGTTTTTTCTTCCATGGGTTCTTCACTCGTCATGGGTTGCTCACTCTCCATCGGTTCTTCTGAAGGTTGTTCTGTGGGGCTTTGGCTCTCGGCGGGTGATGCCGTTGGTAGTGCCTCCTCTTCCTGTGATGATGTCTGGCATGCTGCCAGAACTAATACAAAAACCATTGCAATGGCTGAAAGCATTATAAGTTTATTAAGTTTCATAAGCATTAAGCTCCTTTCGTTTACTTGTTTTACCCATAAATGAGTGATGTTCACATATTGCTCAGACGGGTATAAAATAAAAGCAGGTTTCAAACCAAGTGAATCGAGGATAATGATGGAAGATAAATCTTGTATTTTTACTATATTCGGGGCAACGGGCGACCTTACCAAAAGGAAACTGATACCGGCTTTGTATACGCTATATAAGCAAAAAAGGCTGCCTGCGGGCTGCTCAATCGTTGCAATTGGCAGAAGGAAGAAAACATCTGAGAGCTATATTGAAGAAATGAAATCATTCATGGAGGATGAGTTAAACCGATCCATTGACTCGGCTGTTTGGACTGAATTCCAGACATTGGTTACCTATCATGAAATGAGTTTTACCGACGATGAAGGCTATGGAAGCCTGAAGCGCTTGTTTGGAAAAGTCAGCAATGGCGGCAACAGAATTTACTATTTGGCCGTAGCACCTGAATTCTTTGAAGTAATAGTGAACAAGCTGCATGAACACTCAATGATTGAGAACAAGCATTCGTGGCAGAGGGTGATAATTGAAAAGCCCTTTGGCTCCAATCTTGCGACTGCAAGAAGATTGAATGAAAGTATAACCAATGTAATACATGAAGACAAAATATTCAGGATAGACCATTATCTTGGTAAAGAGATGCTACAGAACATACTTTCAATTAGATTCGGCAATTCAATATTCGAACCCCTGTGGAATCATAATTATATAGACCATGTTCAGATAATTTCAACTGAAACGCTGGGAGTCGGAACACGGGGAGCATATTATGACGGCACGGGAATAATAAGGGACATGCTTCAAAACCATATACTTCAGATGCTAACATTGATAGCCATGGAACCGCCTGTCAATCTTGATGCTGAATCAATCCGCGATGAGAAGGTAAAGGTGCTGCAGGCTCTCAGGCCTTTTAACAAGAAAGATATAATGGACACCTTCGTGTCCGGGCAATACGGACCCGGCAACGGCATGCCCGGGTATCGGCAGGAACCGAATGTGAATCCGCAATCCAATACAGATACATTCATTGCAGTCAAGACCTTCATCGACAATTTCAGATGGGGAGGAGTTCCTTTCTATATTTATGCAGGAAAGCGAATGGCTGACAAAACCACGAAGATAATAATACGATTTAAAAAGCTGCCTGGAATCAACTTCTATGAAGGATACGAGAACACGAAGGCAAATGTCCTTGTAATCAGGGTACAGCCTGACGAGGGACTGTTCTTCAGGATAAATGCAAAGAACCCTGGGAATGACTTTGCCATAAACAGCGTTGACCTGGATTACTGTCAGGACTGCGGGTATAAGGGTAATTCACCTGAGGCATATGAAAGGCTGATACTTGAAGCCATCAATGACAACAAGTCTCTTTTCACCAGATGGGATGAACTTGAGTACTCGTGGAAATTCATTGACAGTCTGTGTGAGGCCAGGACCGCCGGCAGGCTTCAATATCCCAATTATGAAGCAGGTGGAAGGCCGCCTGTTGAAGCGGTGAGACTGATTGAAAATGATGGCAGGGAATGGTGGAAGGAGAAGCAAGATGAAGTATCATGACATCTCGATGGAAATATCAGAAGATATGATGGTATACAAGAATCGTGCAGAGAAGAAACCAAAGCGCGAAATCATGGCAAGGTACGATGAACAGGAAATCAATGAATCAAGGATACTCATGGACCTCCATACCGGAACCCATATAGATGCACCGTTTCACATGATTGACAGCGGGGAGACTATTGAAACCATGGATATGAGCAAATTGATTGGAAAGGCCATCGTCCTTGATCTTACTGATGCCTTCGACGGAATTACAAAAGACGACCTTGCTGAAAAGAAAATTGAAGCAGGTTCATTTGTTCTACTTAAGACCAGGAACTCATTCAGCGATGAATTCAATGGTGATTTCATATATCTGAAGGAAGAAGGAGCAAAGCACCTGAGTGAGATTGGAATAAGAGGGGTAGGCATTGATGCGCTTGGAATAGAAAGAAGCCAGCCGGGTCATGAAACACACAAAATACTTCTTGGCAAAGGCATTATTATTATTGAAGGACTCAGACTCAGTAAAATCGACGAAGGCGAATATATGATGTATGCCTTGCCACTTAAAATTAAAGGCGGGGATGGTGCACCTGCAAGGGTAATCCTGGCTGAAACATGATTTTAGGTTTGATTTGTAGTATAATTGAACCACCAAGAACAAGGGGGAAAGGCAAATGAAGAACATCTTCCATGAAAACAAATGGGATAAGATACAAAAAAAGAAACAGCAGGAAAAGAAACTGAAGCAGAAGGAAGAAAAGACTGAAAAAGAGAAAACTGAAGAGAAGAAATGAAAAAGGGCCCTTTACAGGGTTCTTTTTTCGGTCAACAAAGGGCATGGTGAATTGTAAAACAAAATGTCGCGCTGGGTGAATTCATAAAGTTGTTTT
>DAINQB010000022.1:14203-34399 GCA_036743175.1 Bacillota bacterium | reverse complement strand
CGCCTGACATAGCTGAAAGCTGGATAACTTCCATGTAGTTGTTCCTTGCGGGGTGTGTCATTGTGACTACTACGCCATAATGGTCTTCAACGATCTTCGGCCATGCATCCTTATATTCAAGGTTCTGCATTGAGTCTCCATAGAACTGACATTCAACAAGGTGAATCTTTTCAGGATCACCAAGCGGAGCTTCAGTCGGAGCTACGGTCGGAGCTACTGTTGGAGCAACTGTAGCAGTCGGGGCAGCTGTCGGAGCAGGAGTTTCGGATTCAGTTGTGCCGCCGCATGCGGTGAGCATCACTGAAAGTGAAAATACTACTACTAACAACAAGCCGAGTACTTTAGATTTTTTCATTTTTTTCCCTCCATTTTTATATTTTATACACTGCCTGAAAGGCGGCATAACAAAATAAAAAGACATTCCGGTCGGTCGGATGAATTTGGCTTTAACCGGGCAGTATCACTGCCCCCGGTCTATCTTAGTCAAGTGTAGGGTATGAACCTTGAATGAAACTTTAAAATATCAGGCAATATTAATTTTTACTATGAATTCCGTAAGACCGTCCCGGACACTTCTGCAGGAAATGGTTCCCCCGTGTCTTTCAACAATGGATTTGGCTATGGAAAGGCCAAGTCCATGGGAGCCTGAGCCGTCCGCCCTTGATTTGTCAAGTTTATAGAATCTGTCAAAAATCCTTGTCTGCTGGTCTTCGGGAATATATATCCCTGTATTTGCTATTATCAGTTCGGCAGAAGTCCTTGTTTTTGACAATGTAATGACTATCCTGCCTCCTTCAGGAGTATAGGCCATGGCATTCTCGAACAAAATCACCAGGACCTGGGATAGTTTTTCGCTGTCTCCCTTTATATGAACGTCCTCTTGAATGTTTCTTTCCAATTCCAGTCTTTTCTCATAAATCATGGCTTCCATACCCAGGGCATAGGTTTCCGTCAGGAAGCTTAGGTTTACATCCTGGAAGAGCATTCCACTTAATGGTTTTTCATCAAGTTCAGCAAGGAAAAGCAGGTCCCTGGTCAGCCCGGACATCCGCATGGTTTCAGTCTTTATATACTCCAGCCATTTCCTTTCGGCCGGTCTTATATAGTTCTTGGATAAAATAAGGTCAGTATTTGCACTTATGGAAGCCAGTGGTGTACGGAGTTCATGGGAGGCATCTGCTATGAATTGTTTTTGCTTTCTGAAAGCTTCCTCAAGATGCCTGACCGACTTATTTGTAATATATATGCTAATCAGAACGACAAATACCATTGTAAAAATAAAAATGACCAGGCTTGTGAATATAAGGCTTGTCAGAACACCGAGTCGCTTCGTAATGTTCATTAATCTTACAGTATATCCGGTTTCACTTTCTCTGATCCTGTATGCCCATTGGATCTCATTGTATGAGGTGTATTGTATGATATCGGGTTCCCAGACAAGATTGTCGGTTATATCAGTAAAAATCCTGTAGTCTATGTCATAGAAACCTATTGCCTTTATCAGGTTTCTGTCTGCATCGATTACCAAGTTATAGGAATTTGCAAGCCGGGACTCAAGGAAGTCATAATTCTCTGTCTTTCCCAGATATATATTGAAGGATTCAATGCTGAGTTCACTGCCTTCCTCCTCTATCTTGGAAATGACGTCTTCCCAGGTAAATGAAATCCGCCGGAAATCCAAATCAATTTCCCTGTAAACATCACCTCTGGTAACTATATATATTGCGACAAAGGATGCAATCAGCAGAATTGTTATTATGGATGCATTGACCAAAAGAATGTTTCTTCTAAGTTTACTGAACATCGGTCCGCCTTTCCACCGAGTATCCCAGGCCTCGTATTGTCTTTATGCTGAATCCGGCTCCCAGATGCTTCAGCTTTTTCCTAAGGAATGAAATATATACTTCCACATTATTGTATTCCATCTCAGAGTTGAACCCCCATAGCTTCTCGGTAATCTGCTCCTTTGATGAAACAATGCCTTCCTTGAGAATCAGATATTCCAGAAGGTCAGCTTCCTTTTTTGTAATGATCATTTCCGTATTTTCATTGCCTAGCAACAGCCGTCTGTGGTCAAGCCAGATATTGCAGCAGGTAAGACGTCCATTGATGATTACTTCGCCCTTTCTTCTCAATAAAGCCCTTACCCGGGCCAGTAATTCACCTGAATCGAAAGGTTTGGCAAGGTAATCATCCGCGCCTGTATCAAGTCCCTGGATTTTATCTATGGTCCTATCCCTGGCGGTAAGCATCAGAACCGGGAAACTGAATTTCTCTTCCCTGAGTTTTTTAAGTATCGTCAGCCCGTCGACCATTGGAAGCATGATGTCCAGGACGGCCAGGTCGAAGTCCCCGGTCTTCAAAAGATCATAGCCCGTTTCCCCGTCGTTGGCTATTTCTACGGTATAGTTCTCCTGCCGGAGCAACTGGGCTATTGCCTCTGCAAGTCTCACTTCATCTTCAACAACAAGGATATTCATTTTGTATCTCCTGCAGCAGTTCCCTGCACATCAATAATATACCACTTTCAGAACCATATTTCAGCAACCTTGAATGAACCTTGAATGAATTTCATGCAACCATCCCCCACCCGAAATAACTACCTCTCAGGAAAATATTTTCCTGAGAGGAGAATATTTTCCTGAGAGGTGATTATTTCATGGTTATAATTATTACTGTTGTGTCCCGGTGGGTTGTTGGGGCTTCAAATCCGGTTCTCTATTGCGGGGGGATTTGGTATAATGGGACAAAATGCTTCGGGGTGGTGTTATGGGAATATTCAACAGGGCTGATGGCCGTTATATCAAGGATCTGCCGACATACATCAAGTTCTTTCCTTTTCTTATGACCAGGAGGCATGATGCCTCCGTGTATTTCAACCAGAGGATTGACCTTACGGGAACAGTTGAATATTGCAAAAAGAACAATGTTAAGATATTCCATGTTTTCCTGGCATCATTATTGAGGCTGGGAGTTGAAAAACCTGCTTTCAACAGATTTGTGGTTGGCAAACGTGTTTACCAGCGCAATCATCTCGTCATAGGTTTCATGGCAAAGCAGAAAATCGATGAGGAATCCAGGGAAATTAGTGTTAAGGTTTTCTTCGATGAAAAGGACCGGCTTTTCGATGTCATAAAAAAGGTTGAGGAGAAGGTGTCCGTAGTCAAGTCCGGCGGTGATTTTGATGCAGATAATACAATCGATATACTTATCAGGCTTCCAAAGTTCATAACCTCTTTCATTTTTATGTGCATTCGCACCATAGACCACTTCGGTCTTCTTTCAAGGAAGTTCATTGATGAAAACCCATTGTATGTAAGTGCCTATGTAACAAATGTAGGCAGCATAGGAATTGACGCCCCTTTCCATCATATGTATGAGTGGGGCACAACATCGGTATTCGCTGCCCTTGGCAAAATACACAAGGACTATGTCGTCAAAGAGGATGGCACTGCAGCAATAACAGATGTGGTGAATATAAAATTTACGATTGACGAAAGAATCGCAGATGGTGTGCATATGGCAAAAGCCCTTGGCGATTTCCAAAGATACATGGAAAACCCGGAGCTGCTTGAATGAGGGATTTGTCTGGGCTCAGCATCTACGAAGTTCTTGCGCAATCTGCTTCGGCATATCCGGACAGAACCGTATATGACTTCCTTGGTTTCAAAACAACCTATTCATCATTTCTCAAGGATGTTGATGATTGTGCCGGGACCCTGGCAGGATTGGGCATCTCAAAGGGAAGCATTGTATCACTGTTTCTACCCAATATCCCCATTGCCCTGGTTCTTTTTTATGCAATTTCGAAGGTTGGTGGAATCGCAAATTTCATACACCCGAGGATGCCCGTTTCACAAATCAGTGACATCCTGCAGAAAATGAATCCTGAACATGTGTGGGTCCCCGGCTTCATGACCAAAACCATTTATGACATTGAAAATCTGCTGCCGGGGGCAACCATTCATCCGGTCCGCATGCACAGCTATATGCCTGTCCATCTTAAGGCTGCGACATATATAAGATACCTGCCCTCCCGGATAAGAAACCTGTTGTCACACAGGATATATTTCAAAATCGAACCCTCGCAGCAATGTCCTGTGAGTTCCCACAATTCAGAGGATACATCAGTCATTTTGTTCACAGGTGGTACCGACGGCGCCCCCCGGGGAGTCTGTCTCTCTGACAAGGCTATAAACCAGGCTGCTGCTTCAACTGCTGCAATCAAGGTATATTCAGATGAGCAGGACAGGATGCTTGCAATTCTTCCGATTTTCCACGGTTACGGACTTGTCAACTGCATTCATACGACCATTTCTGAAGCTGCTTGCCTGATTCTTCTTCCCTACTACAGTGAAAGCATGTTCAAGGATGCAATAGTCAGGAAAAAACCGGGATATATACTTGGAATCCCCCGCCTGTATTCAAGGCTGGCAGATATATTTGAAAACAGCAGTGCTGACCTTGGATTTTTCAAAGGCCTGTACTGCGGTGGCTCCAAGCTTTCCCCGGTTGTCCGGGACAAGGTCAATAATGTTCTTTATTCAAGGGGATCGAAGGTGCCCATCCGCGAAGGTTACGGACTCACTGAATGTGTGGGAGCCTGCCTCCTTATGCCTGAAGACGACTTCAGGCCCGGAAGCATCGGTGTTCCCTACCCTGAAGTCGCCGTTGGTATAGTTGAACCCGGCACAGGTCACTTTATTGCACAGGGACTTACAGGTGAGATTGCAGTTTCAGGTGATATGCTGATGAATGGATATTACGGAGAGGAAACCGACAATGTTTTTAAAAGCGAGGGGAAAAGATGGCTCAGGACGGGTGACCTTGGATATATGGACTCAGATGGCTTCGTATATTTCCTGGACAGACTCAAGCGAATGATCAAGATAGCCGGTTATGAAGTATTCCCCGGGAAAATAGAAGCTTTGCTCGGAACCATCCAGGGAATTTCAAACTGTTGTGTCGTAGAGTCAGAGACCGATGGCCTTTCGTGCCTTAGAGCCTATATTGCCCTGGACTCATCACACAGGGAAACTGATATAAAAAAACAGGCCATAAGGCTGCTGAAAGAAAAACTCCCCGGATGGTCCATACCCGGAGAGTTTGTTTTCGTTGATTCAATCCCTGAGACACTTATGAAGAAAAATGCCTACAGAAACCTTCCTTAGAAACCCGCAAGTGGTCCTGCAGATTCTATCTTTTCGGGAATTGTTCCGTCAAAGTCAAATCCATCAGGTGTAACCTTAAAGTCATTTACACTGAATCCTGCAAGACCCTGCAGTGCATTATTAAGGGCTGTTCCGGCATCCTCCAGACTGTCATTCGCCTGCTTTACAGGTATTTTGATCTTTCCGACATACAGTTCCTCAGTAACACCTTCAAAAAGACCTGTAGCCTTGTTATAGCTCAGTGTTGCATCCATGTAAATCGGTTTGTTCTTTACAAGTCCAAGGAAGGCTTTGTATTTTTCAAGTTGCGGAAATGCATCCACTATGGGACCCAGGTCCCCTATTACACAGGACATCTCAAGTGAACCATCCTTGCATTTGATTGCAATGTCCTTCATTATTGAATTATCGTTCATGGCCATGTTCGCAGCAGCAGTCAGCTCCTCATTCGTGACAACAGTATCTACAGGAACCTCGCCGGAGCTTCTGAAGTTCCCTGCTATCATATCTTCGGCAGAGGCATGGTTTTCGTCAAAGTCAATGCCACCCTTTGCAAGATACGAATTGAAATCCGCTTCAGTCCACTGTGTATCCACCACCCTCGAAGATGGTGCACCGGTCATGAAGAAGAATGTTGCAATTATTCCTCCGAGAATGATTACCAGAACCAGCAGAATGATCAATAAAGCTTTTATAACTTTCACAGTAATTACCTCCTTATGTCCCCATTTGATAGTATTCTATATAACCTCAGAAACTTTTTCAATGGTGCAACCGGCCGGATTACAAGATTCTATGATCCCAAAGGATGGTTTGAATGGCCCCCGGGCAAATTTACCGGCTTTTCCCGGATTCATAAGGCAGATTCCGTGCCTTTGAATCTTCCTCGGAATATGGGTATGCCCGCAGAGAATGATATCTGCCTCCCTTTTCATCCCCTCTTCAAGGATCAGGGAATACCCGCTCCTCACATCATACAGATGCCCGTGTGTCATGAATATCCTGCAGCCGTCCAGGTCAAGCATACGTTCCTCTGCTTCATCTGACCACATGTCGCAGTTGCCTCTTACAGCCACCACCGGCACACCATTGAGCTTCATTTCAAGCATGACGGCATCATTGCAATGGTCACCAAGATGCAGGATCATATCGGGTTTTATTTTCACAGCAACCTTTTCCATCGTTTCTATATCATTATGCGAATCCGAAAATACAAGTATCTTCATAGCCACTACAGTTCATTGAAAACTCGGCCATCAGCCCGCTTCATACGTTCCTCATCAACCATTTGGACAATCTGCTTACCCACTGTCCTGCCGATGTATCTCCCGAACAGATTATACAGGAACGGGACCTTCAGCGGGACATACCATCTTTTCTTCCTGTCATAGGCATTCATATCTGAAAAATATCTCGAATCTGCCTTCAGGATACCGGGAGCAATGGCTGACATGGTTTTGAATGCATGGAATATCGGTATATCGCCGAACTTCAGTTTCCTGGGTTTGTCTGATAAAAGTCTTTTTGCAAATTCATCTGCTGCCTTTTGCAGTTTCAGGCGTTTTTTGTCAAGCTCGGATTCCTTCAGAGGAAAGGGCAGCATATCAACATATGTCTTGCCGCAAATCTCAAATCCAGCCCCGGAAAGCCACGTTTCCATGGGCGTAAAGACGCTTTTTTGCTGCCATTTGGTGAAATTGCCCAGGATGTATGCTTTCTTGCCGAAATATTTCGGTCTGTGGCAGTTGTATGCAGCATGGTCAAGGAAACTTTTAAGCACACCGGTCACACTGAACATGTATCCCGGACTTGCAAGTATTATCCCGTCGGCTTCCATCAGCTTTTTCTCAATCGGTGCATACTGGGAGTGATGAGGACACCTTGTTTCTCCCAGGAATATGCAATTGTGGCACCCCACACAGTAATCGATTTTGTAATCAGCGGGATAAACATATTCAACTTCACAGCCGGTCAACTCAATGAGCCTGTCAGAAAAATATTTCAGGACCCGCGCTGTGTTTCCGAATTTTGAACCACCTGATAATATAATTAGTTTCATGGAACACCTCCGAACATGTCAAATATATCATAAGCACATCCGAATTAGTGTTAAAAGTAATCTGTCTTCAATTATTTTGTATTTTCGGGGTAATATAATGTATATATAACTAATAGGAGCAGATTATGAAAGAATACTTTCCAAGTGTACAGAACATATTGTATGAAGGACCTGATTCAAGGAATCCCCTTTCGTTCAAATACTATGACCCCGACAAGCTTGTTGCCGGCAGGAAGATGAAGGACCATCTCAGGTTTGCCATGAGCTACTGGCATACAATGACCGGTGGCGGACAGGACCCGTTCGGCCAGGCAACCATGTCACGGACCTACAACGGCCTTGAAGGTCTTGAGCTCTCCAAGGCCAGGGTAGATGCCGCCTTTGAACTCATGTCAAAGCTGGGTGTCGGGTATTTCTGTTTCCATGACCTTGATATTGCTCCCGAAGGCGATTCCCTTAAGGAAAAACTGAAGTATCTTGATACCGTTGTCGACATTATTGAGGACCGGATGGAGCAGACGGGAATCAAGTGTCTTTGGGGTACGACAAATGCCTTCTCACATCCAAGGTTCATGCATGGGGCTGCAACGTCTCCAAACGCCGATGTCTTTGCCTTTGCTGCAGCCCAGGTCAAGAAGGCCATGGAAATCACCCACCGGCTTGGTGGTGAAAACTATGTATTCTGGGGTGGACGTGAAGGATATGAAACCCTCCTCAACACTGACATGGGACTTGAGCTTGACAATATGGCCAGATTTCTTGGCATGGCATATGATTACAAGGAAAAGATTGGGTTCAAAGGACAGCTTCTCATTGAACCAAAGCCCAAGGAACCTACCAAACATCAGTATGACTTTGATGTAATGAATGTAATAGGTTTTCTAAGGAAATATAACCTTCAGGATAAATTCAAACTGAACATTGAAGCAAACCACGCCACCCTTGCCGGACATACATTCCAGCATGAACTGGCTGTTGCAAGGATAAACGGGATGCTTGGAAGCATTGACGCCAACCAGGGCGATATGCTGCTTGGCTGGGATACGGACCAGTTCCCCACCAATATATATGATGCCGTCCTGGCAATGTATGAGGTTCTCAGGAATGGTGGTCTGACCCCCGGTGGACTCAACTTCGATGCAAAGGTAAGAAGAGGTTCGTATCAGCCTGATGACCTTTTCATAGCATATATTGTAGGAATGGACACCTTTGCGAAGGGTCTTCTTGTAGCAGACAGACTTATTACCGACCGTGTGCTTGAGGATTTCGTTGAAAACCGCTACCGTTCATATAGAAGTGGAATAGGCCGCGAAATAGTTGAAGGAAACACTGATTTTGAAAAACTTGCAGCCTATGCATTTGAGCATGACCAAATCCATAATGAGTCCGGAAGGCAGGAAATGCTTGAGGATATCCTGAATCGATATATATACCGGTCTTAAATCCTTAAAACAAGACTAAAAATAGCCCGGAAAGAAACCGGGCTATTTTACTATTTAACTAGTAATCAATCTATATTGTACGCCTGGTATTCTTAAAATCTAATTTCAGGGTACTTTTCCCGTCAGATATCTCCATTTCAGTCGTACCCCTGCCGGCCTTGCACCATGGATTGTCATATCTCATCCTGTAATCCGTCCTGATTTCTTCACCCGCAACCCTGAAAGGCCTGCTCCAGCCGGTTTCCATAATGCCCAGGCTGGGTGAAACATATCTGAAACCAAACACATCGCCTTCCATTTTTGCATCTATGAACTTCTTCATGAATTCAGCAAACGTACCGTCGATGTCAAGTGAGCCCATTTCACAAACCCATACGTTTGACCTGCCTGTGGCAATATATTCATAATCCTTGATTATTATTGGCTTCCCTTCATCATCCTCCTTCTTAAGTCCCATATATGGGTTGTATGAAGGATCTGCAGGTGCCCATGAAGTATATCCGGACAGAGGCCTGATGGCAAAATACCCATCTTCCTTTCTTCCGAATACCCAACCGTCCTTCTCAACTGTCTCATCCAGGAACTCCTGAGGTATATAAGCATGGGTATGGTATGTATATGTTGGAACCTTGTCAACAGGAGTATTGTACATGCTTATGACAACATTCCTATGCTGCACTGTCTTGGGATTTATGCGGTTTCCTGCCCACTTGTTAGGCCTTCCGGTATATTCCTCAGTTGCAGGATGGTTTGAAAAAACAACGGCCTTGCCTCCGAGGGAAGCCTGCCATATGTGTGCCTGGAATCCATATTTGCCCTTCTTGTGGTCCTGGACACATGCAAGCATATAGTCCTTTGTCTTGTATGAATAAAGGTCAGCCTTTGGTCTGGATGTATAATCCCCGTCCTTGTCGTATGGAATATTCTGTGCTTCACATAGATCATAGTGCTCCTTCATTGCCCTGGCCCTTTCCATGGCATAATATCCCGGAGCTGCCTTTGTCTTCAGGGTATTGTCAACGACAAGCCGGTGGTTGTTGGAACCCATTCCCCAGAAATAAGTAACATTGTCATAATCCAATGGGTCAACACCAAGGGCAGCACCTTCCTCGGCATTCATGCTCATGCACTGTATGTTTTCATAGGTACTCTCATCAAGTGCGCACTTAACAATGGGTCCGGCTGCCTTGTAATCACTGCATGCCAGCTGGACTGCTGCCGGGGAAAGAACCAGGTCTTCATCTCCTATGCCCAGAAACAGACTCCTGAGAACAAATGAACCATCCCTTGTGTTGGTTATATTCTGACAGTAGGTTCTTCCATGGCTGGATCCAAATACACCTTTGTAGCTGTTGAGAGCCATATCAAATAAGATAAGGTCAATCACCATTGCAGCCTTTGTCCTGATTTCCTCATCCTCCGCAAGGCAGTACAGCAATGATGTTGAAAGAACATCCTCATGATAATAGTTGTTTGAAAGCCATTCACAGAATCCAAAGCGGAACCTCCATTCAAGCCACCTCAGGACAAATGGCCTCGCGTGCTCCATATGCCACTTACCGGTCTGCCCGTTGTTTGTAAAGACCTCATCCTTATACAACTGACCTGCAATATATTCATTTGAATGATAGAGCATCTGGTGGTTTTCGGTGAAATAGCAGGGGCTTTTTTCAGGTCCGCCTTCATCTATCCAATATTTGCAGCCAAGGATCATTTCCTTTGCCTCATCCCTCAGTTCATTTGGAATTGCAGGTGAGTCACCATGTTTTGCCATGATATATATGAAACCGGGCAAAACGAAATCAAAGCAATCAATCCTATCGTAGATGCTTTTTATTGACTCCCGGAAATTTTCCTCAATGAAGTCTCCGCAATCCACTCCCCTTGAAATGAGTTCAAGCCTTGCAAGCTCCCTGTAGATGCTGTTGTTCCCCGCTTTTCTGTCCTTTTCACTGCCGTTCACAATCAATTCAAGATATGCCTTGGTAAGCCCTTTTCCGCCGTTTTCCTCAACAAATGGATGCATTTTCCTACCCCCCAAAATCATTTTTTTCATTATACACCAAAAGCATTCACGTTATCCGTCGGATGATGTGACCACTTTGAAAGATATCATGAGTACTGTATTGAATAAAGTTCGTAGTAAAGCTTGCCATGCTCCATGAGTTCTGCATGGCTGCCGCTTTCCGCTACCCTTCCATGATGCAGGAACATTATCCTGTCTGAGTTCTTTATGGTTGAGAGCCTGTGTGCAATGGTTATGCTGGTTCTGCCTTCCATCAGTTTCTCCATACCATCCTGAATAAGGGCTTCTGTATTAGCATCTACGCTTGATGTAGCTTCATCCAGAACAAGGATCTTTGGATCCATTACAAGCGCCCTTGCAAATGAAAGCAGCTGCCTTTGTCCTTCTGAAAGGGTGGTTCCCCTTTGGTTGACAGGTTCTTCATATTTGTCTGGAAGCAGATCAATGAACTTCGATGCATTTACGGTCTGTGCAGCCTCGATGACTTTTTCGCGGCTTATATCATTGTAAAGGCGTATGTTCGTCTCTATATCGCCCTGGAAGAGGAATACATCCTGTCTCACCGTACCGACGGCTTTCCTTAATTCCTTCATGTTTATCTTGCTGAGCGGGACTCCGTCAATCAGGATCTCACCTTTCTGATGTTTGTAAAAACCAAGTATCAGGCTTATTATGGTGGTCTTGCCGGCTCCTGTTGTTCCCACTATTGCGACCTTCTCACCCGGCTTAACCTTGAATGATACATCCTTGAGTACCCAGTTCTCCCCGACATATGCAAACCATACATTCCGGAACTCAATTTCGCCCTTGATGTCACCCAATTCAACTGCATCTTCCGGGACTTCCTCAGGCTGTCTTTTCAGAAGGGTTTCAATCCTGTCACTTGACACCAGGGATGACTGTACCGTATTGTACATCTCCGTCAGATTCATTATGGGATGGAAGAATTTTCCTGCATAGTTTATGAACATATATACTGTTCCAAAGGAAATTGCTCCTTCAATTATGTTGTTTCCGCCGACCCATAGAATCAGGGCCGTTGCTATGGCCGAAACGACTTCCATGAAGGGTCTGAAAATACCGAAAATTACAATCATCTTGTTGTTTTCGTCCAGATACTCCCTGTTGACGTTCTCAAACTCTCCTTTTTTCGCATTCTGCATGTTGAATGCCTGGATTATCTTCATGCCTGCAATATGCTCTGAGAGAAAAATATTTATGGCCGAAAGCCTTGCCCTTATTCTTGTAAAGGTTTTTCTGGCCTTTGTTCGGAACATTATGGCGGCGAATGCCATGAGAGGCAGTACTGCCATGACCGTAAGTGCGAGCTTCACGTTCAAAAGGAACATTACTATAATTACACCTGTCATCTCGAACATGTCCCTGAAGAAGTTCACAAGTACCCCTGTATACATTTCGCTGATGGTGTTCGTATCATTGCATATTCTGGTTACGATGCTTCCTACAGCTGTTTTATCAAAGAAGGTGAAGGGAAGGTCCTGGACATGTTTGAACAGTTTGTTCCTGAGCCTCATGACTACTTTTGCAGACGTTGCCTGCAGTATGTATGTACTGAAATATGACAATACCAGCTGAAGAATGGCGAGTCCCATGAAGGCACCGCCAAGAAGCCATATTTCTTTCCTGTAACCAAGCAGACCGGCAGGGTCGTCGGTTGCCAGTTTGATGTTGTCGATGACTGTACCCATTATATATGGCCTTATTATCTCCGCTCCGGTAAGAGCCAGAACGAGGATCAGTGCCAGAAGGAAATGCTTCCAGAAGGGCACTGCATGTCTCAGCAGCTTTTTAAGTGCATTCTTGTCAAGCTTCTTCTTTTCATCGGAGCTTACCTGGTCAAGGCTCCTTCTTCCGTAACCTCTTCCCATTCCACTCATACTGCTTCACCCCCGTTGATTTCCATCTCTTCAATGAGCTGCATCCTGTACATCCGGTCATATATTCCGCCGAGTGAAACCAGTTCATCGTGACTGCCTTCTTCAGCGATGAGACCGTCCTTCAGCACTATGATTTTGTCTGAATCCTTTATGGTTGAAACCCTGTGGGAAATAATGATACATGTCCTTCCTTCCCTGACGTCCCTTAGGTTTGAAAGAATTTCCTTTTCCGTTTCAACATCCACACTTGAAAGACAGTCATCAAGTATTAGTATCGGAGAGTTCTTAATGAGAGCGCGGGCTATGCATATCCTCTGCTTCTGTCCTCCTGAAAGGTTTACACCCTTTTCCCCAAGCATAGTATTGAATTTATCAGGGAATTCAATGATGTTCCCATAAACCCTGCTCTTTTTGGCAGCCTCTTCAATAAGCTCCATTGAATAACCATCTTCACTGAATCCTATGTTGTATGCAATGGTATCAGAGAAAAGGAAGTTGTCCTGCGGGACATAGCCTATGTTGTCCCTCAGGGTCTTAAGCGGTATGTCGGTTATGTCAAACCCGTCAATCTCAATCATTCCGGGCCCTTCGACATCGAATATCCTCATCAGAAGGTTCGCAATGGTGGTCTTGCCGCTTCCGACTTCCCCTACTATTGCAACAGTCTGTCCGGCCTGGATATTTGTACTTACTCCTCTGAAAATCTCCTCATCCTTGTTTGAGTATCTGAATTTCAGATTTCTGATTCTTATGTCCCCGTTCAGTCTTTCAGGTATGTCATTTTTGGTTGTGCCGAACTTGCCGTCGAATATGTCAGCTTTCTCAAATATTAGTTCGCTGATCCTGGCCAGTGAAACCCTTCCTCTTTGCAGATGTCCGATGAGCATTCCGATGAATCTTACAGGACCAAGAAGCATTCCAATGAATGAATTTGAGGCGATGAACTCACCAAGTGTTATGCTGCCGTTCATCGCAAAAAGTCCGCCGACAATCAGGACAATCATATATGCCATGGTTGACATGAATGTGAGGGATGGATGGAATATTGCGTTTATCCTGGCAAGATTTATACTTGCTTCATAATTTGCATTGTTGATACGGGCAAAATTTTCCTTTTCATTCTCTTCCTGGACAAAGGACTTTATTATCCTGATCCCTGAAATATTTTCCTCCGTCTTGGCACTAAGGTCTGCAAAGGTTTCCTGCACCTTCTTGAATCTGGCGTGAATGAACACACTGAACCTTGTTATAAGCAGAATTATGAACGGGAAAGGTATCATAAGGGCAATTGTCAACGGAAGACTGATCTTGACTGTAAGATATATGAATCCTGATGCCAGCAACACCAGTGAGTTGGTCGTAATCATTATTCCCCGACCTATGGCCATTCTCAGTGCACTCAGGTCATTGGTGGAAAGGGCCATGATTTCGCCGGCGGATTTTTTGTTGAAGTAATTTAGTGACAGGTCAAGGAGTTTATTGAACATTCTCTGTCTCATTGAGTACTCCATCAGAAGGCTTGCTCCCAGAATGAAATAGCGGACAAAGAATGTTGAAACCAAGCTGGCAACTGCTACTGCAACTAGTATCAGGCAGAGAACCATAAGCCTGTCTATTACAGTTGTCTCATTGCCCGGTGCTATATTGTTTATCATGTCAACTATCTCTGAAATTACAATCGGAGTTACGATTGCAAGGAGGTTTACCGTTATTGTTGCAAGGATTCCACCCGCATATCTGGCCTTTTTGCTCTTGATGAAGTCCTTGAACAAGCCCCAGCCATCCTTCATCATTTCCTTTTGCTTTATGGCTTCCTGAATCAGGATGCCATCCTTTGTGCCAAGCAGTTCTTCAGGTACGACTCCGCTTCGCACGATTTTCTTATACAACTTCCTGGTTTTCCTGTCATGGTTCTTGAATGGTTTGGTGTTACTGCCTTCCCTTCGTCCGCTCATCTTTTCCCCCGAATCTGCTCCATAATCGAATTCACTGCTTCAAGTGCAGCTTCCACATGGCTGTCGTCAACACTTTCAAGAATGTCGTTGATCCTTCCCTCGAATTCCTTTATAAATTTATCCTTGGTCACAGAACCTGCTTCCGTAAGAAACAATAGCTTGATCCTCTTGTCATCCTCAGACTGCCTTTTATATATATAACCCCTGGCTATCAGTGAACTGACCGTTTTAGCGAGGTTACTCATCTGCATGGACCATCTTGCCGCTATGTCTCCCATCGATGAGCCCTGGGACGGGTCAATGTATAGAAGAACCCTGAATTCTGCATGACTTATTTCATTGCCGAATTTTTCCTTCATCTCACAGATGCTCCTCCGTTTGATGACCTGGACAAGGCTCCGCATGCTTCTGTATAACTCTACTTTGCTATCTGTACCCATTTCCCACCATTACTTATATTTTATAACCATTATACACGATATTCAGACTTGGACACGATGAATTTATTTGAATTACCAAAATTATTTTCCAAATCCAAAATTGCAGTCAGAACAAGGGATAAATGAGTAATATTCTGCTTAATTAATTTAGTACAGCTAAACCAACCTATAATCAAAATGGCCTATATTGTATGTCAAAAAAGCTTATACACAACATATAGGGGTTGATAATATTCATCGCATGTATAATTTAGCTGCAGTAAAAAATTGTGTTTACATATAATCTGATGTGATATAATGTTGCTAGACAAATTTTCTATAGGGGGAAATATAATGAAAAAGTTTTTAGCAATTCTTTTGGCGGTTGCCATGGTAGCGACTTTGTTTGTTGGGTGCAAAGGCAGTGAACCTACAGTTGAGCTCAAGAAAGAAGTCGGAATGGTAACGGATGCCGGAACAATCGATGACAAATCCTTCAACCAGGGCACATGGGAAGGTGTTGTTGAAGCCAGTGCTGATTTAGGTTATGAGCCCAAATACTTGAAACCAGCAGGAACAACAGACGCTGACTACATGACAGAAATCACAAACCTGGTTGACTCAGGATATAAGCTCATCGTATGTCCCGGATTCAAGTTCGAAGCAACCATATTTGCAGCACAGGACAAGTATCCTGATGTAAAATTCGTCCTCATCGACGGAACACCTCATTCAGCTGACTATTCAGAATTCAGGCAGGAAGCAAATGTAGTATCAATATTCTTTGCTGAAGAACAGTCAGGTTTTCTTGCAGGTGTAGCAGCAGCTGTTGAAAAGCCTGATGCAGAGTTCGGATTCATCGGCGGAATGGAAATTCCGGCAGTTCAGAAATTCAACTGGGGATTCCAGCAGGGCCTCAAGTATGCAAATGCAAACCTTGGCACTAATACTACTATAAATGCAGAGAACGTAGTATACCAGGGATCATTCGATGATGTTGCAGCAGGAACAGCCCTTGCAGCACAGATGTATGACAAAGGCGTAGATGTAATCTTTGCAGCAGCAGGCGGCGTTGGCGTCGGTGTTATCACAGAAGCCAAGAACCGTGCAGTTTCAGGCGAAGATGTATGGGTAGTCGGTGTTGACGTTGACCAGTATCCGGATGGAGTATATGAAGGAAGCAAATCCGTCATACTGACATCAGCAATGAAATCAATCGGTGTAGCAGCATATGACATGGTCAAGGCATATGATGAAGGAACATTCCCGGGTGGCGAAACCCTCATCTTTGATGCTTCAAACAATGGCGTACAGATTCCGGACGAAAACCCGAATCTTTCCGCAGCTGCATATGATGCTTATGAAGCAGCCAGGGCAGGTCTTGTAGACGGATCAATCGTTGTTGCCGCAGTACAGGGCGACCTGATCAAGTAATTTGACTTGACTAACTGATAAAGGGCGGAGTAACTTCCGTCCTTTGTTTTTTATCTTAGGAGTGATCTATGGAATACATTGTTGAAATGCTAGGCATAAGAAAGGAATTCCCGGGTGTTCTTGCGAATGATAATGTGACAGTACAGCTGAAAAAAGGAGAAATCCTTGCTTTGCTGGGTGAAAATGGTGCCGGTAAGTCTACCCTGATGAGTATTCTTTTCGGCCTCTTTCATATGGACAAAGGTAAGATAAAGATCCGGGGCAAGGAAGTAAGGATCAACAATCCAAATGATGCCAATGCCCTTGGAATAGGTATGGTCCATCAGCATTTCCAGCTGGTTGAAACATTCACAGTAACAGAAAACATCATCATGGGAGTTGAAGACGGCTTTGTCCTTGACAGGAAAAAAGCCGGTAAACGCATCAAGGAATTGTCAGAACAATATGGCCTGAATATCAATCCCGATGAGATAATCGAAGATATTTCAGTCGGTATGCAGCAAAGGGTTGAAATACTCAAGATGCTTTACAGGAATGCAGAGGTTCTGATCTTTGACGAACCGACGGCTGTTCTGACCCCTCAGGAAATACATGAATTGATGGAAATCATGCGTAATCTTATAAAAGAAGGCAAGTCTATCATCCTGATTACACATAAGCTGAAGGAAATAAAGGAGATTGCCGACCGCTGTACCGTAATCAGACGGGGAAAGGTAATTGGAACAGTTGAAGTAAATAGCACATCGACCCAGCAGATGGCAGACATGATGGTGGGACGCGAAGTCTCTTTCACCGTTGACAAGAAGGCAAAGGAAGCCGGTGAGGTTGTCCTTGAAATAGATGGCCTCAACGTACTCAACAACCGCAAAACACTGGGATTGAAAGACTTCACTCTACAGGTCAGAAGAGGTGAAATCGTAGGTGTTGCCGGTGTTGAAGGAAACGGGCAGACTGAACTTGTCGAAGCTGTTACGGGGCTCAGGAAAATTGAATCAGGCTCAGTTTCAATACTCGGTCAGGATACGGCAAGATACTCCGTCCGGAAGAAAAATGAAGCAGGTATTGCACATATTCCTGAAGACAGACAAAAATTCGGTCTTGTTATGGAATATACCCTTGCAGAAAATTTTGTTCTGAAATCCTATTATCATCCTCCGTATTCCAATTTCAAACTACTGAATAAGGATATCATGAATGAACATGCTGAAAAACTTATAAAGGATTTCGATGTAAGAGCCGGACAAGGCAGCAAATCACCTGCCAAGGCTCTATCCGGCGGAAACCAGCAAAAGGCGATCCTGGGACGTGAAATCGACCTTGACACTGATCTTCTGATAGCAGTACAGCCTACAAGAGGACTTGATGTCGGAGCAATTGAATATATTCACAAGAGGCTTGTTGAACAAAGGGATTCCGGCAAGGCAGTATTGCTTGTATCATTGGAACTTGATGAAATAATGGACCTGTCCGACAGAATTGCAGTCATCAACAGCGGTGAACTCATTGATTTGGTTATCAATGATGACTCCGTCAATGAGTATGACATCGGACTGATGATGGCCGGTGTGAAAAGGGGTGATGAGCAATGAAGAAAGATTTTACAGGAATTTATAAATCCCTCGGTGCCGTTATCCTCGGATTGATTGCCGGTGGTATTCTGATGGCTGCCATAGGCGCAAATCCCTTCAAAGGTTTCCTCTATTTGTTCATGGGAGGAATTCAGAGTATAGAAAGAATAGGAAATGTTTTTGCCACAGCAACCACACTTATTCTGACCGGACTTTCAGTGGCCTTTGCATTCAGAACCGGCTTGTTCAACATAGGAGCGGCAGGTCAGATGCTCATAGGCGGGCTCTGTGCAACAATAATCGGTCTGTCATTCAATGATCTGCCCAGGGTCATCCTTCTTGTTGTTATGTTTCTAGCAGCTTTGCTCGGAGGTGCCATATGGGGTATCATCCCCGGTCTTCTGAAGGCACGTTTCAATGTCCATGAGGTGGTAGCAACCATAATGATGAACTGGATTGCATACTGGGTCGTGTACTATGTCATCAAAAACAATTTCACTGCCGGTTTGGAAACAGAAAGTGCCTCAATTCCTGCAGTGGCCCAGCTTAGGATTCCATGGCTTACTGAGCTGTTGAACGGATCATATCTCAATCTTGGAATTGTCATTGCAGTTGCTGCTGTCATAGTGATTAAGTTCATTCTGGACAGGACAACCCTTGGTTACGAACTGAAGGCAGTTGGCTACAATCGCCATGCATCAAGGTTCGCCGGTATCAAGGTAAACAGAAGTATCATCCTTTCCATGATGATAGCCGGAGGGCTTGCAGGACTTGCAGGACTCACATACTATACCGGTTATTCCATCAATATACAGATAGGCAAGCTTCCTACACAGGGTTTCGACGGTATCGCTGTTGCACTATTGGGAGCGACGTCTCCCTGGGGCGTCTTCTTCTCAGCAACGTTCTTCGGACTCCTTCATGCGGGCAAAGGGTTCATGAGTGCAAACACCTCGGTACCACCCCAGATTTCAGATACCATAATCGCAATAATAATTTATTTCACTGCTACAAGTCTTTTCATAGAGAATATTGTCAAAAAGCTGAGGAACAAAAGGGCCGAAAGAAAGGCTTTGAAGGCGGCTGGTGCTAGTACTTCCCCGCCTGCTGCCAAACCTGGGTCTGATGACAATACCAAACCAGGAGGTGATGAACAATGAAGGAAATGATAGATATCATCGTAAATATTTTCCCATATGCCATAGCATTTACAGTTCCCCTGCTCATAACCTCCCTTGGCGGGTTGTACAGTGAACGAAGTGGTGTTGTCAACATAGGACTGGAAGGTCTTATGGTAGTCGGATTCTTTGCCGGTGCGGTCACAATCAAATATCTCCAGAATGTCATACCCGGAACCTCAATAATCGTCGGCCTTGCTGCTGGAGTAGTCGCCGGAATACTATTTTCACTTCTTCATGCATTTGCGAGCATCAACCTAAAGGCCGATCAGGTCATTAGCGGTACAGCCATCAACATGCTGGCAGGAGCACTGACTGTATTTCTTGCGAGAACCATAACAGGAAGCGGAAATATAGGAATCGACCTTGGAATCGTAAGACAGGATGTATTCCTTTTGTCCAAGATACCGGTCATTGGGCCACTGTTCTTCAGTAACACATACTACACAACCTGGATTGTCCTCGGAATCTGGGCATTGTCCTGGTTCCTACTTTACAAGACATCCTTCGGGCTTAGGCTAAGGGCATGCGGTGAGCATCCCCATGCCGCAGCCTCAGCAGGTGTAAATGTAGTTAGAATGAGGTATATCGGCGTAATGTTCTCCGGAGGACTTGCAGGACTTGGAGGAGCAGTAATGATTGCAACATATGCCGGTGAGTTCAACGGAACTGTTGCCGGTCTTGGCTTCCTTGCCCTGGCTGCTCTCATCTTCGGACAATGGAAACCCCTCGGAATACTCGGAGCGGCATTCTTCTTTGGTCTTGCCAGGACCATTGCAGACGCATCCCAGGTAATACCACAGTTCGAAAGTTTCCCTCCGCTTGTGCTTAAGATCTTCCCATATGTCATAACACTGCTTGCATTGGTTTTATTCTCTAAAACATCCAAGGCACCAAAGGCAGCCGGACAGACCTTTGACCTCAGCGGAAAATAACCTACCCTATGAATCGAAAAGCGGACTCCATCCGGGTCCGCTTTTTTTATCCCTCCCCCCCCTAAAATAATTACAACTGTCGTGATTATCGTTTCATAATATTTCTAACCG
>DAINQB010000022.1:0-14103 GCA_036743175.1 Bacillota bacterium | reverse complement strand
CGATAATCACCTCTCAGGAAAATATTTTCCTGAGAGGGAAATATTTTCCTGAGAGGTGATTATTAGGGCTTTTTGGGCAGTTGCATTATTGAATGTTTGCTAAATTTATGTTAAATTTGACACATTGCAATTGCATGATATTTTTTGAATTCGGGGGATTCTATGAGTACAACTGTTGAAATATTGTTTGGTCTGTTCGGAGGACTGGCTATCTTTATCTTTGGAATGAACGAAATGAGCTCAGGTCTGAAGAAAATCGCCGGTGACAGGCTTAGGAAGATATTGAAGGTCCTGACAGGAAACCCCATCATGGGCGTACTGATCGGAGCACTGGTTACAGCACTCATGCAGTCCAGCTCAGCTACAACCGTTATGGTCATAGGCTTTGTTGCAGCAAGACTGATGACCATCCCCCAGGCCATTGCAGTCATACTCGGAGCAAATATAGGAACAACCATAACTGCCCAGCTTGTTGCATTCAAGATCGGCCATTATGCTTATCCGATTACAGCAATAGGATTCGTTATGATGTTCTTTGTAAAGAAAACATCAATCAAGAACCTGGGTCAGACTATATTTGCCTTTGGTATATTGTTTGTCGGTCTGAACCTTATGGGTGATGTTCTCAAGCCTCTTGCACAGTCGGAGTCATTTGCCGCTCTAATGATAAAGATTGAAAATATTCCGATCCTCGGACTTCTTGTAAGTACCGGAATGACCCTGATTGTCCAGAGCAGTTCTGCAACCATAGCGGTCTTGCAAAAATTAGCCATAACACCGGGACCTGACGGCAATCCCCTTATACCTCTGGTTCTTGCTCTTCCATTCCTATACGGCAGTAACATCGGTACAACCATTACAGCAATCTTTGCTTCAGTTGGAGCCGGTGTCAGCGCCAGAAGAGCCGCCTTTGCCCACGCCATATTCAATATTATCGGAGCTGTAATTTTCATGTTCCTGCTTACCCCCTACTCCAAACTCATTGCCTGGCTGACTCCCGCAGGATCGGATGTGGCAAGGCAAATAGCAAATGCCCATACACTGTTCAATGTAATAAATGCCATTGCATGGCTTCCATTCATAAAATACCTTGGTAAATTCGTAACTTTTGTAATTCCCGGCAAAGACAATGTCATCGAAGGCCGTCCCCTGTATCTTGATCCCAAGATGCTCACAAGTCCTTCCATTGCCATGAACCTTGCAACACAGGAGCTTGTCAGGATGGCCAATCTTTCCAACCAGATGATGGACACAGCGGAAATGGCATTCATAAACAATGACAGGATTGCCATTAAGAAAGTGCGCGAAATAGAGGATGTCATGGATATGCTCCAGCACGAAATTGTTACATATCTTTCAAAGCTGCTGGCTTCCTCTTCATTGTCAGACAACCAGTCGGTCCGGTTGACAGGCCTTCTGCATGTTGTAAGTGACCTTGAAAGAATCGGTGACTACTGCGACAATATCGCCGACAGTGCTGAAATCAAGATAGACAAAAAACTTCCTTTCACCGAAGAAGGCATGCAGGAACTGGTGGATGCTTTCGTTATGGTTACCGATATGGTCGCACTGACATCGCAGACACTCCAGGAATACAGTGTTGAAAAAGCCAACAAGATCCTATCTGATGAATACAAGGTGGATGAGATGGAAAGAACTCTCAGGGATGCCCATGTTGAGCGCCTGAACCTCGGCCAGTGCCATCCCCATTCAGGTTTGATTTTTGTAGAACTGATTCACAATCTTGAGAGAATCGGCGATCACTGCACAAACGTTGCCGAAGCAGTTCTCAATGATATAAAGGCCGTTCCGACCAATTTGTCTGAACCTTCACACGTTTTGTAGGAGATGAAATGAAAGCTATAAAACTAGGAGTACTGGGAGCCCGGCGTGGTTTGTCTTTTGCCAGAAGTGCAAAAGACAACAATTCCGGGCAGTTTGACCTTGTCAGCATATGCGATTATTCAAGCAGCAAGATTGAAAAGGCTGCAAAGGATTTCAATGTTGAATTTTATTCTGACTACAATGATCTTCTGGATTCCGGCATTGATGCCGTGGTTCTTGCAAACTTTTTCCATCAGCATACACCCTTCGCCGTCCGGGCCATGGAATCCGGCAAACATGTTCTGAGTGAAACCATTCCTGCAGGAACAATGGCGGAAGCTGTGAAACTGTGTGAAACAGTTGAAGAAACCAGGATGACATATATGTTCGCCGAAAATTATCCTTTTACAAAGATTGGGCTGGCTATGAAAAAGGAGTTTGAATCAGGCACACTGGGTGATATTGTCTATGCAGAGGGAGAGTACATACATCCCATAGAACCCGCGAAATTCAATGAAATTTCACCCGGGATTGACCATTGGAGGAACTGGATTCCATCGACATATTACAGTACACATTCTCTTGCACCTTTGATGTTTATGACGGGTCTGAAGCCTGTAAAGGTGAATGCCCTGTCCATTGCCAATGACAAGGTATCAGCAGGAACCCCAAGGCGCAACGATCCCCTTGCCATAATAATGTGCACCATGGACAACGGCAGCGTATTCAGGATAACAGGATGGGGTACGGCAGGCGGACACAGTGTACGGTACAGACTGATCGGTGAATATGGCACAATTGAATCACCAAGGCAGCACGAAGGTGGTTACTTCGGCAACGGGCAGGTAAACATCACTTTGAATGAACTCAGGGAATCCGGTGACAGACCGCACATGTACTCATATTCCCCGGAATGGCCGGAGGATGCACGTGATGCAGAGAAGTCAGGCCACGGTGGAGGTGACTACTTCATGAACAAAATCTTTGCGGATTCCATTCATTCGGGAAAATCACCATTGTTTTTTGACGTTTATGACGGCGCTGCCATGTCTGCAGTTGCCATTCTGGGCTGGCGAAGTGCCCTCGAAGGAGGCAAACCTTACGACATCCCGAATTTCAGGAACAAGGAAGAAAGAGACATTTTCAGAAATGATCACTCCTCCCCTTTCCAAAGTGAAGATAAAAGGCCTGATCTACCTCCTTCGATAAAGGGAGAAAGAATCCCTTCAGAGGAAGATATCCGGTCTGCAAAGGCCATCTGGGAGAAATGAGAATTACCAAATCGTCAGTAAGTCCTGTTATAATAGAAAAGAGGTGTGCAAATGAAAGCAGCGATTCTTTATGGCAGGCATGACATGAAAGTCCGGGATATTCAAGTCCCGGTTCCAAATGATGACCAGATTCTTGTGAAGGTTGCTTTCTGCGGCATATGCGGAACGGATGTCCATCTTTATGAGGGCGACGAGGGATCTGTCAAACTTATCCCCGGCACTGTCCCCGGCCATGAACTTTCCGGCATCATTGAATCCACAGGTGAAAAAGTAGTCGTGGATCCCAATTATTATTGCGGGAAATGTCCCCGCTGTCTGGAAGGAAACTATCACTACTGCGAAAATATATTCAATACGGGCGTAACGGTAAACGGTGGTTTTGCGCAGTATGTCCTTGCTCATAAATCCCAGGTCCATCATGTTCCGGAACACCTTTCACTTGAGGAAGCGTCCTTTGCTGAGCCTGTTTCATGCTGTCTGCACGGCGCAAGGCTTGCAGAAATTTCATTTAATGACCGTGTACTGATAACCGGAGCCGGTACAATCGGTCTTATAATGCTTCAGATATGCAAGGCCATGGGAGCCTCATATATAGCTGTTTCCGAGCCTGTCGACACCAAGCGGAAAAAGGCCATTGCTCTTGGAGCTGATGCTGTATTTGATTCCGGCAGAATTGATGATTCTGATTTGCACCGCTGCAGGTTCAACAAGGTCATTGAATGCTCCGGAAACCACAGAGCAGTTGAAACAGCTGTTGCTGCATGTGCTGACTGCGGCACCGTTATGCTCTTTGGACTCACAAAGCCGGACTTTGAATTTAAAATCAAGCCTTTTGAACTGTTCAAAAGAGAGCTTACCATAATGGCTTCATATATAAATCCCGGAACCATGTCCGACGCCGTAGATATGCTTTCTTCAGGAATTATACAAACCTCCCCTTTGATAGCCAAGGTAATCGGGCTTGATTCACTGCCTCTATATCTTGGGAAACCTGATATTTTAGCCAATGGTAAAATACTGGTATGCCCGGAGGAATCAAAATGAATTCCCGACAACTCGAAGCTCTTTTTGACAGGCTCTTCCCCATCAACCGAAGCATAACAGGCAACGGCCTTAGAAAAAGTCTTGCCATCATCGGTGAATACATTCCACTTAATATCATTGAATATAAAAGCGGGACAAAGTGTTTTGACTGGGTGGTTCCCGAAGAGTGGAACATAAGCGAAGCATATATCGAGGATCAAAATGGAAAAAGAATAGTTGATTTCAAGGAAAACAATCTTCATGTGATGGGATACAGCATCCCTGTCTTTGGAATTTTCACCATGGATGACCTCCTGCCCCATTTATTCACAATCCCCGAAAAACCCGATGCAATACCTTTTGTCACTTCATATTACAAAAGAAACTGGGGATTTTGCCTCAGTCACAATACATTGTTGAAAATGAAGGATTCCAGTTACAGGGTCTGCATTGAATCAGAACTGTCCGAAGGTTCACTCACTTTGGGCGAATTGCTTATTAAAGGCAAAAGCAAAAAGGAAGTCCTGCTGTTCTCGCACATCGGGCACCCATCCATGGCCAATGACCAGTTGTCAGGTCCACTTACTCTTGTTGGTCTTGCCTCAAGGCTTCTCACTAAGAAGGAGATGCTAAAATACTCATATCGCTTTGTACTGGCACCTGAAACAATAGGTTCCATAGCATATATTGCCCGCAACAAATCCCGGCTTAGAAAAAGGGTCATGGGTGGAATGACAGCTGCCTGCACTGCAGATCATGGCGGTTTCACATACAGGACACCGAAAAGAGGCAATACACCTTTTGATACAGCCGTCGAAACTGCTTTGAAACAGTCAGGTGAAATTTTTGAAATCCATGGATTTTCTCCGCTGGGTTGTGATGAAAGACACTTCAATTCCCACGGCATAGGTATAGCAATCGGCAGCCTGATGCGAACTCCCCCAGGTCAGTATCCTGAGTATCATACTTCCCTGGACAACAAGGATTTCATATCCTTTGACAAGCTGACCGCTTCAGTTGATTTGCTTGAATCAGCAATATCAAATTTCGAAAGTGATTGCATAATCCAGGCAATTCATAAGAACTGTGAACCAAAACTGGATAAACACGGCCTATATCCCACCACCAGCAATAAAAATGATAAAAACCAGGAAACCGGGAGGCTGGTTTCAATATGGGCTCTTGCAGACGGGCGTCTGCTTTCCGAAATTTCGACAGGCCTTGGCATATCCACAGTTGAAGCACGAAAGCTGGCCGATAAACTGGCTGCACATAAGCTGATTAGAATCAGGGAGACTTTATGATACAATCATCCGGGGGGACACACAAATGAAGGTCATAATTCTTGCCGGAGGTTCAGGCAGGCGTCTGGCAATTGACGGGGAGTCACTCCCAAAACCGCTTATACCAATAGGTGGCAAACCCATGCTTTGGCACATAATGGGCATTTTTGCGTGCCAGGGTTTCAATGAGTTCGTTTTGTGCCTAGGCTACAAAGCCGATACAATAACCGGTGCAGTCATGGGGTTCGATGAAGTAAAAAACGGTACATGGAAGGTGGAACCTGTGGATACCGGGATAGACTCACCCAAACTTGAAAGACTGAGGCGTGTCTTCAACCGTTTACCTGAAGGGGCAAACATAATATGTTATGCTGATAATCTCTGTGACATCAATCTTCCTGAACTTATCAAACACCATTCTGATTCAGGAAAAATGTTTACAATAACAGGGGTCAGGCCCACTTCCCCCTACGGACATATATTCAATGATGACGGCAGGCTCAAGTTCAAGGAGAAACCGGTCATGCAAAACAGCCTTATAAATGCAGGCTTCATGGTTTTTGAAAAATCATTCACCGGTTATGTCATGAGAATGGAAGGAGAACTGGAAACTGATGTAATTTCTTCATTGGCTGATGAAGGACAATTGAATGTCTATCGGCATTCCGGTGGATGGAACGGTGTAAACAATCTAAAGGAATATGATGAAGTATGCGACATATATGAGAAAGGAAATGCTTTTTGGGAAATATGGAAGAAATAAAGAGAATTGACACCAAAAACCTGTTCGGTCATGAAAACCTGACAGATGTACAAAAGAATAACAGCAAACTCAATATCAGGGAATCAGAGGAATCCCTTCCCGGGCTTTTATCCTTTCCAAGACGAATAGTTCTGGAACTCACCAATACATGCAATCTCAACTGCATAATGTGCGGGCGTAATGAGAAGGATTTCAAACCTTCTTTCTTTGATGTTAACTGGCTTGACTATCTGCGGCCGTTCATGGAGCAGGCGGAGGAAATAACTCTGATGGGATGGGGTGAACCCACCCTTCACCCACGCTTTGACAGGTTCATGGAATTTGCATCTGAATATCCCGTGAGGAAATATATCCTCACAAACGGTACTAGGCTTGACGATATCTCCCCCTTTCTTTTTGAGTACGGGGTCGATATTCTTGCAATCAGCCTTGATGGTCCTGACAGAGAAATAAACAATGCTATAAGGACCGGCTCTGATTTTGACAGCATTGTTTCAAGTCTCAGGCAGTTTGTTGTAAGAAGACTGTTCTCTCCTGTAAAACCACACATCAATACGGTTACTACATTGATGAAGCGAAACATACGGAGTTTCCCACGCATGGTTGACCTTGCTGCCGAAATGGGAATAGAAGAAGTTAAGGGAGTCTATCTTACGGCTTTTTCTAAGGATCTTGAATCAGAAACCCTCTTTGACAGTCCCGGTCTTGTCAGGGAGTGTTTTGAAGAAGCAGCGGAACGAGCCGACAAATACAATATCCGCATTTCCCTTCCCCATATACCGGGAGATGATCCGGCCGGAGAAGCAGTTCACAGGCACTGTTATCTGGCCTGGCGCGATTTGTTCATCGGAAGCGACGGTTTCCAGAGGATATGCATGTCATCAGGCAATCGCTCAGGACACATTCTCAATGCATCCAATGACCCGGTTTCTGGCCTCTGGAACAGTGAATACATGCTTTCCTTCAGAAAAACAGTCAATGGAACCGCTGATGAAATGACCCATGCCTGCAGACAATGCTACCAGTCATCCTGTGCCAACTGGAACAACCGACATTCATTCATACAGACGGATATGGATTTTTGTCCAAAGTGGGGTTGAATGATGCATAAATGCAGGGCATGCGGTGGAAATGATGTAATCGAGTTCCTCAATCTGGGTGGTCAGCCTTTGGTCAATACTCCTTCGGATTCCATTGAGAGGTATCCCCTGTCCTTGTACCATTGCTCTGATTGTGCATATGTTTTTTCCAGTACACCCAGGAAGCCTTCTGAGATATTCACGGATTACTCCTACCTTAGTTCGGCTTCATCTGACTGGATTTCCTATTGCAGTAAACTATGCAGGGAAATATTATCCCGGCATCCCATTGAGAAGGATTCAAGCATCGTTGAGATTGCAAGCAATGACGGATATATGCTTAATAATTTCAAGGAGCTGGGATTTTCCCACATAACCGGCATAGAGCCCTCGGTCAAGGCAGCAGAAATAGCACGCGCCCGCGGCATTCCTACTATAGATGACTTCTTCACCAATGAGTCAGCCCTGAGACATTTCAACCCGAAATCTGTATCCCTGGTCATTGCATTGAATGTCCTTGCCCATGTTCCTGACATAAATGATTTTGTTTTGGGCATCAGTAATATGCTTTCTGAAGATGGTATTGCCGTAATACAGTTTCACTATCTGCCTGACCTAATTCAAAAAAGACAGTTTGACACCATATATCACGAGCATTTCTCGTATCTTTGCCTTTCTTCGATTGAAAGTGTTTTTGCCGCAGCCGGTCTTAGAATATTTGATGCTGTGAGAACCCCTGTCCAGGGTGGCTCCCTGAGACTGTATGCCTGCCTGGATAATAACGGGAATGCAAAGAGCCATCCGGTGATGGAGACTGTCAGCCAATTGCTGGAATATGAGTCTTTTACCGGGGTAAGGGATCCTAGTATATTCAGAGCCTTTGCTTCAAAGGTTTATGATACAATCGACAGTCACAGAAAATATCTCACTGAAATGCATGAATCAGGCAGTATAATTGCCGGATACGGAGCTGCTGCAAAAGCGGTGATTTTCCTAAATTCCATCAATGCCGGCAGATCGATGATTCCCTGCATCGCAGATGTCAACGAAATAAAGCAGGGGCGTTTGCTGCCGGGAACTGACATTCCAGTGGTTTCTCCTGAGGAGATGCTAGAAATTAATCCCGACCATATATTGATCTTCCCATGGAACCTAAGGGATGAAATTGCTGCATCACTTAGAAGCAGGTATGGATACAAGGGGCGATTCCTTGTTTTTTCACCGGACCCGGAGATATTCTGATGAACAATGAAAATTATCTTCTGAACATGGATTTCTTTGAAAAATACTCCTCGATAACTTCCGTCAGGATCAGGAAGTCATCCTTGGAAAATCCTTTGTTCGCAGTTGCAATCCCTACATACGGAAGAGCGGAATTGCTTAAGGAAGCAATTTACAGCTGTATAGGACAGTCATTCAGGGAACCCTTCAAAATAATCGTCGTTGACAACGACCCGGTCAGGAACAATGAAACAGAGCAGCTGATAGAATCAATCACGGATGAAAGGCTTGAATATTACAAAAACAGTGAAAACATAGGCTGTCTTGGTAACTTCAACAGGTGCATTGAACTAACAGACTCCGAATACATGATAATGCTGCACACGGATGATGTGCTGTCCGCAGATTACCTTGAAAAACTTGTACCTGTCATACGCCGGAATCCGGGTATAGACATGCTTATTCCCGGGAAAAGAATCATCAGGAACAATTCCAGTGAACGGCACAAGGGTTACTCGGCTCTTGCCGGGTACACAGGACTCAGGCACAAAGGTGTACGCCTTAATGTCATGGACTTCTGTATGTACAATATTACAGGCGGTCCCCTGGGAATAATCATGAGAAGGTCCATGTGCATTGAACTTGGAGGCTTCAATGAATCCCTGTTTCCAATGTCGGATTATTCCTTCTGGGTCCGGGCAGCCCTTCAGTACAATGTAGTACTTCTTCCGATGCTCCTTGGAGATTACAGATTCATAGATAATATAAGTTCGGGCGACGGCA
This sequence comes from Bacillota bacterium, assembly GCA_036743175.1. GTDB lineage: Bacteria > Bacillota > Clostridia > DUPQ01 > DUPQ01 > JAFGQE01. The sequence continues at coordinate 4,856 of DAINQB010000022.1, read as the reverse complement.
TGCAGCTGGGCTATATTACAAATGAGTTCAAGCTTATTGGCTCAATCATTGAAGACATGAAAAACAAGAGGTCCATGCAGATATATCTCAATGAATATATAAGGTATCGTCTCAGAAAATCAAAGCTCTACTCCCATGAAAGATTTGTATCCATCACAAATGAATCCCGCGTATCCGGCTTTTGGAAAAAACCGGTTTACTACGGTGTCATTCTTAAAATGGCATTCTCCTATATTCGCAGAGCTCTGTCTTCGGATATAAAGGCTTGATTATTTATATTCATCCCGGGCCGGCGAGAAGGTTTCCATTACCTCGGAATCCTCAAGGACCTCAGCACCATGGTATTCGAACCTGTCAAAACAGTATGAACAACCATTTTCGGCAATGAATCCGTTACCATTTTCAAGATTGAATTGGATCTTTCCGCTGATTACATAACCGATCTGGGCAGCATGGTGGTTATGAAGGGGTACAATTGCACCTTTTTTCATAGTAAAATGACACACCATGGCTTCTTCGGTGTATTCCAGGGTTCTTCTGAAAATGCCCGCAGGACCTTCCACCGGATTGATTTCTTTTATGTTTTTCATTTCAGCCCCCTAAAAAAGGACCGCTGTGAAGCGGTCCGATTTAATGTTCTTTTCAATATGAGTCTGCAGTTCCGTTGCAACCGAGTACGTTTACAAGTTTATGCTTCACAATCGTTCTTATGAAGTCTCTGCCGGGACCCAGATATTTCCTTGGGTCGAATTCGGCAGGATTAAGGGCAAACTGCTCTCTGATTGCGGCAGTCATGGCAAGTCTGAGGTCAGAATCTATGTTGATCTTGCAAACGGCCATTTCAGCTGCTTTTCTAAGCATATCTTCCGGTACTCCCTTTGCTCCGGGCATTTCTCCGCCGTACTTGTTTATGAGTTCCACATATTCAGGAACAACAGATGAAGCTCCGTGAAGGACTATGGGGAATCCGGGAAGCCTTTTCTGGATTTCCTCAAGGATATCAAACCTGAGTTTGGCCTCTCCCTTGAATTTGTATGCTCCATGGCTTGTACCGATGGCAATTGCAAGTGAATCAACCCCGGTCCTTGCTACGAATTCCTCAACCTGGTCAGGTCTTGTATACGAAGCATCTTCTGCAGAAACATTTACATCATCCTCAACTCCTGCGAGCCTTCCAAGTTCAGCTTCAACCACTACTCCCCTTGCATGTGCATATTCAACCACTCTTTTTGTTTCTTCTATGTTCTTGTCGAATGAATGATGTGAACCGTCTATCATGACTGATGTAAATCCGCCGTCTATGCATGATTTGCAGGTTTCAAAACTGTCACCATGGTCAAGATGCACGCAGATCGGAAGTCCTGTATCCTCGATTGCCGCTTCAATGAGCTTCATGAGGTAAACATGCTTCGCATACTTTCTTGCGCCTGCTGAAACCTGAAGGATCAAAGGTGCGTTCACTTCCTTCGCAGCCTCAGTAATCCCCTGGACTATTTCCATATTATTCACATTGAAAGCGCCTATTGCGTATCCGCCTTCATATGCTTTTTTGAACATTTCCTTTGATGTTATAAGTGCCATTTAAGTTACTCCATTTCTCGCTTTTATTCATGATAATTCTATCAGAAAAACAATTTATATCAAGCTAATTATGACTAATTTCAGTCTCCGACCACAGCTTCTCCCACTTTATGTATCTTCATCATGTTGGTTTTACCCGAACTTCCCGTTGGGATTCCTGCAATCATGATGACCTGGTCATCTTCTTCTACAAGTTTGGTTTCACATGCTTTGTTCATAACATTTTCAAACAGCTGTTTCTGGTCGCCGATGAACTCACTGAGCATGGGCCTTATATTCCATGACATATTGAGCTGCCGCTGGATTGTAGGCTTCATTGTAATCGCAATAATCGGAGTGGACGGCCTGAAACTTGAAACCATCCTGGCCGAATTCCCGGTCCTTGTCGGCATGACAATGGCCTTGGCCTTTATCTCAAAGGCTGTCATAACGGCAGCTTTGCTGATGATATTCAATGCGTTTTTCTCAATCATATCAAAATTCTCTATTGCGAAGCGGGATTCGTAGTCTATATCGGCTTCAGTGTCCTCGACTACACGAGCCATTGTCTGAAGAGACTTTATAGGAAAATCGCCGGCGGCGGTTTCCCCTGACAGCATTACCACACTGGTTCCGTCATAAATTGCGTTTGCTACATCTGATACTTCCGCTCTGGTAGGAAGGGGGTTTTCCGTCATGCTTTCCAGCATCTGGGTAGCAACTATGACCGGTTTTGCTGATGAGTAACACTTCTTGATCAGCCTTTTCTGAATGACCGGAACCTGGCTCAAGGGCAGCTCAATGCCCATATCTCCCCTGGCTATCATAATACTGTCTGCGGCTTCAATTATTTCATCGATATTATTAACAGCTTCCCGGTTTTCAATCTTGGCAATAATCTTGATGTCTTCCCTGTATTTTTTCTTAAGGATTCCCCTGACCTTGTAGATGTCGGCTGCTGAATGGACAAACGACAGTGCCACATAATCAAAGTCGTTCTCGATTCCAAATTCTATGTCCTGTATGTCCTTTTCCGTCATGAAGGGAAGACCGGTGTCGCAGTCAGGAACATTGACGCCCTTGCGGCTGGACAAGGGGCCGCCTGATATTACACTGCAGACAATGTCGGTTCCAATTATTTCAATTACTGCAAGTTCTATCCTTCCGTCATCAATGAAAATGGACTGGCCCGGACTGACTTTTTCATAGAGCATCTTGTTTGTTATTGAAACTGCATTCTCATCACCCTCGATGTCCTCGACCACAAGCCTTATCCTGGTATCTTTCTTCAGATCAAACTTCTTTTTCAGAACCCCTATTCGCATTTCAGGTCCCTTTGTGTCTATTATCATTGCAACCGGCACTTTGAGCCTCTCCCTTGCTTCCTTCAGCTCCCGTATCCGCCTGCCGTGTATTTCATAATTCTCATGGGAAAAATTAAATCTTGCCGCATCCATGCCGTTTAGAATCAATTCCTCGCATCTGCCCTCCGTGGCCGGTCCCATAGTACATATTATTTTCGTTTTTCTCATGGTATCACCTCCGGTTATGATGCAGTCCAGCTAAAAAGATATGCCTGCAACAATTATATCACCATCCACCTCCATCCCCAAACCCCACCCCTTTTTTTAACTTTTACCCCGGGGGTGAAAGTTAAAAGATTCTAATTTTACCCCGGAGGTGAAATTAAAATCCGGGTAACTTTTTTGTTTTTAGGGCAGGAAGTGAGGTGGGAAAAATGCAGGCTTGTAAAGGTTTGGTTATCATGGTACAATGACTTAGCTAAAAAAGTGACAGGAGGTGAAAGCTTTGCCTAATATTAAATCCGCAATGAAGAGAGTTAAGGTCAGTAAGAGACAGAATGCTGCGAATTCATCAGCCAAATCAGCTTTGAGAAAAGAATTGAAGTCAGCACGTCTTGCAGTGGATTCAAGTGCCGCTGATGCTGCGGAAAAGGTCAAAAAGGCAACTGTTGCTTTGGATGTAGCAGCCAGCAAGGGCCTTATTCATAAGAACAAAGCCGCCAGAGACAAATCAAGGCTTGTAAAAGCCCTGAACAAAATGGCTTGACAAAGACATGAAAAAACGGGTTACCCCGTTTTTTTTTGCCTTAGAATGCCTGTCGCATCCAACCCTTCATATCATCTGTCAGAGGTTCAATGCCAAGAAGCTCCCGCCCCAGTTCAACATAGTACTCATAATATTCAAATGGTGTTCCGTTTGGAATCCTGTGGTCAAGTCCAAAAACAACACCACCCCTTTGCATACTGTCCTGCATCTTGTACTCCAGTTCACGCCTTATTGCTTCCTTGCTGTCACGGAGAACATATTTGTTGATGCCACCCTTCAATGACAAACGATTTCCATATTTTTCACGGACCTTCACAATATCCATTCCAGCGCCCGGTTCCATGGGATACATTTCCGTCAGACCGCTTTCAAGGAAAACATCAATGACCGGGTCCATGTTACCGTCGCTGTCCTGCGAAAATATCCGTGTCCCCTGTGAACTTAGCATATCCCATACCTTAAGATAGTATGGTTTTATGAATTCTTCGATCTGTCCAGGTCCAATCAGAGGACCGCTCTTGCCTGCCATGTCCTCATGGACACTCAGCTGGTCAATGGTGACCTTCTCAGTGATGCGTTCCAGTACCGAAATTGCCGTTTCTGCAGCAGTATCAAGGATATCCTTTATCAACTCAGGCTGTTCATAGTATGCATAACAGAGCTCCTCTTCACCCATCAACTGCCTCGGCAAATCAAACCCTCCCGGAATTGATGCCAATACAAGGCTGCCGTTTTTTTGTTCATGGACTGCCTTTTCCACCTGGGTCCAGTCGATGCGTCTTTCATCGAAGAGATAAAGAGGTTTATACTTCAGCCAATCCTCCATGTTTCTGACCGGATAATCCATGGGCAGCGGAACCGTAGCCTTGCCCTTCATGAGCTTCATCCTTCTGCCCAGTTGATCTGATTCTATGATATATTCAGCCGTTTCCTCAATTATCCCACTCTTGGGCCCACCGAAGATATCGGTATTTCCCCCGCAGCTTACATAAGGTACATAATCCCAGTCAAAACCTACCATTCCGATTTTATCCTCCGGTGCCCCCTGTGCCCGCCATTCATTATCAAGTCCCACCAGCGGTCCAAAGAGTTCCACGAACATGGGTCTTTTGAAATCCCCGAATGTCAGATAATCAATATATTGCTGTCTTGTCCATTTCATAAAAGTGCCTCCGCCTGTATGTTTTGTATATCTTATACCCCTGTTATTTCATTTACAAGGACAA
>DAINQB010000021.1:18984-34818 GCA_036743175.1 Bacillota bacterium | reverse complement strand
AATAGGCTGCTCGAACGAGAAGCCCCCACTTCTACAAGTGGTGGGAGTATGTCACAGTTTTGATATATACCACTTGCACGTAGCTACTTCATATTTCATCTCATACACGGTTTCCGTATCGCGGATTATGCTCTGGACAGTATATACAAGCATGCGGTTCCCGGCAATTTTCTGTTCAGCGCGTTTCAGGACACGGTCAATCTTTACTATTGTATAGCCGCCCCTGTCATCAGGCAGCTTGAATTTGAGGGGGGAAATCCTTCCGTCCCGTGTGCTTACACAAATCATATCAACTGTTTTCATCAATACTTTCATTGCCTGGTCCCTTTGTACATAACATTATACCGAACATATGTTCGGATGTAAAGACTGCTTCTTGTATACAGACATATAATTTGAGTGGTTTGAACGGGCCGCATCCGGAATGTACCATGCTATAATGGATTTCATAAACGGGGGTAGTTTTATGCAAAAGGATTTCGTGCAGCTTCACAGGGATGTTTGTTTCAAACCGGGCAACAGGAAAATTATCTGGCAGCCAAGGATTGGATGCTGGATCAGCGACCACATCAGCAGGGACGGGCAACTGCCGGGACCATACGCAGGAATGTCTAAGCCTGAGCTTTACAGAGCCCTGGGATGCTCTGCAAGAATCTATGAATACAATGCATGCTTCGTACGGACAGAGGACCCACGGGTCAATGTTGCGGTGGAGGAAATTGACGGAAACAGGGAACTCCATACAATAGAATGTCCTGTGGGCAAAATAACATGCATCATGCGAAGGAACTCGTCCAATGTGGGCAAGTACTATGAAAAGTGGTGGGTGAACAGTGAAGATGAGCTCAAAGTCCTTGAATGGGTTGACAGCAGGGCCCGATGGAGCTTTGACCATGAAAAATATAATTTACTGAATAATGAGTGGGGTGGTCTTGGAGCACCCTGCATATTCATGCCAAGAATCGGAATCCAGCATTTGTATATACGGCAAATGGGATTCATCAACACATCATATGCCCTGGCAGACTATCCGGATTCTGTAAGGAAATATTGTGATGCTCTGCATGCAAACCAGGAAGGCCTCATTGAAGTAATAAACGAATCACCCATTGATATAATCAATTATGGTGACAACCTTCATGATGGATACCTGTCACCTGATATATTTGAGGAGTTTGTGCTTCCGATTTACCAAAAAAGAGGCGAACTTCTTCATAAAGGCGGAAAATTCACCTACAGCCACTGGGATGGGGATGTAAAAAGAATCCTGAAGTACGCAAAGGAATGTGAACTTGACGGCATTGAAGCCATCACTCCGGTTCCGCAGGGCGATGTTACTCTTCAGGAAGCAAAGGACGCAATGGGTGACATGTATATGGTGGACGGCATTGCAGCCATTCTTTTCGACGAAAGATATTCAGAGGAAGAGCTTCTTGAACAAGCCAGGGAAGTCATCGAATTGTTTGCCCCGAATCTTATCCTTGGAATATCCGATGAAATTTCTTCGACGGGTGATATTGAACGGGTCAAGCTGGTAGGGCAGCTGGTTGATGAATACAATGAAAGCGCAGGCTGAGCAGGGGAGAAAGTGAATGAAGGCTTTTATCGATACCGACTCATACAGGCAGTCCATTGACGAACAAACATTGGATGGTCTGTCAATCAGCATAAATGAAAGTGATTCAGGAATAATTATTTCCATCACGAACAATGGCAGCAAACCCGGTGGATTGGTAAGTGCCGGATTATTGATGAGTGCCTCAGGTGATGAGTTCAATGAAAAATCAGTGATATTCATAGATTCCGGCAAGTGCGCATGGGCCGGAGTAAGAAAACTCAGTGACCCCACATATAGTAAAGCAATGGATGTTGCCAATGAGCAGCGGACGGGTGAGAAAGAAACTCACAAGGGAGGGTTCCACAGAAGCAGCCTTCAGACGGTCCTTTACAACCATGACAATGAGTCGGCAATCCTCATTGGTTTCCTGGGGCAGAATACAGGTCATGGATGGGTGGATGTATATCCGCCGGTTAATCCGGGAGAGGTTATATCAATTGAAGCCTGGCAGGAAATCGGCCGGGAAATAGATCCCGGTGAACAAATTTCACTGGACTGTATTTCAGTTGGCCAGGCACAGGACCCATATTCATTGCTTGAAGAATTCGCCGGCAAGGTGTCCACAGGTATAAGGAGGAACTTCAATGGTCCTCCTGTTGTTGGAATGATGACCTGGTATGGTTACCATGCGGCAGTAACTGAAGATATCGTGATTGAAAATGCCGCAATAATAAGTGATTTCTTTGACGGATATCCTCAGGAAATGCAAAAAATCATGCTTCTTGACCATGGATGGCAGAACGAAGCTGAATGGGGTGATACCAAAGCTGACCCTGTAAGATTTTCCCATGGCCTTTTATGGCTTGCCAAAAGACTTTCAGGATTAGGTCTTGAGCTGGGAATATGGCACACTCCATTTTGTATAACTGAACATACAAAAAACTACAAGGAACTCGAACCTCTCATGGCCAAGGACCAAAAGGGAGAAAAAAAAGAGGGACTCGCAACCGTATGGAGCACATTTGATTTCAAGAATCGTGGTAAAAGCAGGAAACTTAATTATTTTGACGCATCTGATGAACTTGTAAGATGTCGCTGGAAAAAAGAAATGAAGGCGTTTGCTGACATTGGATGCAGCTACTGCAAGGTGGATTTCTTCGTACTGGAAAAGGATGAACAAAAAGGCCGGAACTATTCCATGGGAGAACTATACAATCTGTCATGGAAGAGTTTCAGGGAAGGATTTGGAGATGACAGACACATTGCTCCCTGTTCATGTGATACCAATATGCAGCTCGGTCACTGCGACTCGGTGCGGATAGCCTCGGATATCGGCGAGGCAGGCAGCTGGCCGGGAGCATATGAAAAGTACAGGTACGGACATTCAACCATTGCGGCACTTTGGTACAAGAACAGAAAATTCTGGGTGAACGACCCCGATTCGCTGCAGGTTGGCAAGGGCTGCTCCCTGGGTGAAGCAAGGATAAGGGCAACAACGGTTGCACTTGCAGGTGGTCATGTAATGCTGAGTGAAGACCTGAGGCTCATGAATCCTGAAAGACTTGAATTGGTCAGAAGGATCCTCCCTCCCATCAAAAAGTCCGCAAGACCATACAATTTGTTTGAGAACCCCTTCCCGGACGGATATCCTTCGGTCTGGAGACTTGATTCAAAGTGGCAGGCCGGTCCTGGAATCACGCTGGCGCTTTTCAACTTTGAAAGAAAGACAAAACAATTCCATATAGAACCCCAGATGCTGGAGATAGATAATGACCATGAATTCATTGTACTTGAGTGGTGGCAGGGCCGATGGCTGGGAAGGTTCAATGATTCTTTCCATGTGGATGTGCCTCCCGAGGACTGTGCCGTACTGCATGCGGTTCCTGTCCATGATTACCCTTGCGTCGTTTCAGTCTCACACCATATAACCGGAGGATATATACTTGATAAAGTTAAATTCAATGCAAACACAAAAACACTTTCAGGTGAAATACACTCAAAGCCTGGCATTGATATGGTCATATATGGATATCTTCCATCAGGATGGGAGATACCGGCAGCAGAACGGGGCCACACAATACTGAACAGTCTTGGGGGATGGCAGTCAGAAATCAGGACTGTCAGCACAGTAACGACTTTTTCATTGAAGTTTGAAAGGGGAATATGATGAATTCACATGAAAGGGTTCTAAAGGCAATTGCATTTGAGAAGACTGACCGTATTCCTCTGTGGGATGTTCACCACTATGGTGGCTTCACAGAAAAGTGGCAGAAGTACATGGGTTTTTCAACGGATGTTGAACCTATGGACCATTATGGATATGATACTGCAGTCTATGGCCCTGATGAAAGTTTCTTTCCGTCTGAAAAAGCCCTTTTGTCGGAGGATTCGGAATACTATGTGGAAAATGACGGATACGGAAGAATAACCAGAAGGAAGAAGGATGGATATTTCCCACACATACTTGAATACAGGCTTAAGGAAAGAAAAGACATAGATTCGCTGTCATTCGAAGAAGCCTGTCTTCCGTCAAGATTTGAGGGGCTTGATGATTTCAATTTTAAAAACAGGGAAAGATGCAGGTTCTTCAGGACCGGAGGAATATATATCAGAGCCCACTCCATGTGGCCCGAGGACATTCTTCTCATGGACATGCTGCAAGAACCCGGTTTCTGCAATGAACTGTTTGATCTGGTGACCGACCATATGATATCAATGTCACTCGAATCCCTGAGAAGAACCGGTTTCAGGGAAACCGGCCTGTGGGTCTATGACGACATGGCCAATACATTGAGTCCCATGTTCAGCCCGGTGCTGTTTGAAAAGTATCTGCTGCCAAGGTATGAAAGGCTTATAGCCCGGTGCAGGAAGGAGGGATGCAGGCACTTCTTCTTCCACAGTGACGGAAACATAGGCCCGCTCATGGATCTGCTCATTGAAGCAGGTTTCGAAGGTTTCAATCCTCTTGAGCCCAGGAGCGGACTGCATCTGCCTGATCTTAGAAAAAAATATCCAGATACTGTTTTCTTCGGTGGAGTATGCAATACAAACATACTTCAGAGAAACAACAGAAATGAAATCGAAGAACATGTAAAACCGTTGATTGAAGTTGCAAAAGACGGTGGAGTGGTGCTGGGGATGGCGTCCGCTTCCGCTGATATACCACCTGAAGCCTACGATTTCTATATGTCAATTCTGAATCGTTGAAAATGTACATAGCCCGGGTTTCTTTGTGCATCAACAGGGTAAAAATGATGTATGTAAAGAAAAGGGGATATGTTTATGAGGTTATCGGATTTAAAGGGTATTTTCAGGAGAGGCCGGCTCGGGTTTATTTCCGCAGAAAATGTGTTTGATGATTATTGGGTAGTCAGGCTGAAACCTGAGGAGGGTATGAGATGGACTCCGGGTGAGCATGGTATCTTTACAATGCCCGGCAAAAAATTCAAGGGCAGGAAATGGAGGGTTTTCAGCGTTGCTTCCTCCCCTGACGAAGGAGTTGTTATGATCGGAACCAGAACGGGCGAGATTGCAAGCAACTTCAAAAGGACTTTGTTCAGACTGGAACCCGGAGAAAAAGTCAATCTCATAGGACCATTCGGTTGGTTTACCCTCAACAACGGCGGCAGACAGATAGTTATGTCGGCATCAGGTGTGGGCATTACGCCTGTAAGAGCCATTGCAATGGAGCTTGATAAGCATCCGGATAAGACGGTTGAAATACTGCATTCAGGCAAATACCATCTTTTCATGGAGGACTTGAAGAAAAAAGCGGATGAAACTGATGTGCTGCATCTTCATTTTGCTGAAGACAGGGAGGAAATGAAACACGAACTGACCAGACTTGCCGTCAAATATGCAAACAATGCAAGTTATTATGTGTCAGGCAGCATCAATGCAATAACATCAATGAAAAGAATTCTCAGAAAGTCCGGAGTCAAAGGAAACAGGATAATAAATGACCCGTTCATCGGTTACAGAAGATAATCGGTAAAAAGTGCATTTACAATTGAAGGGGAGATGTTTGTTGTGCCATGTTTTGAAGCAATGGTATACTTGATTCATGGATAAACCGAATATCATCTTTATTTTTGCAGACCAGATGCGCGGGAGTGCCATGGCATGCGCAGACGAAAAGGTCTTCACTCCAAATCTCGATAATTTTGCATTGGAGGGGACCCGATTTACAAGAGCCGTATCAAATACTCCTGTCTGCGGGCCTGTGCGGGCATCAATCATGACGGGCCTTCATACATTGCATCACAGACTTGTAAACAATGACAAGGAGATTGAAACCAGTTTTCAAACACTTGCTGGTTGTCTTACTGAAAACGGCTATGACTGCGGATATATCGGAAAGTGGCATATGGGACCGGCCGACAGAGGAGCCTTCATTCCACCCGGACCGAAAAGGCTGGGATTTGACGATTATTGGGCATCATACAATTGCAACCACAGATATTTTGACGGATATTATTATCTCAACGACAATCCTGAACCAATATGGATTGATGGATATGAGCCCTTCGGACAAGCAAAACTGGCATCGCAATATATTGAAAGAAAAAGCAAAGAAGAAAAGCCATATTGCATGTTCCTTTCCTTCGGACCTCCCCATTGCCCATATAAAGAGGTGCCGCAGAAATACAAGGACATGTATCCTGTGGATGAGATTGAGCCTAGACCGAATGCCGCAGCCGATGCTGATAAATCAATAATAGCCGGTTATTATGCACACATAACAGCCCTTGATGAGTGCTTCGGGATGATAATGGAGACCTTGGATAAAACGGGGACATCCAGGAACACACTTGTCATATTCACAAGTGACCATGGAGACATGCTTTTCAGTCAGAACAGGGGATGGAAGTGCAAACCATGGGCAGAATCCGTGATTGTTCCTTTCATGGTGCGTTGGCCCGGTCATGTGCCTGATGGAAAGGTGTCCGGGAGATTGATCAGCCTTGTGGATATAATGCCAACCTTGCTTGGAATCGCCGGTCTTGATATTCCGTCTGAAGTCGAAGGCAGGGACATGTCAGGGCTGCTTCTTGGCAGGGAAGACAATATTCAGGAATCCGTGTTCATCAATTATCCCGTCAGTCCTGCCAAATTCTCATATCCGGAATGGCGTGGCATACTGACCGAAGACTACACTTATGCAAGGTTCCGTGACAAGGCATGGGTTTTGTATAATGATTCCGAAGACCCGTATCAATTAGACAACCTGGCAGGCAGGGAAGAGTATGCACATTTGCAGTCGGAACTTGATACAGGTCTCAGTGAATGGCTTGCAAGGCTTGGGGACCCCTTTGAATCAACGGAAGAAGTGATTGGAAAATATTACAAAGGGTCGGTGGAGGGTGTAATGCCCTATTACCAGAATGAAACGGTTTCAAAAACCATGGATAAAAGGAAAAAGGAACGTGAAAATGAAAAAGAAACCTAATATTCTTCTTATTCTCGCAGACCAGCACAACGCAAAGGTAACAGGATACAACGGACATCCAAGCGTCAGGACTCCTGCTCTTGACAGGATGGCAGCTGAAGGTGCGGTCTTCAACACAGCCATAACCCAGAACCCGATCTGTACACCAAGCAGAGTAAGCTGGCTTTCGGGGCAGTACTGCCACAACCACGGATATTATGACCTCAGTGGTCCTGAACCCTATGAACTTCCAAATATACTTGGATACTCAAGGAACAACGGATATATGACGGCTGCAATCGGAAAAATACATTGTCCGGAGTACTGGATCGAGGATTCAAGTGATTTGTTCCTGGATTCATGCGGTACAAGCATAGGCGGCAGGCCGGAATATGATGAATATCTTGAAAGCAGGGGTCTGACAGGTCTTGAGGACCATGCATCCTACCCTGAATTCGGCAGGAGAGGAATGCAGACCTGCGATGCCAGGCCGTCAAACCTTGGATACAGGGATTCACAGGAGGGGTGGATTGCTTCAAGGGCAATGCAGTTCATAGAGGAGGCTGTTGGGAATGAAAAACCCTTCATTGCACATGTAAGTTTTCCAAAACCCCATCAATGCTATGCTCCCAGCCCTGAGTTCTGGGATTTATATGACGAAAAAGATCTGATACTTCCTCCCAATGTTGATTATGACCTTGAAGGCAAGGCTCCCCACATGAAGAAAACCGCTAAGTGGTGGAAAACCCGTGAATGGACGCTCTTCGAGCCACATGGCCATGAAAACGGAAGGCTCAGGAAACTCCACGGTTATCTGGGCTGCATAAGCCAGGTGGACCATGCCGTCGGTGAATTGCTTGATTTCCTTGAGGAAAAAGGGCTGAGGGAAGATACAATAGTCGTATATTCATCGGACCATGGGGATTATGCATGCGAGCACGGCATAATGGAAAAGGCTCCCGGAATATGTTCAGATGCAATTACAAGGGTCCCGTTGCTGATATCATGGCCCGGGAAAATTAAAGGCGGGACACTGGTTAGTGATATTGTGGAAAGTGTGGATGTATTTCCGACATTATGTGAGCTTGCAGGAATGGAAATGCCTGAGACAGCCGACGGTGTCAGCCTGTGCAGAAAGCTGAATGGGGAGGAGACGGTTCCAAAGAAGATAGGGGTTACCGAGAACCCATGGAGCAAGAGCATAAGGAAGGGGAAATACAGGTATGTATATTATCCCGTTGAAATGTTCAAGGAGGAATATCCTGACGGATTCCATGAACTTTACGACCTTGAAGAAGATCCATGGGAGATGAACAACCTCTTTTTTGACGAGAAGTATTCGATGCTTGCAAATGAAATAAAATCGGATTTCCTTGATTGGCTTGTGACGACGACAAGGCCCAGGACAATGAAGACAATCAAAGGCATGAAAATCGGAAACCAGACAAGGGAAAGATACCATACTGTAATCGGAGCCGACGGTAAGGCTGACTTCAGATGGGCGAAAGACTCCGTTGAAAAGAATTACCTGTAGCTGCGAATTTGATATATGAGTTCATTGAAAAAGGCATCCATACGGATGCCTTCTAAAGAATAAGCTTATTTCTCAGTCACCTAGCTCAGATGTACAGTGGGGACATCTTGTTGCGTCTATGCTTATTTCGCTCATGCAGTACCTGCATTTCTTGGTTGTAGGAGCTGCCGGTGCCGGTTCTTCCTTCTTCTTCATTTTTTCAAACAACCTTATTACCATGAAGATTGAAAAAGAAATGATCAGAAAGTTGATTATGGTATTGATGAACAATCCGTAGTTAAGGGTCGCTGCACCTGCCTCCTGTGCTTCAGCCAGTGTGTTGTATGCACCTGGACCAAGAACAATGAACAGATTTGTAAAATCCGTTCCCCCCAGCAGCTTTCCTACAAGAGGCATGATTATATCATTTACCAGGGACTTGACAATAAGTCCGAAAGCTCCACCGATGATTACCGCAACCGCCAGGTCAATTACATTGCCTTTGATTGCAAACTTCTTAAAATCCTTCCACATGTTCAATAACCTCCCCAAATTATATAATTCTATATTCCCAACTATAAAGAAAACAAACATAAATGGCAACATCCGGGGATAATCTGCTTCATTGTGCTAGAATGATAGAGGGACGGATTGAGGAGGAATGGGAATGAAACAAGTAATCCTAATTATGACTGATACTCAAAGAAAGGATATGCTTGGCTGCTACAATGACAGCCTTGATATGCATACACCAAACCTGGATGCACTGGCTTCTCGGGGACTACGCTATGACAGGGCATATACATGCCAGCCGGTTTGCGGTCCTGCAAGGTCATCCATATTCACCGGGACTTTCCCGCATACCAACGGTATGCTTGGCAACAGCATGTTCCTGAACCAGGGGACAAAAACGATTGCACAAAGGCTCAGTCCGCTGGGTATACGCTGCGGTTACATAGGAAAGTGGCACCTGGACGGGGGAGACTACTTTGGCAACGGTGTGTGTCCTGACGGGTGGGACCCGGATTATTGGTATGATATGAGGAATTATCTGGATGAAATGAGTGAGGAAGACAGATATGCGTCCAGGCATTTTGAGACCGGTCTGAAGGGAGAAGTGAAGCCCGGATTTACTTTTGCCCATAAATGCAGTAACAAGGCATTGGATTTCATTGAAAAGTACAGGTCGGAAGACTTTTTCCTTGTGGTTTCATATGATGAACCCCATCATCCATTCCTTGCACCCGGGGAATATTATGAATATTTCAGAAGCAGGAATCATACGAACAACGGGAATCTTTCTGATGGACTTCAGGGTAAACCGGAACATATCAAAGTGTGGGCCAAAAGCACCGGCACCGTCGACCCGACGGCATTTGACCTCCTTGGATGCAATTCATTTGTTGACAGTGAGATGGGCAGGGTCCTTGAAAAGATATATGAATCAGTTCCGGAGGCACTTGTGATATACACGTCCGACCATGGGGATGCGCTGGGTGCTCATGGAATAACAGGCAAGGGGCCTGCAGCCTATGATGAAATTACAAATGTTCCATATATCATGTACAAGAAGGATATGCGCTCAAAAGGCATGGTCAGCAAAAGTCCAGTTTCCCATGTTGATATTGTTCCGACAATACTGGAATACATTGGAGAGGAGATTCCCGGAAGCCTCGAAGGCAGGAGTCTTTTGGAGAATCTCGAATCATATGAAACTGCCATCAATGAAAATGTGTTCATTGAATTCACAAGGTATGAAATAGACCATGACGGATTTGGTGGGTACCAGCCGATGCGTTCCGTCACCGATGGGAGATATAAGCTAACAGTGAATCTTCTGACATCAGATGAGTTGTACGATGTAAAAAACGATCCCGGGGAAATGTTAAATCTTATAAACGATGAAAAATATATTGACATCCGAAACAGCCTTCATGATAAAATCCTTGGATGGATGAACGAAACAAGGGATCCTTTCAGGGGGTACTACTGGGAAAGGAGACCCTGGCGCAGTGATGCCGTTGAAGCAACCTGGGATTATACAAGGATGACAAGACAAAGGCATACTGAAAAAGGGGAAACCAACCAGCTTGATTATTCAACAGGCCTGCCGATAAAGGAATTCACCCGCATTAAAGACTGAGCAGTCACACCATCCCACGGATAACGAACCAATCATCCCAAGGATGATTGGTTAAAAAATGTCAAACATCCCAAGGATGATTGGTTAAAAAATGTCAAACATCCCAAGGATGATTGGTTAAAAATAACCAAAGATCCCAAGGATGATTGGTCGGATGACGTGACCGGGAAGGAGATTTATGAGAATAGGGACATCATCGGAAAAGGTAAACAGGGCCATTGCGGTTGCAATGGAGGATATCAGAATCAATGTCAGGGAGTACAAGGGAGGATTGCTCGGGGAAAGCAGGCCGGTTATGATGGCCGGAGCTGATTATGACAGGCCGTGGACCAGGGATGCATCCATAAATACATATAATTTCATAGCAGCCTATGACAGGGAACTTGCCAGAAACACACTGGTGTCTGTAGTGGAAAAGGTTGGTGACAGCTACTTCATTGGTGGCCAGTACTGGGATTGTGTAATCTGGGCACTTGGAGCGGAAAGGTATCTCATGATCCATGACGACCCGGATTTCTTAAGAATAGCTGTTGATGCAGTTTCCAACACACTAGGAAAAATGGAAAGCGAAGAGTTCAGTCCGGATTATGGTCTTTTCAGGGGAGCAGCAGTCTATGGGGACGGTGTCTCTGCATATCCTGATGCATATGGAATATCAGGCAGTGACGGATGTATTCTCGGATGGCCGGCAGCGAATGGTGAACGGGCTGCAAAAAAGGGATATGGAATCCCGATGCACGTCCTATCGACAAATTGTGTCTATTACAACGCATACATGATGGTCTGCAGGCTTACCGGTAAAAAGGAATTCCTTGAAAAGGCTGAGCTGCTTAAAAAGTCCATTTTGAAGAATTTCTACCATGACGGCAGGCTTGGGTATATAACAGGTCCGCTTGGAAATCATTATGAGCAGGAGGGGCTTGGATTATCATTCGGGCGTATGTTTGGTATTCTGCCTGAAAATGTGCTTGATGATGTACGGAGCACAGCCCATGGCATTGCCTGCGTGGACAGGACTTATGACAGATATAGACAGGGTGATGACCTGGGCCGCCACAGCGGTACAATATGGTCGTTCATCAACTCATTTTATGCAAATGAAGCTCTTAAAGCAGGGAAAAAGGATGTATTCATAAATGAGTTAAGCATGCTCACTGACAAGGCGGTAAGGGACGGACAGTTCTATGAAATTTACCATCCTGTAACAGGAATGCCGTATGGGGGAATCCAGGAACCGGTCAGAAACGGATCCTACAGCAGACTTAAGTCATGTGAGCATCAGCTGTGGAGTGCAACCGGTTACATGTCAATGATTATAAACGGCATAGGAGGCTTGCAAATCAACCTGGAATTCAGACCAACGAATGTGCCGGGAATTGAGTTTATCGAAATTGAAGGATTCAAATGCAAGAGGGGTTCGTTGGATATAAGACTGGACATTGGTATATAATATACATAAGGTTATCCAACAGGGGGAAGTATGAAAATTAAACGGATAATATCGATGCTGGTCATGGTAATCCTTTTATTGACATCATGCGCTACTTCTTCTGAAACTAAAAAATCGGATGCACCGTCACCTACACCGACAAAGGAATTATCAGAAGCCGAGAAACAAGCAGCTGAATATGAAAAGATTGCTCAGGAAGCGCTGGAAAAGGAGCATGAACACAAATGGGTTTTCAGCAAATATCAGGAAGTACATCCCCATTCCGCCGAATACACATGTGAATGTGGAGCGGTCAAAATCGTAGCCCATGAAACAGCTGAATTCACAATGTCAATAGTAGGTGTATCTCCTGAACACCCGCACTATATGCTTGAGGAATGCAGCATATGTCATCAGCAGTTTCCAAACCAGAACCTTCCGACGGAGCTTACCTGGTACATTTCAGGATATACTAAAACTCACCCCCATTATGCAATCCTGAAATGTTCACAATGTGAGTATACAAAAACAGACACCGGTATTACATCTGAAAGCATGGGCGTGAGCAGGCTGATTACAGAAGAATCAACGGCAGAACACCCCCACTACCTGATTGTAAAATGTGATTATCCCGGATGCGACCATACTTATATCGAAAAGAATGCCACTGACAAATGGGAGCTTCTTACCGATTCCGAAAACTACAGCATCCATCATCCCCATCATCTGTTCGGCACATGTTCCCACGACGGATGCACACATTCCGAGCTTATGGATGAAACCGCTGACTGGACATGGAAGGATGGCGTGTGCAGCATATGCGGAGTTGCAAGGGATGTGAAGTATGACAAAGATGATGTATCAACCAGGGTGACTGGACTTGTTGATGCTGGTTTCGAGGGTGTTTTGCAGATTCCATCCATGATTGAAGGTCTTCCTGTAACAAGCATAGAGCCCGGTTCATTCAGAGATGGAGCTGGAATCATTGAGGTTTATGTTCCTGATACTGTCATATTCATAGGAAACCATGCATTTGAAGGATGTATGAACCTTCGAACCATTCATTTTGAGTCATTGGTTGCACCGGCCATTGCACCTGATTCTTTGGTTGGGATGCAACCTGATACCATGATATTTGTGCCATTTGATTCAATTGGATATGATTTGCCCGAGTGGCAAATGTACAATATAACTTATTACGGTCTGCCATAGAAGGAGAGGAAAAAAATGATTTACAACCAGTGGTATGCAGTGCTGCCTTCGAGGGCGGTGAAAAAGGGAAAGATCCTTGCAGTCAAAAGACTTGGCATGGAACTTGCATTCTTCAGAACCGAAGAAGGAGAAGCGGGATGCGTTGTTGACCAATGCACTCACAGAGGAGCTGCCCTCAGCAAAGGAAAGATAGTCGATGGATGTGTGCAGTGTCCATTCCACGGCCTCCGCTTTGATGAGACCGGCAGATGCCGGCTGGTTCCTGCCATAGGGATCGCAACGAAGGACGACATCAGCAGATATAACGTAAAGAACTATCCTGTCAAAGAGAAAAATGAAATTATCTATGTCTGGTATGGGGACGAAGATAAGGTCACTGAAAATGTTCCATTCTTTGACGACCAGATTGACGATGGTTATTCCTGGAGTGAGATACAGGACCACTGGAATTCACATTATTCAAGATGCATAGAGAACCAGCTGGATGTTGTTCATCTTCCATTTGTGCATTACAACACAATCGGAAGAGGGAACAGGACACTGGTCAACGGACCAAAGGTGTTGGTTGAAAACGATACCATAACAACCAGTGCAAACAATGATGTAGATGAAGGCCAGCAGCCCAAAAAGGCTGATGAATGTACAATCAACCCGACCTACCTTAAGTTCATTTTCCCGAATCTATGGATGAACCATATAAGCGATGAAATAAAGGTAATCATATATTTTGCACCGGTAGATGATGAGAACACTGTCCTCAACATAAGATTCTACTGCAAATTGTCGAAGTTCAGGCCATTCAATGCATTTGTGGCGTTTACAGGGAAATTCGGCAACAGAACAATAGAAAGACAGGATAAGAGGGTTGTAATAACCCAGAAACCAAAGGCCTCAGCGCTGAAATCCAATGAAAAACTAGTTCCCGGGGACAGACCTATAATTGAATACAGGAGAATAAGGGACAGGCTGAAGAAAGAAAACAATCCGACATGAAAAGAATAGGTTATGCATGCCTGGCACTGGCGGTTCCGGATACAGATTTCAAAAGCTGCACCATGAAAAATGCAACTGATGAGAGATTGCTGGAACTTATTGCCCATAACCTTTCTTCCCTGGAGAACCTGGTTGACTATAACATCCGCAATGGAATACTGCTTTTTCGGATCAGTTCCGATATCATCCCGTTTGGCTCCAGTCAGGTGAATCAACTTGAATGGTGGAATATATTCGGGGAAGACTTTGACAGGCTAAGGAATAAGATTAAGACTTCAGGCATGCGTGTTTCAATGCATCCCGGACAATATACAGTCTTGAATTCACCGGATGAAGGTATAGTGCAAAGGGCAGTGGCGGACCTTGAATACCACAACAGGTTCATGGAATGTCTGGGTGCAACATCTGAGAATAAAATTATCCTCCATCTCGGAGGAGTCTATGGAGAACCGGCCAAAGCAAAGGAAAGATTCCTGAGAAATTACAGCAACCTTTCAGATTCTATAAAGGAAAAGCTTGTACTCGAGAATGATGACAGGTCATATACGATCTGTGATGTCCTTGAAACGGCAATGAAAGCAGAGATTCCGGTTGTTTATGACAATCTTCATAATAGTGTGAAAGATTGTGGTTCATCGGATGATGTGGTATGGATCAGGGAGTGCCATTCCACATGGAAGGAAAGGGATGGCCGGCAGAAGATACATTATTCACAGCAGGATAAGAACAGGCAGCCCGGAGCCCATACAGGAACCATAGGCATAGACGAATTCCTGGAATTCTATGATGGGCTTGATGATTATGACATTGACATAATGCTTGAGGTCAAGGACAAGAATGTTTCCGCCATCAAATGTATGAACTGTACCGACCCGGAAGAGCATGAGGGTAATCTCCAGCGTGACTGGGCGAGGTACAAGTATATGATCATGGAGAAATCGCAGGAAAAGTACAAAGAGGGCAGACAGCTCTTCAGTGAAAAAAAGTATCCTGCAGTTGAGTTCTACCGACTCGTAGAATCATGTATGGATTTGGAAATAAAGCCAGGGGAGGCAATAAACGCAGCTGAACATGTGTGGGGTTATTTCAAGGATGCAGCAGAAGAATCTGAAAAAAGAAAATTCATGAAGAGCCTTGAGAAATACAAGTCAGGCAAGGCAAGTCTTGCTTCGGTCAAGAATCAACTTTACTTACTTGCAAAGAAATATGACTCCGCTTATCTGCTGGAGTCATATTATTTCATTTAATAACAGCTATATCAATGACACTCGTCGCTGTGCTCATGTTCGTGACAGACTGAACCTGTGGATTCAAGTTCGCCTGCCAGATATTTTTCTGCGGCAGTCTTCACATCACCTGCCGGCCCGATGACGACTTCGATGTTATGTTCATTGAATATTGAAACCGCCGCGCCTCCCATTCCTCCTGAAATTATTACATTGATGCCAAGGTCATTCAGGTAATTGGGCAGGAATCCGGGTCTGTGGCCGGGATTGGGATGGGCCTTGCCTGAGGTTATCTTTCCGTCACAGGATTCAAATATGTAGAATTCCTCACA
>DAINQB010000021.1:9219-18884 GCA_036743175.1 Bacillota bacterium | reverse complement strand
CCGATTATAGGAATATTCATAAGGTTTGCCATCTTGACAGCCTTGGATACTATCATAGAGACCAATTCCTGGGGTGAGGTCACAACTACAATACCGTTTACCTTCAGGGACTGGAATACGGTAAGTGATACATCACCTGTTCCCGGAGGCATGTCAATGAACATGAAGTCAATGTCCTTCCATACTACATCTGACCAGAACTGCTTGACTGTGCCTCCGATCAAAGGGCCTCTCCAGACCACAGGGTCAGTTTCATCCTCAAGCAGAAGGTTGACTGACATTATTTCAATTCCTGTACTGCTTTTGGCAGGAATAAGTCCCAGTTCATTCCCATAGACCTTTTCCCTGATTCCAAAAGCCTTTGGAATTGAAGGCCCGGTTATATCTGCATCTAGGACCGCAACATTATACCCTTCCTTTCTCATGTTTGCCGCCAGCATTGAGGTCACAAGGGATTTGCCGACACCGCCTTTCCCGCTCATAACGGCGATGACCCTGCCCACTGAGCTGAGTTCATGAAGTTTGGCTGTAAAGTCAGTTTGTTCTGTTTTTCTTTCGCTGCAGTTTTCACCGCAGGAACTGCAATTGTTGTCGCAATTTTCACTCATTCTATGTTCTCCTTGATTCGTTTGTTAATTAGTCCAAAGGTATTATAATACAACTCCTTTAGTTTTGCAGAAGCCGGGCAATCAAAATCCGTAATATTGATTCCGCTGTTCAATGCAGTTGATACAGTAGGGTCATAAGGTATTTTACCGACAACAGGAATGTTCATATCCCTGCAAATCATTTCAATTTGTTCAGTATTTTTTAAGTTTATATCAAACTTGTTTATGCAAACGATTATTTCCGGATAAAACCCCCGGGCTGTATCAATGATTCTTTTCATATCGGAAATACCTGACAATGTAGGTTCTGTGACAAGCAGAAGCATATCGACTCCGCTGATGGAAGCAATTACCGGACACCCGATTCCAGGGGAACCATCAATTACAGCAAATTCAGATCCTTTTGCATGTCTGTCAAGATTCTTTTTGACTTCCGTCACAAGCAAACCCGAATTGCCGAATCCCATGTTCAGTTTAGCCGTGGAAAAAATTCTGTCTGAGTTATACAACTCAAGCTTTCCTGCAACGGCGGGTACCATTTCAATTGCTCCGGCAGGGCAGGTTGCGGCGCATACCGAACATCCTTCACAGGAATAGAAATCAACAGTATAGGTTGAATTGAATTCGATGGCATCAAATTTACAATTGTTCAGGCATATACCGCAGTTGATACAAAGAGTCTGGTCAATCCGGGCTTTTTCCATGCCATGGAAATCTGACTGAAGTTTTAAATCATTGTGTTCCACTGCCAGATGAAGGTTCGGAGCATCAACATCACAGTCTGCATAGGCCCTGGCGTCAGATAACTTTATAAGTGCACTTGATACAGTTGTTTTCCCTGTTCCGCCTTTGCCACTTAAAACAAGTATTCTAAACATGGTCAGCCTCCTTGTATACTTTTTTCAGCAAAGAGGAAAACAGGATCCTGTATTCCGGTATTTCGTCAGCTGCAATCAGACCCATTGAATTGATTTTTCCCAGTTCATTGTCATAGGGTATTTCCATCAGCACATCTATATCGTTTCCATAAAGGAATTCCTTCAATTCAGGAAACTCTCCCTGGGTCTTGTTGATGATTACACCATGGGGTTTTTTAAAAATGCTGACCAGTTCAAGGACCATCCGGAGATTATGCATTCCAAAGACAGTAGGTTCTGCAACCAGAATACAATAGTCGGCATCCCTGATACTTTCCATCACGGTACATGAACTTCCCGGAGGTGAATCTATGAATACACTACCTTCATTATTCCTGTTCAGGAGTTCCTTTATTATAGGAACCCCTGACTCTTCCCCGGGGTTTAGGATACCGGAAACTACAGTAACATTTCCCGAAATACCTGATTGAATTTTCCCTATGGATTTCTTTCTTATAGAAATTGCTCCTTCAGGACAAAGCAACGAACAGCCACCGCAGGAGTGACAGATATCATCAAATACTTCCACGTGCCCTTTGATATATGCCAGGGCATTGAACTTACAGAAATTGACACAGATACGACAACCATTGCACTTGTTCCGGTCGATAAGGGGAATATCCACTGTTATATCATGTGAATCTGTAATCTGTGGTTTTAGGAAAATATGTCCGTTGGGTTCTTCCACGTCACAGTCAACATACATGCAGTTCCCGGCGGCATATGCAAGATTAACGGAAACAAATGTCTTGCCGGTACCGCCTTTGCCGCTTAATACAGCTATTTTCAATTTCCTGAACCTCCATGGCCGTGGAATCCCGGATGGATGTCTGTAAGAATGCTGAGTTTTCCCTCAAGCAGGGCTTCGATATTTGAAGTCGCGGAACTGCCTGAACTCTTATATATTTTGATGCCTGATGCAGTGAGTACATCTGCTGAATTCTTTCCGCACGCAGGAGTTATAACAACATCAGCTCCGTTGTCCACAATCAGCTGGGCTGCCTTGATTCCGGCACCACCCTGGCTGGATGCAGCGGTATTTTCTATATATCTGCTTGTCCTGGTCTTTGTATCGTGTATAAGGAAATATGGTGTTCTTCCAAATGCAATATTTATGTTTGTTTCAGGATTGATTCCTTCAACCGGTATCATAACGATCATTTTTTTACTCCTTGTCATTGTCGTCGAATTTTCCGCATTCGCCCCTGTGGCGTCTGCAGTTTCCAAAACCCTGGCGGTGTTCAAACTCAGTGAACAACCTGTAATCTCCGCCTTCTATCCTGATAAGATTGCCTTCGACGAATATGGATGATATTTTCTTACGGGCATCATTGTAAATACGCTGTACTGTTGTGCGGGCAACATTCATGCTTTTGGCACATTCCTCCTGGGTCATACCTTCATAGTCAATCAGACGGATGGTTTCATATTCATCCACGGTCATGGTTTCCACTCTGGCACGGCCTTTTCCGGGACCGACGGGTCCGAATACATTCCATTCAGGAAGGCAGCACACTTTTCTCCATTTTCGGGGTCTTGGCATCTTTTTCTCCTTCTTCAAAGAAGCAGGGGAGGGGGCCCCTGCTACTTGCTGTCCTCGGTCAGTTCATCAAGCTGACCGTCAATTATATCCAGGCGTTGCTTCAGGAATTCCTTCTGCGCAACCAGGAAATCTTTATCAGACTTATATCCTAAGGGTCCAAGGTCATTATAATACCGACCATAACCCATCCTCAAGCCCATTGCTCTTCCACAGGCCATTCCACGGCCAAAACCGGCACCTCTTCCGAATGTAAACTGTCGTCCGTAGGTTCTGTTTCCGGTACAGTAACCCATTGCTCTTCCTGTCATTGGGCCCTGTCCCATTGGTCCTGATCCATCTCTTGCTGGCATTTGCTTCACCTCCTTTGGTTATGAACATATGCTCTTTATGTTTTCATTATACCCAGTTATTGACATATGTCAATAACAAATGCAAAAAAAACCGTCCCGGGCGGAACGGTTCATTTAATGGTTCATTGATTACATGGGCTGCATTACACCGGAGAATACAAGCCAGGCAAGCACTGATTTCGCTACCAGACTTAGAATGATATATGCTCTTTCACCATAGATGTAGTTTGCCCATTTTCCAACTTTCTTGTACTGAAGAATCATATTGATGGGGAACAGGTTGAAGAAAACAAAATATGAACCCACGATGGCATATACGAACCATGGTACTTCCGCAGGATCAGCATTACCAAATGCATTGAGGGCTATGACAATCCACGGACCAAGGCCTGCAAGGGTGCCGAATATAAAGGGTTTCCAGTCGGTCTTTTCCTTGAACTGGTTAATTTCCTCCATGACAAGACCGAAAAGGTTCATCGTTGCATTGATGAGTATTATCAGGATGAGTGCTCCGATGTCATAAACCCCGAACAGCATTGCTATGAGGAATATCATGAGTGATGAACTGAGTGAATACTCATACCACCTGAATTTGTTTATTCCTTTTTCAAGGTCCCTGTTATATATTTCATTGGTCTTCGGAGCCGCTATGATGAAATGTGCTGCCGCTGACATGAAAAGGAATACGGAAACAAGGATACCAAATGGAACCGTGAACAATCTCTGCGGATCCGTTACCAGCCTCATCTGTGTCTCATCGAAGGTCAGGAAGTATGACCATACGGGGGTTCTGAAATTCTTCACCTGGTCAATGAGCAAAGCAAATAAAAGCATTGCTGAACCTTGTACAAGATGAAGAATTCCCATGAATATATTGAATTTCCTAAGTGATGTAAAATTAATTTCTTTTTTCATTTTTGGTTTTTCCTTTCATAATTTATCAACCAATTATATTGTTTCCCATTCATATTGATTTCAAACATAAATTGATGGTTGTTAAACACTCAAAACAGGAATATCATGTACCTGTAATCAACACCGGAGGCTAAAAATGACTGAGATTAGAACTGCCAGGGAAGACGATATAGCATTCATGATGAAGCTTGAGGAAGTAAGTTTTCCTAAGTCAAGAAGATCAAGTGCATGGTCAATAAAACACAGTCTCAACAATCATGCCCAATTGGCACTTATTGCAGAAAATGACGGAATACGTGCAGGAAGTGCAATAATCCGTCTTCATAAGAAATCCATAAGAATATATTCCATCGCAGTGAGTGAAGATATGCGGGGAATGTCCATTGGAAAGAAAATGATGCAATATATAATTGACCTTGCGAAGGAAAGCAATATGACCAGAATCCTGCTTGAAGCTGACTCTTCTGACACAAGGCTGCTGGACTGGTACAGGTCCCTGGGTTTTTCAGATGAAAGACTCTTTGAGGACTATTATGGTCCCGGTGAACATGCCCTCAGGATGGTGATATTTCTTAAGGAATCAGAACATGCTGTTTTCAGAAGCAAAAAAAGGAATGTAGTTGTTATTGATTCAAGACTTGAGTATCTTGATGATATCCCTGACCTTGAAATCATTCATGCCGATGAATTTCTTAGCGGGGATTCATATCAAAGCAGCAGTGGGATAAGGGTTTTCAACCTCTGCCAGTCCTATGAATATCAATCCATGGGCTATTATGTCTCTCTGTTGGCAGCAGCCAGGGACCAGCGTGTAATACCCAACGTTACTACAATAAAGGATTTCTCTGATTCCAGGATTATCAGAAGCATAGGTGAGGAAGTACACAGGATTATCCAGGAGGAACTGGCAGGGATTACCGAAAAGGAGTTTGGAATACGTGTATTTTTCGGGCAGAGCTGTGACGGAACAAAGGCCAGGCTCGGAAGAGCGCTTTACAGGTTGTTTGAATCACCATTTCTGGAGTTTACATTCAAAAAGGGCATGGAATGGAGGCTCTGGGCTGTTAGGGCCATAGCTCCGGAAGAATCGGTGCAGATACCGAACATAAGGAATCTTGCGGTAAAATACTTCAGTCAGAAAAGATTCAGCATTTCAAGGTTCAGGGACTACAAATATGACATGGCCATTCTCATTGATCCGGATGAAAAGAATCCGCCTTCTGATATCAAGGCCCTTTCAGAGTTCAAGACTGCAGCCGAGGACATAGGTTTCTTCGTAGACTTCATCTACAGGGAGGACTACCCGAGGCTTGGAGAATATGATGCCTTGTTCATAAGGTGCACCACAAATGTAAACGACTATACTTACCAGTTCTCAAGGTATGCATATGCAGAAGGTCTGGTGGTCATAGACGATCCATGGTCAATACTTAAATGTTCCAACAAGCTGTTCCTGTCTGAAAGAATGAGGACAGGTGCTGTAAATACGCCAAGGACTGTTATTCTTGGCAGGGAGAGCATATTCGACCCTGAGGAATCCGGATTCGGTTACCCGGTCATATTGAAAAAACCGGACAGTGCCTTCTCAATGGGTGTTCACAAAGCGGGAAACAGAGAGGAATTCGACAGACTGACCGAAGTTTTGTTTGAATCATCCGACCTTATAATGCTGCAGGAATACATAAAGTCAGATTTTGACTGGAGGATAGGTGTACTTGATAACCGTGCAATCTACGCATGCAAATATTTCATGGCTGTAAATCACTGGCAGATATACAACTGGAAGGAGGACGGCCATGACAATTTCTCAGGTGGGTTCGAAACCGTTGATATAGCTGAGGTTCCTGTCAAGGTTCTAAAGACTGCCCTCAAGGCAACAGCCTTGATTGGAGACGGTCTTTATGGAGTTGACCTGAAGGAAAGCAATGGAAAGGTGTATGTAATAGAGGTCAACGACAATCCGAGCATAGAATATGGCATAGAAGATAAAATTGCAGGGACAGGACTTTATCACTCCATAATGCAGTCAATTTACAACAGGATAGAGGACTCAAGAAGTGCAAAGAGATTGGTTTCCAATCTTTGATCAGTCGGCTATGTCATAGAACTCCAATGTTGAAGTAATGACATCGTCACCTGAGTGGAATTCGGAATATACAAGTCCTATGTTGATGGCATAATAGTCAATTATATATGAATCCGGATAATCTGATCTTACTGCAAGACAATTCACGAATGACCCGGCAGGAGTATCAATTGTATCGTCCGTAGATAGAATTTTTCTTTTTATGCTCCCTGACTCCCATTCTGTTCCGGGTTCAAGGGGAGCTTTCAGTATGATTTCATCAGCATTGGGGGGTTCGCTTATAAGATTGGCCTTGTCATACTCCTCGCCTCTGGAAAGAACCATCCTGACATCTGTTTCGCTGACATAATAAACAGTCGAGGTGACTGTTCCGCCATTGTCCCTGGATACCTGAAAGTATGAACACTCATTGTAAAGGACGGTCTCGGTATATGATGCATACTCATTGCCGTTTCCTATATAACTCCAGCTGCTTCCCGGTGTCATGGGGAAATAGTCCCCGGGAAGTACTGCATCAGTCGGCGCGGGGGTCAATGTATTCTCCGGAGCAGCAGTATCAATGGGCGTCGAACACCCTATAAGAAGTAGCACAAGAAGCGCAGCATATATTATAAAAACCTTTTTCATCACAGAACCACCTCCTGTAGATTCATCCTAGCACTGAAGGAATCAATGGTCAATCGGGCCCGAAAACTATATAATCAATGATATATGGGGGTACTCAAATGGATTTATTTAACAAAAGGCAACTTTTCATCGACGACAGGTTCTTTGATGAATCAACAAACATAGACCTCGTTGTCCATAAGCCTGAAAAGACGATGGAGCGGAATATATTCTCTATAGGTACTTCGCATGTGAGGATAGGTGGATACAGTTCAGTCATTTATCATGAAGGCAGATATATGATATGGTATCCCGAAAACAGCTACAGAAGTGAAGGCATATATATTTGCGTGAAGCTTGCAGTTTCAGATGATGGAATCAACTGGGAACTTCCCGAACTAGGAGTTGCAGGTGAATATAATCTAAAACCCAACAATGTTGTTCTTGGATATGGAGCGGGAGGGATTTCCGGTGGACTGGGTGACGGTACATGCATGGTATTCCTTGATCCCAATGACGGAATGTTCAGGATGACCGCAAGACATGGTCTGAATGAACCCCTGGGCCTTTACTCATCAAAGGATGGAATCAACTGGGAGATGGAACTGAGAACAGTTCTGGATGACGGTAGATTTTCAGAAAATAAGGGCGTGTTTCATCTTGATTCACAGAACGTCATCTTCTGGGATGACCGGATCAATAAATATGTTGCCTATGTGAGGAAAAACTTTGAAAAGCATGGTCAGTACAGGACCATTGCACGTGGAGAAAGCAGTACCCTGGACGGATTTCCAAAGGTATGTGACATGCCTGTTGTGCTTTCAACGGATTCTGATGATTATCAAATCGACACACCTATGGGTAAGCAGCCTGCATCAGATTTCTACACAAATGCAACAATGAAGTATCCATGGGCTGAAGATTCATATTTCATGTTCCCGAACATATACTTCAAGTATGATACATTCCTTCGGGAGTTCCGGGATGACAAACCGAGAAATGCAGGACCCATAGACATAAGGTTTGCCTCAGGCAGGGATGGAATCAAATGGAACCGTCATGACAGGAAACCGTTTGTCGGGATAGGGGGCAAGGAGGATTTTGACTCTTACTCCCTTTATATGCTCAATGGTCTGGTTCCAGGAAAAGGCAATGATATGTACATGTACTATATGGGTACAGACCTGATGCACGGATGGGACAGGGGAGACCAATATGAAGAGAGGGAAAACCGTATTTTAAAAAGCACGGGATTTGCACCAAGGAATAAGATTTCAGCCATAAGCAGACTGAAACTTCGAAGGGACGGATTCATTTCTGCTTCTGCAGATTATAAAGGTGGCATGTTTACTACACCTGTGTTCACATTTGAAGGCGGATGTCTTTCACTTAACGTAGATACAGGAGCAGCAGGAATGGTGAAAGTCGGTCTTTATGATTATGAAGGAAACCCTATACCGGGGTATTCCATTGAGGAGTGTCTGACGATCCACACATGCAATGATGTAAACAAAAAAGTGTTGTGGGTAAGAGGAAACGACCTTTCATTCCTTCAGGGAGAAGCAATAAGGATGAAAATTGCCCTTGTTGATTCTGACTTATATGCATTTGAATTTAGGAGGTAAAATGGAACTTTGGGACATCTATGACAGGAACAGACAGCCGAAAGGTTACACCCATGTGAGAGGCGAAAAAATGAAACCCGGTGATTATCATGAGATAGTGAATGTCTGGATAAGGAACAGCAGGGGTGAATATTTTCTCACAAAACGTACACCAAATAAAATGTGGGGTGGTTACTGGGAATGTACAGGAGGATCCGTTGTCTCAGGGGATACAAGCAGGCAGTGTGCAGTCAAAGAAGTCTTTGAGGA
The DNA here is from genome assembly GCA_036743175.1 of Bacillota bacterium. Lineage (GTDB taxonomy): Bacteria > Bacillota > Clostridia > DUPQ01 > DUPQ01 > JAFGQE01. The sequence continues at coordinate 9,985 of DAINQB010000021.1, read as the reverse complement.
AGCAGGCATTGAACTGAATCCCGATGAAGGAATACTTATTCACACCTATTGCCGGGAGAAGCTCCATGGGCAGCAGGATTTTTGTGATGTGTGGTTCTTCAAGAAGGATTTTGACCTTTCAGATGTAGTACTTCAGGAAGGCGAGACCTGTGATGCAATGTGGGCAACCAGGGAAAAAATCATGGAAATGCTCGAAAAAGGTCAGTTCGTTCCAATGATTGATTATATTGACATGGTTTTCAATTTTGGAAAATGATTGCGTACAAAACGTACGAAGTGTACAATTAATGCGGAGGTGAAAACCGCATGAGCACATTGATGAAATCTTCGGATGTAAGAAAAAACTGGAGCCTGGTTATCAATACAGTGATCAGAAATAAACCTGTTCTAATTAGAAGGAACCAGGATATAGTATCCATGATGTCAGTTGAACAATTGAATCTTCTTCTTAAAGAATACAGTATAACAATGAAAATATGGAACGAAACAGACGGGAGTGTATCAGGTTCCATTGAGGAGCTGGATTTACTTGAAAACCGTAAGACAGTGCAACTTTTAAAGAAAGCTTTGTATGATGAGTTGATTGAATATTGCAATGAATATATGAATGAATTCCAGCTGTATTTTCACTCAAAGGACAGGAACGGGCATTTCCCATATGTTCAGAAGGTTCTGGCAAATGAAAGCCGGCTGAATGATATTGTGGCTGAATACCACACAAAGGATTCCAATGCCTGACTGGAAGGATCTGAAGCGTTTTCTGGAT
>DAINQB010000021.1:1185-9119 GCA_036743175.1 Bacillota bacterium | reverse complement strand
GCGGTAAAATTTGACTATAGCTGATTTCAACTGCTCCGATCAATTGATAGTTCCTAGTGTGAAGTCTATAATATGGATATAATCCATATAAGGACCAGGGAAAATGATTACAATTGGCTGATACAATTTAAAACAATTAAGACAATACCGAGTCATTCGGGACAGTTTTTGTTGTTGTATTGGTGCGGTTGGGAAGAATCTATATTATTTGTGTTTTCACGGAACAATTTCTAATTAGCTGGAATAAGGCTTTCCGACCAAGGGCAGCCTTATATTTGTATTGATGTTTTTCTATAAAATCTTCGAATAAGACTGCAACCTGATTCATTCATGCGTGCTTATTGAGCCATTGAATTGGAGTTGATTGACTATGGATTTCAAATTATCCTCTCTGAGGAATGAATATATATATCCCGGACAAATGAAAAGAAAAGATGGTTCTTCCAGATATGCATTTGTTACTTTTCTGATGCGAAATGACAATTATCTGCCGGGAGCACTGATGTTTGCATACGGTCTCAGAAAGAAAGGTACGCAGGCAGATCTTGTATGCATGACATCCGGCAGTGTTTCAAATACTGCACGTTTTGCGCTGCAGATGATTTACGATTATGTTGTGGACATTGATGAAATATATGTCCCAAGCATCAGAAATCATGATCGGCAGGATATACCGTATGTCTTCACACGGTTCAATGCCCTGCGGCTTGGAGCTGACGGAGACCTTGGATTTGAGTATGAGAAAATCGTTCTGGCTGATGCAGATGTACTGCCACTTAGGTTCTATGACCATCTTTTCACCCTTGAAGCACCTGCCGGAATAATAAATGAAAGCAGGAACAACTTTGCGGAGTATGATTGCAGTGGTGGATATTCAATACCTGAAAACCTTGTTCACGATGGAAAATGGAAATGGCATAGTATATACGAGGAAATTTGTCCCCATGGTCATCATATACCCAAATATATAACGGACAGGGTGGAAAGTAATCCCATGAACCTGGGTATAAACAGTTCACTTTTTGTGCTGGTACCCAGTTACATGGACTATGAAATCATCATGCATTCATTGGACAATCCATATATCAATGATTTGGTCTGCAGGAAATTCAGATGGCCTGAAATGCAATATGCAACAATGATCTGGTCAGGGGAATGGACTAATGTTGATGTGCGGTTTTGCAGTATCAATGGTTATCCGGACATATCCGTACTTTGCGGCATTCACTTTGCGGGAATAAAACCATGGAATTTAAAGAATGAACGTAGCATGCAAAGAGCTTCCCACTTTCCGGATTACTGTCTATGGTATCAAGAATACCTTGATATGATGGAGGAATATGACGGATTGAAAAGGATTCCCAGACTGACCCGGTTGTCCCGTTTAATTGAAGAACTGTTGTATCAGTGACGGATAAATATTCACCATAGTGTATAATTGGAATTGATAAACAGGATTACAGCATACATTTTACCTGGGAAGGAGAGTTTCATGAAGGATCTTGAAATAAGAAGGGCCAACAGGATGATGCTGATGCTTTTTGGTGAGTGGAAAGGTCATGGCAACGAAGGCAGACCCCTGAAGATTGAGTGGAACATAATGCACATGTTCACGAGTTCCCAGATTGCCAAGTTATATGCCTTGAAAAAGGGTCTGGACCCTGAGTTATGTGCACTAACTGCGGTCCTGCACGATATTGCCGTTGTTGAGGGTAAGTTCAGGGAAAACCATGACGGACTGGCAACAGAGTATGTAAAAGGTGCAATCCAAAGATACAACGAAGGCGGCAGATATAACCTGGATCCAATTACAGAAGAGGAAACAGAAACAATACTGTCCGCTGTAACTGTGCATGGATATAAGTCTGTATATTCAAAGAACCCCTATGCCGAGATGATCAAGGATGTGGACAGCATTGATGCATATCTGCACGGACTGGATACTCAAAAAGACAGGCATATAAGGGTCAGTGGATTCCTGGAGGAAATAGGTATTGACAAAAAATGATATAACTATCAGAGAAATAGAATATGACAGCAATGAATACAAACAGGAATTATCTCTAAGAAACAGGGTTCTGAGAATACCTCTTGGTCTTGATTTGTTTAATGAAGACCTAGGCAGTGAACCGGAAAATATCCATATAGGGGCTTTCGTGGGGATGGATCTTGCAGGGTGCCTGCTCCTTGTCAGGGAAAATGAAACTACCCTTAAGATGAGACAGGTAGCAGTTGATGATGAATACCGCGGTATGGGAATTGGTACTATGATGGTCCGGTATGCTGAGGGATATGCCATTCAAAACGGATTTCTGAAAATTACCATGCATGCCAGGAAAACAGCAGTTGATTTCTATAGGAAACTGGGATATAACACCCGGGGGGATGAGTTCACTGAGGTACTGGTGCCTCACTATATAATGGAAAAGCTTATTCTGAATGGCAGCCGTTTGAGCATTATAAAAGTCAATGATGAAAACCTTTTGGAATTTGCTGCGATACTTAAAGAAGCAGCATATTGGATGATTTCACAGGGTTTCAGGAACTGGGATCCTGATTCCTTCAGCATTGAAGCCATGAAGGAGAAAAACAATCTGGATGAACTGTTCATCTGCTGTCTGGACGGTCAGCCTGCCGGGACCATCAAGCTTCAGGAAATCGATGAAATGTTCTGGCCGGATGCCCGTGAGGGTGAGGCACTCTATGTCCATAAGCTGGCAGTCAGAAGAAAGTATGCAGATATGGGAATATCACGATACATGCTGGACTGGGCAAAGGAGCAGACAAAGCTAAGAGGCAGGAAATATCTCAGACTTGACTGTATAGCAGACAGGAAGAAACTGGCCGGGTTCTATGAAGGTGAAGGATTCGTCAGGGTTGATGAAAAAAGGGTTTTACAGCATTTCATGTCTGCAAGATATGAATACAGGGTTTGAAACAAAGGATTTCTGGTAAACTGATTCTATGAAAATTGCATTTATCGGTGATATACATGGAAGGGTGTTCCATGCACTTGCAGCCCTTGCCAAATGGCAGAAAAGAAATGGGGATAAGTTCGACCTTATAATTCAGGCCGGGGACCTTGGAGCATATCCATATCCCGATGAAAGTTTACTGAACAACAGATTTATTAAGAATGACACAACCGAACTTGATTTTTCCAGGCTGATTTCAGGTGGCAGGGAAGTGGATGAATTCGCAAATGTCATAAAATCCGAACTGACTTCGCCTGTATATTTCATTCGAGGGAACCATGAGGATTTCCAATGGCTTGACTCATTGGCAGGGGAAGGTGGATTCTGTGACACAGACCGGTATGGATTGTTCAGATATATAAAGGACGGTACAGTGGGTTCCTTTGGGGACATAACAATGGCTTTCCTTGGAGGAGCAGAATTCGGAGCAAAGAACGGCGGAGAACTTGACAAGGTTGCCCTGGAAAAACTGATGTCACTTGATAAAAGAATCAATATTCTTGTAACACATGAGACACACCATGGAATCGGTTTCAGTTATCATGGCCTGACCCAGGGTTCCAGATATATTACTGAGCTTGTTGAGCATCTGAAGCCGGAATATCATATAACAGCCCATTACCATCACATGATAGGTCCCCATGACAGGCATGGTACCATTCACCTTGGACTCAACAATCTTGTGTTGCCGCTGAGGGGAAAGCCGGGAAGAAACCTGAGACCGGGTTGTATAGCGGTACTGGATACTGAAACTGGAAATACGGGGTTTGTCAAGGAGAGCTGGTTGACCGAAATAAATACCTTCATGACATTGAAGGAATTGACGAATTTGCTTGATTAAGGCAATATAAGTGTAAAAGGAGTTTTATATTGAACAGGAAATCCGGTCTTAAGGAAGCGGTTATTCGCATTTTCATGAACACAGGTTTTACGGTATTTGTTTCATCCTTTGACCTATCGGACAAAGCAGAGTTTTTGAGATACCCCGCAGCAGTTGTAATGACTCCTTTCTATTTATTTAGAAAACTGTATAACTTGATAAGCGGAAGATTTGAAGTTGATTATGCGGAGATTTTCCTTACTACCAGGTGTACGCTGAGCTGCAGGGATTGTTCGGTATTGGTACCGCACATTGGCAAGCCAGTTGACTACGACAGTAAAAGCATAAAGGATGATATATCGGCTTTCCTGGAATCAATCGACCGTATCTATAAATTCGGGATGCTGGGAGGAGAATCCATGCTGCACAGGGACTTCACGGAAATACTGTCCTTCCTTGAAGAAAGCCGGAAGGTAAAGAGTATACGTGTGGTCACAAATGGAACTTATATTCCCGGTGAAAATATTCTGAATGCCCTTTCTGAATCGAAGAAAGTACACGTAAATATAAGCAGGTATCCCGGTATGAAAAAATCCATTGTTACTGAGTTTTCCCAAAAGCTGAAGGAGAGAGGTGTCAGGTACTCGGTCTACAGCGGTATGCAATGGTCCGACCTTGGTTCAGTTGATATGAAACCTGAAAAAAGAGCTGATGTCATCGAAGGGCGGTTCAGGAATTGCTGGATGAGGAGATGCCCTGGAATCAGGGACGGAAGACTGTACCATTGCGGAAGGTCGGCTTTTCTCCCGCTGGCAAGGAGCATCGAGGGTGGAGAATCAGATTATGTCAGCCTGCATGCAACTGATGATACGCGCATCAGAAGAGACATGATCAGACAATTATTCAAGAGTAAAACCCTGGCGGCTTGCGCGTATTGTTATGGAACTTTGGAAAGTCGGCGGGTTGAGCCAGCTATTCAGGCAACCGGTAAAAGCAAAGCAGAAATATTAATTAATAGGTGATAAGCAATCATTATTTTGATAGTGTAGCTCTGGTCCTGTTGATAAGTATATAGTTAGGTTTATTAATAGAAACAAGGTGTTTATATGAAGAATGAGAACTCACAGCCCACTAATAGTGAATATATAGAAAGTAATCAATTCGCAGAAACAGATGAAATAAAAGTAAATTATATCTCAGACTTGATTCTGCATGAAAATATTGATGCTTTCAAAAAGTTGGCTGAATAATTGTTCTACGAAATCCTACAAACTGTGTCTGATTTGAATATAGGACTGATATGCGGTCGAGTGGAGACATTAATCATTTGCACCAGAGTTTAACCAATAGAAAACCAATAAACCTTATACGGAGCAAATTATGAAACTTGTAAAGTACAATGAAATTACTGAAAAGGAGTATCTAAGCTACATTGAGGACTGTGAATCAGAAGGAGTCAGGATAAATCCATTTGCAGTTACAAGAGATGGGTGCACCTTCGATGAAATGATGTCCAGGTGGCAGGAGAGTGAATCAGAAGCTGTGAGGGAAAGGGGATTTGTACCTGCTACCTTGTATTTTCTGACAGATGATTCAGGGAGGTTGTATGGAGCCATCCATCTGAGGCATGAACTTAACGACAGTCTCAGGAAGTTCGGTGGTCATATCGGATATGGAATACGTCCGTCAGAAAGAAGAAAGGGGTATGCAACCCTTCAGCTGAAGCTGCTGCTGGATAAGATGAGGGACATGGGATATAAGGAAGCCATGGTTACATGTGATGTTGACAATATTGGTTCCGCCAGGACCATTGAGAAAAACGGAGGAGTCCTTGCCTCAATTGTAGACACTGAAAAAGGCAAAGGTAAAATATACTGGATACAAATCAAATAAGATTACAAAAACCCGCATTTTTGCCCAAAGAAACGGGTTTTTTGATAAAATTGAACCAATGACAGATAAGACTCCATATAGAAGGGGAAGATAATGAACATAAGACCCGAAATAATTTGTTTTGATGCCGATGACACCCTCTGGGTCAATGAAACATTCTATCAGGACATTGAAAGGGATTTCATTGAACTCATGGCAAGGTATGCCGACAGGAAGGATATTACAGAGGATATCCACAGGAGGGAAGTTGATAATCTTGAAATCTACGGATATGGTGCCAAGGGCTTCATGCTATCCATGATTGAAACAGCTCTCAATGTTTCAAATGGAAGGGTTACAGCCGGTGATCTGGATGCTATCATAAAAATGGGTCGCGGTCTTATAAATGAGGATATTCTGCTTTTGGACGGAGTCGAGGAGACCCTTGGGAAATTGAGCAATGCCGGATATAAACTTATAGTCGCAACAAAGGGAGACCTTCTTGACCAGGAAAGAAAACTAAGGAAATCAGGTCTCTCAGATTTCTTCGACCATATAGAGATAATGAGCTTCAAACGAAGCGAGGACTACAGGAAACTTCTCCATAACCTGGGAGTTGAACCATTTGATTTTCTGATGGTGGGGAACTCAATGAAATCGGACATAATTCCCGTGCTTGAAATAGGTGGATATGGTATACATGTGCCCTTTCATACTACTTGGGCCCATGAAATCGTTGAAGACACGGGAGGTCTGCCTAATTATCTGGAAATAGAGAATATAAGGGAGATGCTGGATATACTGGAAGTATAATGGGGGTTGCAATGAATGAAAAATATATCGTTGAAAAACTGCTCAACAGTGAATCACCGTCAATTCGATACAGGATGCAAAAGGATTTTCTTGGGCTGGAGCCGGATGAGAACCTGAAGGAACGTATTCTGGCCAGCAAGCCTGTAGAAAAAATCTTTAAGAAAATGCATCCCGATGGCTACTGGCTGCATAAAGGTATAGGGGATGGAATCGACTATTCCATGAGTTCCTCGACACATTTCATGCTCTCCTATCTTGCTGAGCTGGGACTTGGAAAGTGGGATGAAAGAATAGACAGGGCAGTAAGAAGATACTGGTCCCTGAAGGAACCCCAGAAGTGGCTTTCTCCCCCGGACTATCTTACCGGACAATCGTGTCTTTATGCATACAATCTTAGAACATTCATAATGCTTGGTTACAAGGACGACGTACATATGGCACCCAGGATAAAGGCACTGCTGAACGATGTCAGGGAAGACAACGGGTATCTTTGTGTCAGAAAATCCTTTAAAAGCAGTACTAAGAGTTGTATCAGGGGAACGACCAAGGCCTTGATGGCATATGCAGAACTTCCGGAGTTCTGGGAGCACAAGAGCTGTAAAAGAACCGTCGATTACTTTCTTTCGAGGAATGTGTATTATAAGAAACCCGAGCTGACTGAGAAGATAAGAGGCGGGATGCAGGTGAGTTTTCCATTTACAATTGATGCAAGCCTTCTGGAACCTCTTTATGCATTGAGTACCATGGGATACGGACGTAAAAGGGCTTTGAGCGATGCCTGGAATGACCTGGAAGATCAAAAGGACACAAGTGGATACTATAAACTGCAATGGAACCCTCCCGTACCATTCAAACCGGGAGAAAGAGGAGAGGGGAATGAGTGGGTTACATTCTACGCCCTCACAGCATTGAAAAGAGCTGGTAAACTGAAAGGTTATTGACATCATGAGAAGTATCTTTGTAATTGGTGACAGCATATCACTTCACTATGGGCCCTATCTTGAGAAGAATGTCGAAGGAAAATTCCTGTACGACAGAAAACGGGGCATTGACGGAACCCTTGATGACCTGAATGGTCCATTGGGAGCAAACGGAGGGGACAGCAGGCATGTTCTCAAGTATCTTAGAGAACAACATGCCCGTAAAGTCTCCTATGATATCCTGCTCCTGAACTGCGGTCTTCATGATATAAAGGTCAATGATGAGGATGGTGATAATCAGGTTGAGGCAGATGAATATGCCGGAAACCTGGAGGAAATATTAAGGATTGCCATGGAGATGGCAGCCATGGTTGTATGGATTGAATCGACCCCTGTCAATGATGAAATCCATAATTCCATTTCAAAATCAATGAAGCGATATAATGCTGACCTTAAAAAGTACAATGCCATTGCACGGGATATTGTATCCGGGCATAAATTGAATGTTATTAATCTCTATGACATAACCCTGGA
>DAINQB010000021.1:0-1085 GCA_036743175.1 Bacillota bacterium | reverse complement strand
AGTGATGAAATGATTGCATTTTGGACACAAAGCTCATGTGAAGGAAAGGGTGACAACCATCTTGTGTCTTCGAGAAGCCATGATGGATTTCATTGGAGTGAACCTGTGTATCTGTCCGGATACAGAAAAGGAACTGATGAAAGACAGTCCAGCTGGGGGTTTCCTGTTGTGTCAGCAAAGGGAAGGATTTATCTGATATATACCAGGGAACTTGCACTTCATGATAATAACAGGCAGGGCAGCGGAGGAATGGGGTGTATTTTCTCGGATGACAATGGGTTTACATGGTCAGAGGAGTACCTCCTCAGTATGCCAAGAAGCAGATACGACAATCCCGATACGCGATTTCCAAAGAACTGGATAGTCTGGCAGCTTCCCATAAGGGATGCCCTGGGCAGATATCTTGCCGGCTATACTCTGGTGACAAGCAATAGTTTAAGTCCGGCCCATGATATGTGGGTGGATACTGAAACAAGGTCATATTTCATGAGATTCGAGAATATTGATGATAATCCGGCGCCATCGGATATCAGAATCACCTGGCTGCCTGAGAATGACATGGGGCTGGAGTCCCCCAATAAAAAAATACCTGAAATGTCCGTTAACCAGGAACCATCGGTTGTACTTCTGCCGGACGGCAGGTTGTTTGCAACTATGAGGACAATGACCGGATATGTCAATTGCTCGGTTTCAGAGGACAACGGAAAGACCTGGAGAGAGCCTGAGGCACTGAGATTCAGGGATAACGGGGATTTCATTGAACATCCTCTGTCGCCATGTCCCATATACAGTATGTCGGACGGAAGGTTTTTCCTGCTGTTTCACAATAATCCCGGTGAACATCTTGGATTTTCCCAGTTCAAGGACAACTGGGAACAAAACGAAGCTAATTTCTTCAGAAATCCTACCTATATCAGCATTGGTCATTTTGTAGCTGATGCATATCAGCCTGTCTGGTTCGCAAAACCATATAAACTCTTTGATACGGATGACATCGCAATAGGACCGAAGGAAACCGCGGAGATTGCTACATATACCAGCTATATTGAATGGAAGGGAAAAAGAATACTGTGGTATCCGGACAG
>DAINQB010000020.1:20622-36504 GCA_036743175.1 Bacillota bacterium | reverse complement strand
ACAATTGATTACTATAATGAAATTACAATTTATTAACCTAACCCCAAATTCCCCTTAATAAGGCTGCGCCCCCCGCAGTCTTATTTCTTGCATACAGATATGAAATAATTACCTCAAAGGTGAATATTTTCCTCAGAGGTGAATATTCACCTTTGAGGTAATTATTCCATTGGTGATTTGTGTTGCATGGGCATGGTATATGTGTTATATTCCAACTGCCGGTATCCACCTGGAACCGGACATCAAAATTTATCGGATTTTTATTCGATCGGCATCCTGAAAAGGAGCTGAAGCGGAGGTAATCATGAAATCATCGGACAGAACTTACAAACTGGTACTTTCGGCCATACTTGGTGCGATTGTTCTTGTCATGTACTTCATCCCACAGGTCGGGTTCATAAGATTCGGGCCTATCCTGGCTACAACATTGCATATACCGGTAATACTGGGCGCAATTTACGGAGGACCATACGTCGGAATGGCAGTAGGTTTGTTCTTCGGCATATTGAGTGTCACACAGGCACCTGCGGACCCTACATTTGGATTCGCATGGGCCACCGGTGAATTCAGAAACTATGCACTTGTTGTTGTAAATGCCATAGTACCCAGGGTTCTTATAGGTTTGGTAAGTGCATTTGTATACAAGTGGTCAAGAAAGGTTCCGGAAGGAATATCAAAGGCAATTCTGTTTATAATAGGTGCCGGTATGCTGGGATATTCAATTTACAAACTAATTGACCTGATTGGTGCCGGAGGCGGTTTTGGAACATACTTCATGTTCATTATTCTTATTGCTGCAATAATCGGTGTAGGAATATGGCTCTTCACCGGGCTGAAGGGCAAGAGCCTTGGAACAGTGCTTGCAGCAGGCACCGGATCTCTTACAAATACAGTTCTTTTCCTGGGACTTGCATATATATTCTTCAAGGATGTCTTTGCAAATGCATTGGAAATAACAAGGCTTGAGGTTGCCAATATCCTGGTATCTGTCGGAACAGTGAATGGAACACTGGAACTGGTTGTATCAATCATATTAATTACTGCGATAGCCTCGGCTTTGAAACCAAGGGAATTAAAATCCTGAATGGTGCCCCCTGAAAAAATCAACAACCTTTCGAATATATAAGTATTGGAAAGGAGTAGTGTTATGAAAAAAATAATTGCAGTATCATTGATTGTTGCTTTATTGGTAATCGGTGCCGGAACAGTACTGGCAGGCGGAGACCAGGTCCAGATGAGGAATCCCGATTTTCTTCCCGGCAGTGACCACAACACAATAAGCCATTGCTTCCAGGGGGAAGTCTCCAACAAATAGCTTACAAATATAACAAACGGTGCAACAGTCCCAGGGATTGTTGCACCGTTTACTTGGTTTTGGGCTATTTAAGTGCGTTTATCCAGACTGTCATATCGCCGGGGGTTCTGTTTGTCCACATTGCATAGGGGATTGCCTTGACGGGTACCGGTGTGTATTCGGGTGCATAAGGAGCATAAAGTGTGTTCGCAAATCCTTCTTCTGACAGTTTGAAGGCCTGGCCTGTAAGATAAGCACAACCACCGAGGAAATCATCATCATAGTTAACATTGAAATGATCAGACGGCTTGATGAACAAAGTATTCAGATGCTTCCCATTGTCCTCTTCCTCAAGGCAGTAGACGATGGGGCCTCTCTTAAGAGCAAGCTTTCCTGTATTATGACGAACATAAGGATGGGATTGTATCTTTTCGACGGGCATTTCAAGGATCAGCTCTATTGTATCTCCGTCGTTCCAGGTTTTTTCAATATATGCATAGCCTTTTTTAAATGAGGGGGAAACAGTGTTTCCGTTTACTTTTATACCAAGCTTCCTGCACCATCCGGGTATACGAAGTGCAATGTTCCTGACAAATGATGAATCACAGCCTACGTTTATTTCTATCTTTTCAGTCCAGGGATAATTTGTTTTCTGGGTAAGCCTGACACCATCAAGTGAAAACTCTGAATCACCATACAAATTTACAAATATGGAATCATTGTCATAGGAGTAGAAATACATTCCAAGGCTGCTCAGAAGTCTGGCAAGATTTGGAGGACAGCAGGCGCATCCGAACCATTCACGCCGCTTGTATCCCATGTTGTTCTTGATACCAAGGGTTTCCTCATCAACGGCCTTTGCTTCGACCTCAAGGGGATTGGCGTAGAAGAATGTCCTTCCATCAAGGCTGATTCCGGACATTATTCCATTGTGAAGAGCAAGTTCCATGGTGTCGGCATATTTACCATCCCTGGTTATGTTGAGCATTCTGTGGCAGAAGAAAACTGAAGCAATGGCGGCACATGTTTCGGCATATGCCGTTTCGTTTGGAAGATTGTAATCATATGAAAAACGTTCAATGTCATGGGTATCACCGACACCGCCTGTTATGTACATGCGGCGGTTTACCATATTGTCATAAAGTCTTTCGCAGGCTTTCAGAAGCTCATCATTTCCTGTCTCAGAAGCAATATCAGCAACTCCGGCGAGGAAATACAGTGCCCTCACGGAGTGACCGACAATCTCATTTTGTTCAGTGATGGGCTCATGAGCCTGACAATAGTAATAGACCTTGTTGGTGCCTTTCTTCTCCCAGTCCCTCCAGGTTGCATCCATATGCTTAATTTCCCAGTCGTAGTAATGGGGCTGGCGGCCTCTTTCGGTCACAAAGTATTCCGAAAGTCTCAGGTAGCGTTCCTCGCCTGTTTCCTTGTAGAGTTTTACAAGGGCAAGTTCAATCTCCTCATGTCCGGGATAACCCGGAAGCTTGCCTTCCTCCCGACCGAAAACCGAATCAATGTGATCCGCATATCTGCACATGATGTCAAGGAACTTCCGCTTTCCCGTTGCCCTGTGATATGCAACAGCAGCTTCCATGAGATGCCCGGCGCAGTATAATTCATGCATGAACCTTATATTTGTCCATCTTTTTGAGCGATTCTTGACTGAGTAGTAGCTGTTCAGGTAACCGTCTTCCCACTGGGCCGACTCCATTTCATCTATTATTTCGTCAACTTTTTCTTCCAGCGCTTTATCAGGATTATGGATGATGCTGTAAGCAACCGCCTCAATCCATTTTGCGATATCGGAATCCCAGAACTGATGGGGCTCGAAAGGTTCACCTTCCTTCCAGGTCTGTCTGAAGGTGTGCAGCCGGCCTGTGTCCCGAAGCTGTACATATTCCGTATCAAGGGTAACATCCCTGTTGACATCACATCTTTTCTTCCAGTAACCGCCGGTGATCCTTACATTTTCAAGTTCAGCTGGTTTCATAAAAAATATTGCTCCTCAGTTTGAAGTATTTGTTCCATTAAAGTATAATACATTTGCTCCTTGTTGTTGACCTTTATATAATAAAGATCGACTATTCTATAACACAGGACACAGGCTGGAAGGAATCAGATGGGATTGGAGTCTAAAAGTGATTACTAAAGAAAAACTCGTCATTAACGGCGGAAGGAAGTTAAAGGGAGAAGTCAGTATACACGGTTCCAAAAATGCTGCTGTTGCACTCGTTGCGGCAGCTGTTCTTGTGGAAGGTAAAGTTACAATAGAAAACCTTCCCAAGATAACAGATGTATGTATACTACTTGAAACACTGGAAGATCTCGGCGGTACAGTTGAGCACCTTGGACACGATACAGTATCAATTGATTGCACGGGAATAAACAAATCAAAGGCAGACAACAATGCATTGAACACCATGAGAGCCTCGTATTATCTGGTCGGATCCCTTTTGGGAAGAACCCGCAGTGCGGAGGTCATTTTCCCAGGAGGATGCAATTTCGGAGCAAGACCCATAGACCAGCATAAAAAGGGATTTGAAGCCCTGGGAGCAAGTTTTGCTGCCGTAGGCGGTTATATTACAGCCAAGGCGAAGCGGCTGATCGGTACCCAGATTTATTTCGATAAAATTTCCGTAGGTGCAACTATAAACGTAATGCTGGCCGCAACCCTTGCAGAAGGAATGACGGTTCTGGAAAACGCAGCCCGTGAACCTCATATTGTTGACCTTGCCAACTTCCTCAATATGATGGGAGCGGATATAAAGGGTGCCGGGACGAGTGTCATCAGGATCAAGGGAGTTGAAAAACTTCTTGGCGGAAAGACATATTCCGTTGTACCGGATATGATTGAAGCCGGTACATTCATGATTGCAGCAGCCATGACAAAAGGGGTAATCACAGTAAGGAACATAATACCGGAGCATATGGAGTCACTTACGGTCAAACTTAATGAGACCGGCTCAGTGAGCATTGAAGAAGGTGATGACTATATTACTGTAAAGGGAAACAAAAGACCCAAGGCTGTTCTTGTACAAACCCTTGAATATCCGGGTTTCCCGACGGACCTTCAGCCTCAGATGGTAAGTCTGCTGGCTATTGCCGAAGGACAGGGGACGGTAATAGAAGGTATCTTTGACAACAGGTTCCAGTATGTGGACCAGCTTTTGCAAATGGGGGCACAGATCCGGGTTGAAGGCAGGACTGCCCTTATAACAGGAGTAAGCAAACTCATTGGTTCACCGATCCGTGCAATGGACCTTAGGGCGGCAGCATCGCTCATATTGTCAGGTCTTGCCGCAGAAGGTACAACTACGGTATATAATCTTGAATACCTTGACAGAGGTTATGAAGGTTTTGTCCAGAAACTGGCGGAACTTGGTGCAGATATAAAAAGAGTGGAGGAGCAAGCATGACAGACAAGCTTAAGCTTATACAGGACCTTACCAACGCAAATGGTATATCGGGATTCGAGGATGAGGTGGTTTCCGTTGTCAGAAAATATGCCTCTGATGCCCTGGACCTCAGGGTAGACCCGATGAGAAATGTCTATCTGTCACTCAAGGGAAATACCGGAAAGCGTCCCCTGGTCATGATAGATGCCCACTCGGATGAAATTGGTTTCATGGTACAGACCATTACAGGAAATGGTCTGATTAAATTCATAGCAATAGGCGGATGGCAGGGAAGTAATATACCTGCGCACAAGGTCAGGATACGAAATTCAAGAGGGGAGTATGTAAAGGGCATAACCACATCAAAACCTCCGCATTTCATGTCTGCTGCTGAAAAGAATGCAGCTCCGGATATTGAAAACCTGTTCATTGACATCGGAGCAACCAGCAGGGAGGAAGTGGTTGAAACATTTGGTATTGAAGTTGCAAACCCTGTCATTCCTGATGTGGAATTCTCCATCAATGAAAAGAATGGAATAATGTGTGCAAAGGCCTTTGACAATAGGATAGGGTGTGCATGTGAAGTAGCTCTGATGAATCAGCTGGCAGGAGAGGATCTGAAGGTTGATGTTGTAGGAGCAGTTTCGACTCAGGAAGAAGTTGGATTAAGAGGCGCAGGTGTCACAGCAAACGTAATAAAGCCCGACCTTGCCATAGTATTTGAAGGAACTCCCGCAGATGATGTCTATACTGACAAGTACTCATGTCAGGCGGGATTGAAAAAAGGCCCCCAGGTAAGACATCGTGACGGAAGCATGATAACACATCCAGGATTTCTTGCTTATGCAAGAAAAATTGCCACAAAGGCAGGAATACCATTCCAGGATGCCGTAAGAACAGGCGGTGGAACAGATGCAGGTGCAATACACCTGGCTCATCGCGGTGTTCCTACGGTGGTAATTGGTGTCCCCGCAAGATATATCCACAGCCATTATGGATACTGTGCCTACGAAGATTATGAGAATGCAATAAAGTGGGGATATGAGATAATAAAGAGTCTTGATATAAGTACTATTAAATCACTTTGATTTGGCGGGGGGACAAATGAATAACTTCAAATGGTATGAGAAGCCCATGGTCTTGTCGGCTGTCCAGTGCAATTATGGCGAGGACAGCTTTGATATTATGAAGAATCATGTGCTTGGAAACAATTTCAATGGTGAGCAGCTGCTGCACATCAATGCAACCGGACATGTTTCTTCATATAATGAAGAACGTGACGGGGAGAAGCTGGACAGATACCTTGAGGAAGCGGCCAAAAATGGTCTGAGGGAAATACTATACTGGAATGTCCATTGTGTTTATGAGGAAACAATACTCAAACATCCTGAATGGAAGCAAAAGGACAGGGACGGAAACCACATTCCCGCATATGGCAACCAGTACCTCATATGCATCAATACCCCATGGATGGATGAATATCTGAAGAATCTTGAAAAACTCTGCAGCCATCGGCTGGATGGTCTCTTTCTCGACGGTCCCGTTTTCATGTGGAACGGCTGCTATTGTGAATACTGCCAGGCTAGATTCAAGAAGGAATACGGCAAGGAAATCCATAAAGCCCGATACAGCGAATTCCTTGAATTTCGGACAAACTCAGTAACCAGGATGATCAGGGAAACCTACGAAATGAAGCAAAGGATAAATCCTGACATAAAGCTATATATAAACAATTCAGCCCTTCGGGCAGATGTTACGGGAAGCAATACATCAAAGGTATATCCCTATGTGGATTTCCTTGGTACAGAGGGAGGCTTCTGCTGGATAAACAAAACCTTTGACTATACCCACACAACTAACCATGCAAAGTACATAGAGACAAAGGCAAACGGTAAACCCTATGTAGTATTCATTGCAGGTGATGCCAAGCCTTATTCATACTGCATGTATACGGGGGCGGAGACTGAACGTCTTTACGCCCTGTCACTGGCACAGGGGGCAAATATATGGTATGGAATCCACGGACCCACAAAGATGTTCAAAAGTGAAGCCGGCAGGGTTTCCGCAAGATTCAATAAATATATAAAGGACAATGAGGAGCATCTGACCAACACGAGTTCATGTGCAAAGGTTGCCCTTATGTGGTCCGATGCCACATCGAACTATTACGCATCAAGTGTAATGAAGAGTGACTTCACGGACAGTCAGCAGATAGGCGGTGAAGGAAAGAAGGGAAACCACCATGACTCACTGGCGGGTTTCTCGGACATTCTTTCAAGAAGCCATGTTCAGTTCGATATTGCGGACCAGGACTGCATCCACGACAGAAGGATATTTGATTATGACCTGCTTATACTTCCCACCTATGCCTGCATATCAGAGGACGAAGCAGCAATTCTGAGGGAGTTCGTTGCAGAAGGCGGTAATCTGATGGCCACCTTTGATACAGGAATGTATGACGAATGGGGCAACAAACGTGACAAAGGTATACTTGATGATGTCCTTGGGATAAAGCGCGGCCAAATGGTTGAATACAAGGATGTAGGCATTGGATATACGGAACTTCTTGAGGAAATTGAAGAAAATATAATCCCCATGAGCGGATTTGCCTGGGAGGTTGATCCACTGGAAGGAGCGGAGCTGCTGGCCAGAAGCTTCTATCCCATGGCAGGCAGATACGTGGCATTTCCAACGGAAAGTTATGGATATATAGTCAGGAACAGATATGGAGTGGGAACCTCAATATATATCTCAGGCACCCTGGGGGAAGTGTACAATGTATGGTGCAATCCTGACAACAGAAAGATGATTGCAAGAAGAATAGCTGAAATGGCCGATCCACTGACTGAAACAAATGCACCGCAAAGTGTTGAAATCAGCCTGAGGAAGCAGCTTCATACGGATAATCTGCAGGTACATCTTGTCAACATGACAAGAGGCCCCGGAAGACCCATGGAAGAAAACATCAGGGTGTATGATATTTCCGTTACCCTTACAGGAATAAAATCGGACAAAGCATATGGAATTTATACGGGCAGGGAGTATAATATCCATAAGAATGAACAGGGTACGGTGATTGATATACCGTTCCTTGATGAATATGAAGTTATTGTAGTTGAGCAGGAGGAATAGGTATGTTAAAAGGCGGAATTCTCGGATGCGGTTCGATATGTCAGAAAAGACATGCGGTTGAAATTGCTGCAAACAAAAACTGTGAACTTTATGGTGTATATGACCCGGTTACGGAAAGAGCGGAAACAGTTGCAAAGAAGTACGGATGCAAGGTATATAAAAGCGCTGAGGAGCTGTGTACGGACCCGGAGCTTGATTTTGTCGTCGTTGCAACACCAAACAAATATCATGCCCAGTATTCAATAAAGGCTATGGAGAACAAGAAGCATGTACTTTGTGAAAAACCTATGGCAGGCAACCTTGAGGATGCAAAGGCTATGCTTGATACTTCTGCAAAAACAGGCATGAAACTGATGATAGGACAGAACCAGCGGCTCGCTCCGGCACATATGATGGCAAGGGATATTGTTCAAAGCGGAAAGATTGGAAAGGTTCTCACCTTCACTACAACCTTCGGACACAGGGGAGCAGAGGGCTGGAGCATAGAAGGTAAACCAAGTACCTGGTTCTTCAATAAAGATGAAGCGATTTTCGGAGCAATGGGTGACCTGGGTGTCCATAAGGCTGATCTGATGCGGTACATACTAGGTGAAGAGTTCACAGAAGCTTCTGCAATAATCACAACCAGGGACAAGAAATACGACAGCGGTGAGGACATAAATGTTGATGATAATGCAGTATGTGTTCTAAGAAGTGAATCAGGAGTTGTGGGAACCATGGCCATCAGCTGGACATATTATGGCGGAGAGACAAATGCAACCATCATAAACGGAACAAAGGGTGCGTTGAACATCTTCACTGATCCGGAATATCCGATCATAATCAAATATGCTGATAAAACAGAGGAAAAGATAAAGACCGGAGCCATTCAGACAAATGAAAAACAGACTGACTCAGGTGTATCAGCAATGTTTGTTGAAAGCATACTGAAGGACAAGCCGGTTGCCATTTCGGGATATGAAGGCTACAAGGCGCTGGAAGTAATCGTCAGGTGTGTGGAATCTGCTGAAACGGGCAGAACGATGAAAATATAGAATGCAGGACCGGTCATCCGGTCCTCTTTTAAGTGGAGAATCCATGGAAAAAATGAAGGTCGATATTCTTGTTGCAGGCGGAGGCTCCGCCGGATTCGGTGCCGCCTACAATGCATGCCGGTTCTCAAATGGCAGGTTTACCGTAGTCATGATTGACTCCAATCCGACTCCGGGGGGAACTTCGGTTCATGCAGGGGTAAATGCCTGGGAGATGGGAATAGGAGGACCGGGCATCCATGATGAGCTTGCAGCCAGGCTGCTTAAGAAAAAGGGCAGTGCAGCTATACAAAAAGGCCACTGGAAAACCCTCACAAAGGAGTGGCCCTTTGCAATATCTTCGCCTGATGTCAGATATGTCTATGAGGATACTTTGAAGGCAGCAGGTGTACATGACAGGTTTGGGAACCATAACAATCTTGTTTTTGAACCAGGGTCAATGTCCCTTGAAATGCTAAGGCTTCTGCGGGAAGCCGGACAAAATAAATTTCTGTTCATTGGAAATGAAAGGATAGAGGATGTTGCCCTGGGAGCTGATTCCAGGATATCCTCTGTCACTACTGACATGAGATGTATTGAAGCAGGATTTGTAATTGACTGTACAGGTGACATAATGGTTTCAAGACTTGCAGGATGCAGTACTGTAAGGGAACAGGGTATCAATGGCGTGACACAGGTTTACAGGGTGACACCAAAGAAAGATCCCGGAGTTGACGAAATACCTACGGATATTGAACTCATGCTTGATGACAGGGAGTTTTCCGAAAGACTCGATAATGTCAGGGTCATATCCTCCATCAATACATATCCGAACGGAGATTTGAACATCAACCAGCTTCCTACAATGGATGGAGATGAGTTCTTCGCTATGCCGATGGATGAAGCCCGGAACAAGTGCACAGGCAGGGTTTATCTGCACTGGAAACGAATTCAGGAAGATACTGACATAATGAAGAAGTACAGATTGAAGCACGTTTTCCCGATGATTGGCATCAGGGAGAGCCATCGACTTGACGGTGATTTCATCCTGGATGAAAATGAAGTGCTTGCAGGATTTGCCAAACAGAAGAGAGCAGATGAGGCAATTGCTTTTTCCGACCATCCCATAGACATACACGGCGGGGATTCGCCCGGCATCAAAATACTTGATGTGCCATATGGAATACCATACGGTTGCATGTTGCCAAAGGAAGTATCGAACATGCTTGTGGCCTGCAGGGGAGCTTCCTTTACCAGGACCGCAGCGGCATCATGCCGACTATCAAGGACCATGATTTCACTTGGTGAAGCAGCAGGATGTGCAGCTGTTCATTGTATTGAAAACAGCATGGAAGCGTCTGAAGCGGACAGGGACATGGTCAGGGATTCTCTTGGAATAAGAACCTTCACAGACAGACTTGCTGTAGAATATGGATTATGAAATTATTATGGCGAACGCTTCTGAACAAGCATCATGCAGAATCTTGTCTATACCTGATTTGATTCTTCCTTTATGCATATACTCAAGGAAACAGTTGACCTCATAACCGCCCTTTGCAATCAGTTCATCAGTTACTATATATGAACAGCCATCAGTATAACCGGCAAATATAACATGAAATCCCTTGAAGATATCCATCAGATTGAACTTGACTTCACAGCATGGTTCTCCTCCCATATGGAGGATGACAAGGTCGGATGAGAGTTTCATTATTCCCAGGTTCAGAGTAAATGCATCTTCAATTCCATCATAGTCGCTGACCATTGTAACGGCATTTCTTCTTAGATGAGCACTCAGGGAGATATCATTGCTGCGGTCAATGAAATAATCGCGGCCTTCATCCTCTGTGGGGATTCTGATTTCAAAGCTTGCTGAAAAGAATTCAGGGTCCTTCTTTTCCGAAATACCACTGTTCAAAGAATCAATGATTGCCTTGCCCATTTCCGATGCCATATCACTGATATGGGAAAAGGAACGATGGACGAATCTGTCACCCTCGGCTGTTCCTGCAGGCCGGGCATTTGCACCTGCTCCCTGGATGAACAAAGGTATGCAACCGGGAATCATATTTTCGATATATTCACATAGGAATCCGGGATATTCCGAAGTCAGTGCAAGGGGGTCCGGATAGTGTACAGGATGGCATGCATAGTTTATGACCAGTCCCTTTGTTTTGCCCGAGGCAGATGTCAGTTTCAGAAGATAGATCCTGTCGTCAACAGGACCATCCGGGTTGGGGGCAAGTTTAATTCCGTCAGGAGAAGACTTTCTTCTGTTGATAGCCCAATGTCCGGGTATTTCGCCATACTCCATTGTCCCTGTCTCAAGTGATCCAAATGCTGTGTCAATGGCCTCCAGTGTTTTTTCCTTAAGCAACTCTTCATATTCTGCACTGGCGCTGAAGTCGTTGTATCCGAGGGTTGAAGGGCTGTTGTGGTCATGGGTGAAATTAATGAGGATGCTTTCATTCTTCAATCCATATTTACCGATTGAATATTCATAAACGAATTCATGGAGGTCCCGGGAGTGGAACAAGAGGTCATAGGACAGTATCATCAGTTTTTCGTTGTCATCATCAAGCACAGCACAACCGACGAAAATATCGTCATGAACACTTTCAAACAATGTATCCTTTTGCTGTGAGCAGGCCAGGCATGTTCGAAAACCCGGTGTTATGCAAACCCTAGCCAACCCGAACTTCATCTTATTTCGTCTCTCCGGAATCGGGTATTATGAAGTTGATGAAGGATTTTTTTACCTGTATGTCAACTTCCTTTGCAGAAATTAATTCACCTTCGACATTGATTCTGAGTTCTTCCTCGCTCTCAATCTTCATTCGTTCAATAGGTCTCAGGTTGACACCTTTCATTTTGACATGGGTGCCTTTCATGTATTTGGGAATAAGCCAAAGGATTGCCGGCAGACTTTTTTTCTCTACATAACAAATATCGAGGACGCCGTCGTTGAACTCGGTGTATGGGACCGGAATGAATCCACCGCCGTAGTATTTACCGTTGGTACATGCGGTAAGAGCTATTTCAGTCTCAATGGTCTCGTTGTTGTCAAAAGTCAGTTTGAGCGGGAATTTTATCTTTCCTTTAACCAGTGCCGCAACTATGCCAAGGAGATATGACAGTGTTCCGGCAAGATGCAGCTTTTTGTTTATCTTTGAGGAGTAATATGCAACTTCAGCATCGAGACCGACTGACATTATGTTTATGAAGTATCTGTCGTTGATCAGTCCGCAGTCTATGGGCTTTGCCTCGCCTTTGATGGTTTTTTCAAGGATTTCATTGAAGTCCTTGCTATGGTATATGGATTTCAGGAAATCATTGCCGGAGCCTGCCGGGAGGACTCCAAGACAGCTCTGGGTTCCGGCCATTCCATTAAGGACTTCGTTAAGGGTACCGTCCCCGCCGATGGCATATATCCTGTAGTTGTCCCTCCGGGAATATAGCTTTGCCAGATCCATGGCATGACCGGGATTCTTTGTAATCTCAATATGATATTCCTCGGTCTTGCCTTTGAAATGATTGTGGATTGCAGGTATGTATGACTTTGCATTTCCTTTTCCTGCGGCGGGATTGATTATAAATAAATGTTTCATAATTACTCCAAGTGATTTATGTTAAGAGTATATTAAACAATGGGCGTAAAAGCAATCACGGCAAATGTGCAATGTTGACTTATTCCACGGTGAATATATAATTTACCATATCAAATTATCGGAGATTGACCAATGAAGAACCTGCACCTTGTATGTAATGCACATCTGGACCCCGTATGGCTATGGGAGCTTGAGGAAGGA
The DNA here is from genome assembly GCA_036743175.1 of Bacillota bacterium. GTDB lineage: Bacteria > Bacillota > Clostridia > DUPQ01 > DUPQ01 > JAFGQE01. Next base: position 23,861 of record DAINQB010000020.1, on the reverse strand, counting down.
CTTGCGGAAACTCTTTCAACCTTCAGGGTTGCTGCTGATTTCTGTGAGGAATATGAAGGGTTTGTTTTCAACCACAATGAATCAATGCTCTACAAATGGGTTGAGGAGTATGACCCGGAACTTTTTGTTCGTATCCAAAAGCTGGTGGCAGCAGGGAAATGGCATATCATGGGAGGGTGGTATCTGCAGCCTGACTGTAATATGCCTTCAGGAGAATCGTTTGTGCGTCAGATACTCCATGGGAAAAAATATTTCATGGATAAATTCGGTGTCGAGCCAAGGACGGCAATAAATTTCGATGCCTTCGGACATACCAGGGGACTTGTTGAAATAATGAAAAAGGCCGGATTCACATCATATCTGTTCTGCAGACCTGAACCCGACATGCTTGAACTGCCGGGGGATGACTTTGAGTGGGAAGGGTTCTGTGGGTCAACCATAAGGATGCACAGGGCATACAATTCCTATGAATCACACCGTGGGGAAGCTGATGAGAAGATAAAGGGATGGATGGAATCCCACAAGGACAAGGAAGTGGGAATGGTGCTTTGGGGGATAGGCAACCATGGTGGGGGTCCGTCAAGGATAGACTATCAAAAAATCAAGGAACTGGATGGTAATACTGATGAATGGAATATTCTCCATTCGACCCCTGAGGAATATTTCAGTGAACTTGAGAGAACCAATCCAAAACTTCCGGTATATTCAGGAATTCTGAATCCAAGGTATACAGGATGCTACACCTCACAAATAAGAATAAAGCAGCTCCACAGGCAGTTGGAAAATGAGTTGTATCGTACAGAAAAGATGGCGGTACATGCCCATGTCAGCGGATTGATTGATTACCCATTTGATAAATTTGAAAAGGCAATGGAAGACCTGATGCTCATAGAGTTCCATGACATCCTTCCGGGATCTTCAATACCGGCTGTTGAAAGATTCAGCATGAACCTCGCCGGCCATGCCCTAGAGGAGCTGAGACAAATAAGGTCCCGGGCATTCATTGCCCTGTGTTCCGGCCTGGAAAAAGCTGATGACGGGACAATACCGATAATAGTATATAACCCACATCCATATGACATTGAGGAAACCATTGAATGTGAATACCAACTGCCTGACCAGAACAAGAACAAGGAGATTTTTGCCAATCCTGTTGTCCGTTTCAACGGAGTAAGAATACTGAGCCAGGTTGAGCATGAAGCTTCCAATTTCAATGTTGACTGGAGGAAGAAGAGTGTATTCACGGCAGTTCTGAAGGCAAACTCAATAAGCAGATTTGATGTAAGCATAGAAATGGTGGAAAGAAAACCGCCGATAAAGCTGAGGGAAACTGATGGCAAATTCATGTTCAGAAATGAGGATATTGAGGTCTGGATAGGAAAACAGACAGGCACAATAACCAAATACTCGGTCAAAGGACATGATTTCATAAAGGGAAACGCCTTTATGCCACTTGTGATAAAGGATGATGAGAATTCATGGGCCCACAAGGAGAAGAGCTTCAATGATGTCGAGGGTAAGTTTGAAGTCATGACCCCGGGTGAGGGAAGCAGATTCTCAGGGATTCTGGACGGAGACATTGAATCCGTCAGAGTGATTGAGGAAGGCCCCGTTAGAACTATAATTGAAGCGGTGATGAAATACAATAATTCGTATATCTGCCTTGATTATCATCTTCCGACAAAGGGAACCAAAATCGTCACCAAGGTAAAGGTCTACTGGAATGAAAAGATGAAAATGCTCAAGATGTCAGTTCCGACCACCCTTGAGAATGTTGAATTCATTGGCCAGACTGCATATGGACATGAAAAGCTGCTTGCAAATGGTGATGAAATGGTGTCCCATAAATGGAATCTTATAACAGACGGGAGCAAAGCTCTGTCTGTCATAAATACAGGAACTTATGGATCCAATTGCGTTGACGGAGACCTGAGGATTACAATGATGAGATCCCCGGGTTATTCTGCGGGTAAATCCGATTTCTCGGTCAGAAATGCATATATAATGCCACAGGACAGGTTTTCACCATATATTGACCAGGGGGAGCATGACTATGAGTTCGCAATCAATGCAGGAGATGCAGCTGAAATAGCCGGTAGTGTTGAAAGGGAGGCTATGGTATTCAATGAAAGACCAATGGTGCTTTCATTCTTCCCGACGGGAGTCGGAAGCAAGCCGGAAGCATTGGTAAATATAGTCGAAGGTGAAGTGGAGATATCCGCCATGAAAATGTCGGATGATGGCAAGGGTATTGTTTTCAGGATCTTCAATCCCCTTGAAAGGAAGGTTCATGCAAAACTGGCTTTTCCTGCATTCCGGCAGGAATACGAAATGGATTTGATTGGAATGGAATTCAAGACCATGGTGATTGATGCCAGGACCAATGAAATCTATGAAGCGGACCTTATGGAAAGGAAATTGTAATTGAATATTCCGGAAATACTTCGGGCGCTCTCAAGGAAAACTCCGGCAGGTATCAAGCGATTGATCCCTGATGGAGTTTTTGTGAGTCTGATGTACTATGCTTCCTACGGGAAGCTTCCGGACCTTAAGAATCCGATTACCTTTGACGAAAAAATACAGTGGTACAAACTGCATCACAGGAATCCACTTATGACTGTCATGGCCGATAAGATCAAATCCAGGGATTATGTCCGTAGTCTGGGGTATGACCATATACTTAACGAAGTCTATTTCATTAAGAGTGAGCTTGGCTACCGCGATTTTGATAACCTTCCGGATAAATGTGTAATTAAGGCAAACCACGGCAGTGACATGAATATTTTCTACGATAAGAAAAATAATGCAAATATCGATGAAATGGTAAAAACCATGAAAAAGTGGCTTAGGATAAACAGGTTCGACCACACCAGGGAGTGGTCTTATAAAAACATAGAACCCGCTGTCATTTGTGAAAAATTTCTGATAAACAAAGAACTGGGAGAACTTGTTGATTATAAATTCTATTGTTATGACGGGAAGCCTGAGGTTTTGTTCGTATGTGCCGGCAGGTTCAGCAAAGACGGTGTAAAATACAATGCCTATGATATGGATTGGAACAGGATATATGTCACAAAGGGCAAACCCGGCCTGGACATCGAATTTGAAAAGCCCGATAACTTTGAAGAACTTAAAAAGACAGCAGCTGCTCTTAGCAAAGGGTTCCCCTTTGTCAGGGTCGACCTTTATTCAGTGGAAGGAAAAGTATACTTTTCAGAGTTTACATTTTATCCTGATAC
>DAINQB010000020.1:0-20522 GCA_036743175.1 Bacillota bacterium | reverse complement strand
AGCAGGAGGCTTATGGCCATGACTATCATGCCGGATACAAGACCATATATGGAAAGATGTGCTTCACCATATTCCCGTGCTGCGGGCAGAAGGCCGTCAAGGGAAATGAAGACCATGATGCCTGATACTGCCGCAAAGAGTATTCCGAACATGACATCACTCATGAAGGGCATCAGTATCAAAAATCCAATGAGGGCTCCTACGGGTTCGGATATTCCGGATAGGAAAGATAACCAAAAGGCTTTGCGTTTGTTTCCGGTGGCATAATATACGGGGATTGAAACAGCAATTCCTTCGGGAATATTGTGTATTGCAATTGCTACTGCAATGGCTATACCTAAGGAAGGGTCCTTGAGTGCTGATGTAAATGTGGCAAGTCCCTCTGGAAAATTGTGAATACCGATTGCCAGGGCTGTGAGCACACCCATTCTCATAAGTTTCTTTTTTGCTTCGGGTGTTTCAAGTATTGATGAGTCACCTGCCTTGGTCATATCATGGGGGTTTTCAATTTCAGGGACCAGTTTGTCTATAAGGGCTATAAGAAACATCCCTCCGAAGAATGCTGCTACGGTTACCCAGTAACCGGCTCTTTCACCCATGGCTCCCTGAAGCGAATCCTTGGCCTTGAAGAATATCTCTATCATTGAGACGTAGATCATTACACCTGCAGAAAACCCAAGGGCTACTGCCAGAAAACGGGTATTGGTTTTCTTTGCGAAAAAAGCCAGTGCACTTCCTATCCCCGTAGAAAGACCTGCAAACAAAGTCAGGCCAAAGGCAAACAGTACCGTTGAAAAATCAAACTGCATATTGAACCTCCATGGATGGATTATAGCAAATATCATATGGATTACATAGAGTCAGTCTTGAAAATGATTTTTCCGAACCATGGTTGCCATACTGGTAAAAATATGAATTTTAAGATAAAATCTACTGGAAACCTTATATAGAAACCGGAGTTTTACAAATGAAAAGAATTAAAATTTTATTGGTAGTCCTATTGTCCCTTGCGTTGCTGGTTTCCTGCAACCAAAATGGTGGTGCAGAGAATTCTGAGTCGCCGTCTCCGGCGGTCTCACCTTCGGCAGAACCTACCGTAACTGCAGAACCCACACCCACGCCTTCAGTAACTCCTGAACCTACTGAAGAACCCACGGTATCACCGGGTCCAAGCCCAACACCAACCACAGAACCGAGTCCGACCCCGTCACCCGTACCTACGGCAACGGCTTCACCATCACCTACGCCGACACCTTCCATGGTTCCGGGGAATCCTGAATTGAAGGAAATACCGGTTGTCAGGGGGATATATTTGTCCGAAAGCCATATTTCCAACAGGACAAGATTCGACAACTGGCTGAAACTTGCCGAGGAAACCCAGATAAATACATTTGTAATAAATGTGAAGAATGACTCCGGATACCTGGTATATGATTCGCAGAATGAAACAGCAAAGGCTGCAGGAGCCATTGCACCGGCATTCAATGTTAAGGCCTTGACCGATGAACTCCATGCAAACGGCATTTATGCAATTGCCAGGATTGTATGTTTCAAGGATGATGTCATGGGTGAGTTCAATTCCGACTGGGCTCTGAAGAAAACCGACGGGACAAACTACAGGGAAATTACAAACAGCGGTTCAACCACCTGGATGGATATTTCAAATGTTGCTGCCGGTGAATACATTGTTGAAATAGCCCGTGAGGTCCTTGAAAAAGGATTTGACGAAGTTCAGTTTGATTACATCAGATTTCCGGGCAACGGACATGGCATAGATTACAGTTACCTTACGGAACCCAGGGAATTCTATGTAGAGAGATTCATCAATTATGCATCAACGGAACTTTCGGAATACATTTTATCAGCTGATATATTCGGAATAACATGTATTGAAAGCTATGATGCAGGAGGTATAGGTCAGTCACTATCCGTATTCAGTCAAAATGTTGATGTAATATCTCCAATGATTTATCCTTCCCATTATGCAAATTCATCCAACTCAACCATGGGCAATGGGGTTGGCTCAATGATAAACGGTACACTTTATGAAAAACCCGACCTTGACCCGTATGGAGTTGTTTATGACACCCTGGCACTGGCTACATCAAAGATGAATAAGATAGAGAATTTCAAGGCAACCATGAGACCATATATCCAGGGGTTCACAGCCTCATATCTGCCAAATGGATATTGGGCGGAGTATGATGCAGAGAAATTCCAGCTTCAGATGCAGGCGGTATATGATGCCGGGTATGATTCATGGATAATCTGGGATTCAAGCCCATCATATACAAAGGAACTTATTGACGGAGAATAATCAACAATGAATCAAAAGGCAGTAATATTTGATATGGACGGGGTTCTTGTCCATTCGGAAGATGCAATGAAAACAACGGCAATTGAATCTCTCAGACGTTTTGGGATAAACCCGACGAAGAGTGATTTCGTGGAATTCACAGGGATGGGTGAAGATGCCTTCATCGGAGGGGTCGCCGGAAAGTACGGTCTTGAATATACTACGGAAATGAAGGACTATGCATATATGCTATACGTCGAAAGGGCAAGGGAGCTTGTTGAGGTCTTTGACGGAGTAAAGGAAGTTCTTCTGAAAGTAAGAAACCTGGGGCTTAAGGTTGCCGTTGCATCGGCTGCTGATTTGATAAAGGTCAGGACAAATCTGGCATGCATCGGACTTGATGTTGATTTCTTTGATGCACTTGTCACGGGAAGTGATGTTGAAAAAAAGAAACCGGATCCTGAGATATTCCAAAAAGCCGCCCTACTGATAGGCATCATTCCGGAAAACTGCATGGTTGTAGAGGATGCAAAAAGCGGAATAATGGCGGCAAAGGCAGCAGGAATGTCCGTAATAGGAATAACAACTTCGTTCAGTGTGAAGGAACTTGAAACCGTAGGACCGGATTACATTGTCAATGATATAAAAGAGGCATATAAAAGAATAGCTGATTGGAAATCCATGTAAATAAAATATAATCCTTGCATTTTACACAACTTGTGCTATTATAGGCAAGGCTAATTGTAATATGCAAATAATTCATCTTATCTATATATAACAAGCAGGCAAAAAAGAATAAAGGAACGAAATGGAAAAAATTAAATTCACGGATATGGAATTATCCGGCCCGATACTGCGGGCAATAGAAGACATGGGTTTTGAGGAAGCTACTGCAATACAGACTGCAAGCATACCTCTCATTATGAGCGGACGTGACGTTACGGGTCACTCAGAAACCGGAACGGGAAAGACAATAGCATTCGGCATACCTGCAATTGAAATGATTGATGCAGACAACAGGATGCCGCAGGTGCTGGTTCTTTGTCCCACAAGGGAGCTTGCAATACAGGCATCGGGGGAAATCAGAAGACTTACCAAATATATCGATGGCATCAAGGTCATTCCCATTTACGGCGGACAGCCCATAGACAGACAGATAAAGGCACTCAAACAGGGAGCGCAGATTATAATAGGAACCCCCGGAAGGGTGATGGACCACATGAGAAGAAGGACTCTCAGGTTTGACGAGTTAAGAATGCTTGTTCTTGATGAAGCCGATGAAATGCTTAACATGGGATTCAGGGAGGACATAGAGATTATTCTCAATGATGTTCCCACGGAACGCCAGACAGTGCTTTTTTCAGCAACGATGTCAAAACCGATACTTGCTATAACACATCAGTATCAGAATAATCCGGAGTTCGTAAAGGTAGTACATCATAAACTTACGGTGCCCGGCATTGAGCAGTATTATTGCGAAGTACCAAGAACCAGAAAACTGGAATCCTTGTGCAGGCTTATTGATGTATATGACCCCAGATTATCCCTGGTCTTCTGCAATACAAAGAGAATGGTTGATGAACTGGTGGGTCAGATGCAGCAGCGGGGTTATCTGGTCGATGGCCTACATGGGGACATGAGGCAACCTGCCAGAACCAAGGTCATGAATGCTTTCAGGGATTGCAGGATTGACATACTTGTCGCCACCGATGTTGCAGCAAGGGGAATTGATGTAGACGAAATAGAAGCAGTTTTCAACTATGATGTTCCGCAGGATGAGGAATACTATGTTCACAGAATCGGAAGGACCGGCAGGGCAGGAAGAACCGGAAAATCCTTCACATTCATCACCGGAAGAAAGCAGCTCAGGGAACTTGAGGACATACAGAGCTTTACAAATGCAAAGATAAAGTTCATGAAAGTACCCACGGACAGTGATGTAGAGGAAACAAAGAATACCAAATTTGCCGAACAGCTCAGGGAAATATTGGATGAGGGTGGACTTGAAAAGCATATGAAAGTGATTGACAGGCTGATGGAGGAGGATTACTCATCGGTTGATATCGCTGCAGCACTGGTGAAAATGGCCATGGGAAGCAGTGACGTTATCACTGATGAAATTCTGGATTCAGATTTTGACAACTCAGGTGCCGAACCGGGAATGGTAAGACTTTTCATCAATATAGGAAGAGACAAGAAAGTAAGGCCCGGAGATATTGTCGGTGCCATAGCAGGTGAGACGGGAATCCATGGGAAACTCATAGGTTCCATCGATATATATGATAAATTCACCTTTGTAGAAGTACCCCGTGAAAATGCGAGGGAGGTACTTGAGGTGATGAAGAACTCACAGATAAAAGGGAAGAAGATAAACATAGAGCCTGCAAAAGCTTAGTTAAATTTTATCAAAAAGAAAGGACGCAGCTGCGTCCTTTTGTTTTATAAGCCCTTGAATATCACGGTTCGCTTTGTAGGCGACCAGTCTGTGAAATACACAGTGAAGGCATCGGGTACCTCGGGATATGAACCTCTCAGTTCATTATGATAATTGGTGTTTCCGAAGGCACCTTCAACCCTTATTGTGTCATTGCCTTTGATATAGTCATACTTGCCGTAGCGTACCATGATATGCTGGCCGCCTGAAGCTTTGAATTCAGTCTGGTCGCAGTCAAAGAAGCCACCGGGTTCATATATCATCTCAAGCTTGCAGGGCAATCCTTCAACACCCATCGAATCGATGTCAACCCTTACCCCGTCATCAAAGGGAAGAATGTCGATGTTGACTTCAAAGACCTGCATATTGGCTCTTTCCCTGTGTTCAATGTTTGTATGTCCGTTTTTTGTCGGTCTGTCAGGTTTGCCAAGGGGACGCACATAACCCCAGTCACTTCTGTAATGCAGTCTGTACCCTCCATCAATTTTCACGAGGGAGTCAGGGGTAAACCTGCCTTCTGTACCAAAGAATGATGCTGCAAATCTGATGAAAACCTGGTTGAGGCCTTTTTGGAACTTCATGAACATGGGACTGTCGCCTATGATTGTGGTTATGGCATCACCATTCCTGCGCCTTACGATATTGGAAAGGTCATAGAATACTTCATAATCAGTCCAGTCATACTTTTCCTTTTCAAGTTCATTTTCCCTCAGGAAATCATGGAGCATGTATCTTGAAATGCACTTTGGAATATTGCCTGCTCCAAGCGGGCCTGTATCACCTTCATAATCATTGACCATCCTGAACAGATAATCAGCCATGTATGCAAGATGCGGATCCTTCAGATAATGTGCGGTCATGAGGAAATTCTCATAATATTTCATGGGATACATTTTCTGTCCGATGTCCTGTCTGTGGGAATTCATTGTGAAGATGGTATCATCAGGCTCCAGGTAATTGAACATCATGAAGAGGTTTCTTCTTGCATGTTCAAGAAGTTCCCATTTGCCAAGTTCCTCAGCCATGATTATCATTCCGTCGTTGTTGACCTTGTTGTATATGCCTGCCGACCTCTCCGTCCATTCACCCTGCGGGTTACAGTCAATTCCTTCATTCAGATACAGGTCGATTTCATCAAGCAGATCCTGCCTGCCGATCTCGTTGTAGCAAAGTGCCAGGGCAGAGGCTATTACCCAACGGTGGTTGGGGGTGTGGAAACCACCGGTTACCATACCATCGGCACCTTTTGTAATGTATCTCAGTATCTTTTCCTGGAGTTCATCCTCGCCGGGAGTATGTTGGTTGTATTTCTTGATTACACGATATCCCGGTACGACGTTCTGAAGAGTGAAACCCATGGTGGCTGCACAGTGAATGTTGGTTTCAACCAAGTCTATGGTTCCGTCCTCATGCTGTTTTGAGAGGGTGAAGTCAGCTGCACGGTTTGCAGCCAGCAGAAGCCTCTCATCACGATGGTACCTTGAGTCCTCGTTATAGTAGAGAACTGCCAGGCTTACGGCATTGCCGATACCAGCTGAGTGCTCGGTGAATCCTTTTCTCATCTCAGGGAATCCTCCGAACTCGGGACTCATGACATCAAGACACTGACGTTTCAAGGTGTTTTCCACACCTCTGTCTGCATATTCCAATAATTTTCTGTAATGGCTTTTCATTTTCAAACCCCCTCAATTAATCTGCAGACAATGCTGCAGTTTCCTTTTTTCATTTCTTTCTTATTATATATTGTTAGTCTGTACAATACTTCACCCCAGCTACTTTTCAGGCTGGTGTCATCAAGCTGTATTGTCTCGAATTCCGCATCGAAATCCTCAGGGAATATGATTTCCATGGTTGTACCATCATTTGCCATGACTATATGATTGCCATTGATCCTGGGTATTGGGCAGGTAATAAGGTTAAGTCTTATGTCAGAAGAAGGCATTTCAAGTTCGAAGTCATCGGATACAACCACCTCTGCCTTTTCATGGTCCATGGTGACAGAACGTCTCCACTTTGTAATACCGGAATCGACGGGATAAGCCTTCTGGATGTCCGCTGAAAACCGAGAAATGTTTCCTTCATTTGTGAAAGAAACATCCGATGCCCTGTAATCACGTCCGTTGATTTGTTCAAGGTCATTTACCTCAGGAACATTGTGCCATCTTGAGTTATTGTTCCAGATTTCATACCTTTCTGAACTGAAGGTTTTTCTCGTATATTCCTTGGCTCCTACATCCACAATAAAAGGTTTGCCGGCTCCATATATTATGAAGTTACCGATATCGTTGTGATTGTGGTTTTCAAAGTTATTGCCTCCTTTTACTGCTGTATAAAGCTCACCGCTGCTGCTGTCTGTCCGCAGGAAGGCAACCTCAATGTCAGGAAGGAAGGATGCTTTTTCCGGGACATATTCCCCGGAGTATGAGAGAATCTCATCCCTGGTTCCGGCCTCGTGCAGTGGTCTGATAATCCCGAAGCGACCAAGTGTTGTATTGTCATCTATGGTTTTGTATAGATGGGCACCGAATGCCATGCCGGTTTCATCCTTTACAAACCGGGCAAAGCGATATATCAGGGAAGGAGATGCCGTAGCCCTGGGACCTGCATCAGCAAAATTCACAAAGTAAGGACCGACTATGTGAGCCCGGTAAATATATTTTGACATATTTACAATCTTGGATTCCCCATAGATGTCTATGCTGCCTCCGGAAAAATCATACAGGAGGTCAAGACATTCAAAGCATGATGCGCCGGCGCGACCCCAATAACCGGGACCTTCGTCACATCCGCCGTCTTCGGGATATGAGTCTATGTACCTGTCAAGGCTTTCGGTAAGCTTGCGAAGCTGGTAGAGCCGTTCCTCCCGGTTGTCCTCAATGAGAAGAAGAACCATCAGGACATTGGAGTTAATCCAGGGGTTCCAGTTGTTGAGCTGTTCCTTCGCCTCGTGGAGAAATCCCATCCACCAGTAGTCTGTATGATCCCTGTAAGGTTTCAGTATTCTCCTATGCAGCTCACTTTTTATCCTTTCGCTGATCTGGGGTGAAACCATGTCAAAGCTGTCCTTGAAGAAGTAATATGCCAGAGCCAGTGATGCGGCAACATCCGCGGACATCAGGGCTACTATGGGTCTGTCATAGTCGGGAAGCGGTCTGCATTGATGCTGATAACCGGCAACCTTGTTATGGGCCGGAATTATCCATGTAGTCTGTTCACAAAGCAACCAAACCATGTCAATCATAAGGTCTATGAAACGACCCTTGTTTTCAAACAATTCCGCCAGCATTGCAATATTCAATGCATGACGCCTGTGCCCATAGAGATTTTGGTAACCTGTTCTGTTTCCTGTGCGGTGATATTCCATGAAGTCAGTTGCCTTTAGAACAGGAAAATCAAAGGTGAGATATTCTTCTGCGGCCTTTATATATTTGGTCGACAATTCAGAAGACACTTTGTCCCAATGACTGCGGTCGGACAAAGGCGGAAAAGGTTGATAGGTTGCGGGGAGAGAGCCCCCGGCTTTCTCTAGTAATTGTACAAGCATGTCAAATCTCCTCTGTCATAAACTACCACAAGCCATATGCCAAATCAATAGAAAAGGGCAAAGGAAGAAAAATAGCTTGGTTGCCAGGTGCAGGCATGAGTGATAGTATTTAGTGGACACTGGTCGGAGGTTATATGAGAGTCATATCAGTTAAAAAATCCATATGGCTTATATTGATGGTTTTCTTTCTGCTCCTGGTGACAGCAGGTATTTTCCTGCTTCCTTCGGGGGACGGAGGAGCCGACTTCAGTCAGCTCATTCTGCTTGTTGCCGGCGTATATGCAGCATATATATTGTTTGCAATGGTTGAATCTGAAAAGCAGGAGCTGAATCCATTTACTGACTCCGGTAAAAGAGCAGTCATAATCATGGCTGTTGTCATCACGGCGGGGTTGGTTCTGCGGGTTCTGATAGGTCTTGCGGTTCCGGGTTATCCCGCAGATATGTCATGCTGGACGGCCTGGTCCCAGGCAGCCGCAGGCAAAGGACTGTTCAGTGTCTATGAAAACACTTCATTCCTGGACTATCCTCCGGGATATCTTTATATATTGCATGTACTTGGAAACATAGGGAATCTGCTTGGCATCGAAAGCTACACCCCTTTGTATAATCTGATTCTGAAGATTCCTGCAATCATAGCAGACCTTGGAATGGCCTGGATGCTGTATGCCCTTGGAAAGAAAGAGAACAATATAAAACTGGGACTGCTGCTGGCTGTCCTTTATGCGATCAATCCCCTGACAATCCTGAACTCCGCTGCATGGGGCCAGATAGATTCAATACTTACCATTGCCATCGCAGGATATTTGATTCTTCTTTACAAAAAGAGAATAGCGACAGCTGCGCTTGTATTTGTCGCAGGCCTTTTACTAAAACCCCAGATGCTCTTCTTCGGGCCGGTTCTGGCAGTTGTATTTATCAAACATCTGTCTGAGGATGGAATTCGAAAGGGGCTTCGGACGTTCTTATTTGGATTCACAGGAGGAGCTGCACTCTTTGTACTGGCAGTGCTTCCTTTTTCAATCGGAAAGGAATGGACCTGGATAATTGACAAGTACATGGGTACAATAAACAGCTATCCCTATGCCACCTTGAATGCTGCAAACCTTTTCGGTTTATTGAAGTTCAACTGGCAGCCAATTGAGAATACGTTTCTGGGGGTGAAACTGTCAGTCCTGGGAATGGCCGGTCTTGTGTTTTCGGTTTTTGTATACTTTTTGCTGTCCTTCATCAACAGGAAGAGAAGTGATATATTCATTCTTACGGCATTGCTCATGACGGGCATCTATGCACTGGGACATAAAATGCATGAACGATATCTCTTTCCTGTAATGGTAATACTACTGATAGGTTTCATATATCAAAAGAGAAGCGAATTGCTTTTTCTTTATGGACTGGTGACCACCGCTTTGTTCATAAACGTTGCACAGGTTCTTGCCGTCATCCACATACCAAAGGAGGACGCATTGTACAGGCTGTCCTCCCTTGTGATTCTGGTATCATATATCATTTTGATTGTGTCGGTTTTTGTTTATTCGTTCAAGTCGCGGAAGGTGATTGAAGAAGATGTCATCTGCGGTGAACAAGAGGCAGAATCCTGTCAGGATAATTCGTAAGTATTGTATCTATGCCATCCCTGAGCCTTTCATCAACCTTGTCAGGGTTGTCCTCAAAGAAGAGATTGCTTGAAATATTGTGTTCTGCTGCTTTTTTGACGATTTCTTTTGAATAAACTGTATAGAAATGCTGGACTGACTGGCACTTGTATAAGAGGGCCATATCGACAATATCCCTGTCTTTTTCAAAGCACTCAAGCATGCATCTTCTGATGCCCGGAGCTTTCTCAAGACAGACCTTCATCTCCCTTTCCTGTGCTGCAAAATATACATGGTCCTTCATTTCATATTTTGAAATAAGTTCCCTGAGTTCATCAACCACAATACCGTCGGGACCTGTTTCATATACATGGATATTGAAGATGATCTGTCTGCCAAGAAGTTTGAATATTTCTTCAGGCGTGGGAAATGAAATGTTCTTCCATCCCATGTAATGTCCCGCATTCAGCCTTCTGATTTCATCAAAGGTCAGGTCGGAGACGTTTCCGGAGCCATCGCTTACCCTGTCCACGGTATTGTCGTGGCATACTATCATCCTGTTGTCCTTTGTCAGCCTGACATCAAATTCAATTTCATCGGCTCCCAGTGCCAGGGCTGTCATGAAGGCCGGAAGTGTGTTTTCAGGTACCAGTCCGCTTGCTCCGCGGTGGGCACATACCCTTGGATATCCGGTATCTGCGGATATTAAGGAAGGACCTCCCTGCCTGTATAATTCAGGTCTTCTGAATTTTTCTATTATCTCCCTTGAAGATATCCTGGAAAGTCCATGGGCAAGGGGGCGCATTCTTTTTTCCATGGGATTGAATTCAACCCGGAACATCCCAGTCTTCTGACAGGCATCAAAAATGACCTCACCATTGGGACTGACAAGGTATGATGAACCACCTTTGGTTGATTCAGAACCCATGGAGTAGGATGACCGTAAAAGCCATGCTCCGCTGTCCAGTGAACGACCCATTGCCTGTTTCAGGAGAACATCAGAATCCTCAGACCGCTGGTAACTCGGGCTGATTATGAGGTCAGGAGATTCTTTTGAAAGTGCTTCGAAGAATCCGGGGAAATAGAGTTCGAAGCAAACTGCAAATACAATCCTGGCTCCCATGAACTCAAATGACTTTATTTCATTGCCTGCAGTCAGTCCCATGGGATTTATCTCCGGTTGAGCCAGATGGGTTTTGTCGTATCTGCATAGTTCCGTTCCGTCTTTGTCGATGAACAGTGATCTGTTATACCATTTGCCGTCTTCTTCAGCCAAAATGTTCAAGGCAAGTGCAACTGATTTCACTGAGGCTTCAACTTTAAGGGTCTCAACGAAGTCCAGTGTGTGAATACGGCAGTGATCCATCATTTCACCCATGTCGTTCATTCCCGGGCAGTTTGAGTATTCAGGAAGAACAACGAGATCTGTTCCGGGCTCACTGTTCCTTATATAATCCGTCATGGTCTCCATGACAGACAGTGTTTCCGGATAGTTCCCGGGATACGGAGGCTGGCAAATTGCTGTTTTCATAATAACCCCTATATGTATTTGACTTTGTAACCGTCCTTGGTGTCTTCGATGAGCACTCCCAGGGATTTAAGTTTGTCCCTTAGCTCATCGGATTTTTGGAAATCCTTCCTGGCTCTTGCATCAATCCTCTCATTTATAAGAGCCTTCATTTCATCCGTGAGCTCTACCTCAAGTTCCCTTTGCAGAATTCCAAGGACATCTCCAAGCTCCCTTATGAGCGAAGAAGCTGTACCGGCGGCATCAGCAGACACAAGCGTATCTGAAGAAATCAGCAGGTTGATGTTTCTGACAAGGTCGAATATATCTGCAATTGCATCGGCTGTATTAAGGTCATCATCCATATGGTCAATGAAGTTATCCCTGAAAACCGAAAGACCAGCGACCGCTTTTTTCTCTTCCAGGGAAGAGACATTCTTTGAAGTGCTTTTTATATGAGCCAGATTCGCCAGTGTTTCATACATCCTTGCAAGTCCGTTCCTGGACTGCTCCATGAGCTTGTCTGAGAAATTCACAGGGCTTCTGTACTGGGCAGACAGAAGGAAGAAACGTATTTCCTCGTAGCTGTAATGCTGTACAACATCCCTTACTGTAAAAAAGTTCCCGAGGGACTTTGACATTTTTTCATTGTCCACGTTGATGAATCCGTTGTGCAGCCAGTATTTTGCAAAAGGTTTGCCTGTTGCGGCTTCACTTTGTGCTACTTCGTTTTCGTGATGGGGGAACAGCAGGTCCTGCCCGCCGCTGTGTATGTCAATGGTTTCACCCAGGTATTTCATGGACATTGCCGAGCACTCTATGTGCCAGCCCGGTCGTCCCTTGCCCCATGGGCTGCCCCATGACGGTTCCCCTGGTTTTTCAGCCTTCCAGAGCGCAAAGTCAGCAGGATTCCTTTTCCTTGAATCGGCACTAACCCTGGCACCTGCCTCCAGGTCCTCAAGGTTATGGCCTGAAAGTTTTCCATAGCCTTCATAAGCTCCCGTGTCAAAATAGACGTCCCCGTCCAGTTCATAGGCAAATCCCTTTGATTCTATTGATTTGATCAGCTTGATTATTTCACCTATGTTTTCAGTTGCCTTGGGATGAACATCAGCCTCCCTGATTGCAAGCCCCCTGGCGTCGATGAAGTATTCCTCAATGTTCTTTTCAGCCAGCTCACGAACCGTAATATTCTCTGCTATGGACTGTGTAATCATACGGTCGTCAATGTCGGTGAAGTTCTGCACGAACTTGACTTCATATCCCCGGTACAGCAGATATCTTCTCAGTGTATCGAAGACGACGAAATTCCTTGCATTTCCTATATGGAAGTAGTTGTATACGGTAGGTCCGCAGTTGTACATCCTGACTTTGTTTTCCTCTATTGGAATGAATTCCTCTTTTTGTCTCGTTGCAGAATTGTATAGCTTCATAAATCCTCCCTTTCAATAAAAAACGCCTCATACATATGTAAAGAGGCGGCATGCGCGGTTCCACTCTTGGTTTAACTCACTTTGATAACGGTGCGGACACCGTAACGGTATTTGGCCGTTATGCTCCGGGATGCACTTCACTGGTCAGGCACAGAATCCGCTCTCAGCCGGTGACGGAAACTCTCTTGTGTGCCGGGGCCACCTACTCTTCCCCTTCATTGCATCAATTCTGAGCCCGATTATACCATTGAACGGGCAACTAATCAAACATTTGATTGAGAATAAGTTCCCGTAAGTTTTCGTAGTCCTCAGGCTGCAGGCTGAAGGGGCGGTCAGGGCAGGATTCATCGTAGCCTGAATCAGATAACTCCTTAAGAGTTGTTTTCCTTAGAATATTCTCCCAAACAAAATCCCTTGAAGAGACTGAAGAATCATCCGCCATGCAAAGAAGTTCAAAATCCTCTATTCCTCTTAGAAGAGCCTTGTATCTCAGGCTGAGAAGAGGTCTTCCGTCATTTCCCGGATACACGAAGTTCATGTCTCCGGCAAGCCAGTCAGGGGACCTGAAGACCAGGCGCTTCCTTGGATTTTCCGGCCAGACTGTATAATTCCAGCGAAGGAATCCTGAAAGTCCCAGATAGTGGGTCAGAATACATATAAGCCGGCTTTCCAGAAGATGGGACTTCAGGAATGTATTGGGGAAATGGGGACGGCAGCATACGTACCAGCTGACCATCTTGTCCTCCCTGTTCAGTAAATTCTGTCTGATGAAATCATAATCCTGTGCAAGGCACTTGAGTGAAGGTGTTGCATCACTCATGACAGAGTCGAATTCAGTGGTGAATTCAGCCTTGTTTATCGCAATTGAAAATCTGAAGTCCGGAGCTTCCTCGAGAATCAGCTTTATGGTTTTTCTGTATATTTCAAGGTCGGCGGGTTCGTCAGCGGTAATACGGACCAAATCAAGCCAGCCCTTGTCTGTGAAGTGTTTGTAGAGTTCCCTGATAAAATTCCTGATCTGCGTCTCACTGTCCATGTATCCATGGCATCCTGTCTCTGTGTCAAGGTATCTGATTCTCACACCATCAGGAAAATCAGCAGCCACTTTTCCGTATCCGTTTTCTTCAGTCATCCATATTCCGCAGAGGCCGAAGACTTCAATCCTATCCTTTATGCCATGCTTCATGCAAAGTGATATGTAACGGTCCATTGCAGTATAGTCATATGTAAATGAGCCGTCCTTGTTCCTGTATGTCCTGATATATGAGTATTCAAAAAGGTCTGTTGGTTCATCCAGGTCATTGAATGTCCTCTGGCCGGACCATGGTATTTCGGTTGCGATTACCGTTATGTTCTTCTGGCCAAGTCCTGCAAGGGATGCGACATAGTTTTCCAAAACACTGAAGTGTTCTTCGGAAAAGAGTCTGACATCGTGCTTTCTTGAGATGTTTGAAAGATGCTGCCATAAATCAAGGTGCATCCGGTATTGTGCGGGAGAGGGGAGTGTCAGGTCATGAACGGTAAGTTTCATCTTTTCTTCATGGACGAGTTTCTCAGTTTCAAACATCACATGGGAGTATACTCTGAAGACACCATCATAAGTTCCTGCGGGAGTATCGGCGGGAACAGCGGTCTCACACCATAGATTGCAGGGCTGTTTTGCTCCGACATGGTAATAGTCACCGTTTTCAATGCAGTCCCAGCGAAGGATTCCGTCATCGTCTTCAACGGGGTTTACAAAACTGACCTGAACTTCTCCTATTCCGGTGAACTCCGAGGACACACGAAGCTGTTTGTTTTTAGGATATATTGAGAAGGAAGCGGCATCAGTAAGGCATATATCAAAGGCCTCATCTGATTGCAGAACAGCCTGGAATGCGGTGAAGCTGTTTTTTACGCTGCTCAGTTTCAATGATTCCCTGCCTGACGGGAAGTTTCCCGGCAGAGCATGTTTGTAAGACTCTTCAAGTAAAGCCAGTTCAAGTTTCATATCTTATTCTCCGTAAATCTGATTGCATACAGGTCTGCATCCTTTAGTCTGAATCCAAGCCTAACAGGCTTTCCCTCATAACTCCCCGGATACTCACCCAGATCAACCTTTTCAAATATTTCATCTCCATATATTACATCTGATGAACAAACATGATTCATGTCTGCGTCAAGCATCTCAACAATTATGCTCCCGGCTGCAGATGTCGAGTAATTGATTTCAAGTGATGTACCACTGTATATGAAGGGTTTGGTAATCATGATTCCTTCCCCAAAGTCTGCATGTACGGAGGAAAATCCATGTTTCCTTATGGACAGACGCCTGATTCCGTTTGATTCGTTCCTGTAGTTTTCGCTTATGTACATGGAAAATTCCAGGGGTGATGTTTCTATTATTCCAAGGGCAGGCATGTTGTTGCGGTTGACCCAGTTCTTCCTGTCCGTACCGGGTCTGACCCACGCTTCCCTGAAGGTTCGGTTCCAGTAAGTTCCGTTTCTGCTTGTCATGAAAACTGCATCAGATACCCCGGGGGAATCGGTGTAGAAATCCCTTTTGCGATCTGCCATGAAACGCTTGGGGAATGACATGTAAATGTGTTCGGCACCGGGACATACAGTGGTTGCATTTGTATAGAATTCTTCCTTGTACGTTACGTCATATGAATTGTCGATTCCCGGTTCCCATTGGATCATATCCCTTGAGACCGAACTCCTTATGGAGCGTATGCCCTCATATGGGCCGGCATCTTCTTTGTCCTGTTTGTCAAAATACCTGTAATAGCATCTGTATCTGTCTATGTTTTTATCGAAGAAAACTAAATTCTGTGAATCAAACATACCATCTGTCAGGATGGGCTCCTCGGACATCCTTTGCCACTTTATTCCGTCTTCAGATACAAGACCGTACAGTTTTGCATGGTAATCATCGATTCTTTCATGACCACCGACAGCTCTGTATCTAATATCTGAACGGAGGTTTGTATCAATGAAAGGAGTGAAATTATGACACTCAGGAACACTTTTCAGTATTATATTGTTCTTCCTGATACCATCATACTCAAACAATCCAAGGTCCGGTCTTGTGAAATTGACTCCATCTGTGCTGTATGCCAGACAGGTAACTTCATCGGATTTTCCATCGACCTGCCTTGAGGCACCGCGGTAATACATCATATAACCGGGACCACCGGGTATTATCGTGACATAACCTGAAGTAGGACTTTCCCATGGTTTGTCAAATGTTATTACCTTTTCTTTTCTAACAGGAGGATTGAGCCGGAGACTGCATCCTTCCATTGATTCAATCAGTTCCATGTCCAGGAACATCTCGATTCTGTTTTGGATATCCATTTGAAACCCCTTGTTATCTTTTATACCAGAACAGTATAACAGATACTTATATGCATCAGGCATTGTCATTTTGATATAATGTGTGCATGAAGAGTATAAGATTCGTGAGGGTTTACAGGATAATATCCATTGTCATACTGGCAATGTGCCTGTACCTGTTCCTGCTTCCCCTGATATCCCCGCTCATTGAAAAACTTCTACCCGGGCTATGGGTGTGCCCCTTTCTCAGGATTACAGGTCATGATTGCCCGTTCTGCGGAATAACAAGGGGATTCGGAAGCCTGTACAGTCTGGATATGGGAAGTGCCAGCATAATATCAATGGTTGCTTTCCTGCTGCTCCTTACGGAAACGGCCCTTAGGACGATACTTGTAATTTCAATCGGATCACTGAGGGCAAGGACAGTGGAAATCTTTGCATTCATTGATGTCATTTATCACCTGATACTGGTAATTGCTGTCACAATATATGTTATAATGTTCTTGTCAATGAACTTCTGAAGGAGAAAAGCGTTGGGACTGACTGCACTGATACTTGGAATATTATCCGTTTTGATTTCAATAGTTCCTTTTTGCAACTATGTCGGACTCATTCCTGCTATCATAGGAATAGTTCTTGGAGTGGTTTCCCTTACGCAAAAGGATGAATCCTACAATGCAAGGCCCCTTGCAATAACCGGTCTTGTGTTTTGTGTAATTGCCGTAATAATGAGTATAGTCTGGTCGGTTCTTCTCCTGCTGCCTCTTAGATATGCCATACTCTGACAGGCTTGTTCTGGTTTCCCTGAACTCAAAATACATTCAATCAAATACTGCGGTATATTATCTGCATGAAATCCTGCAAAAAGAGGGAATGGAATCCGATGTGCTTTCCCATAGTATAAATGAGGATTTTCATGACATTCTTGCCTCTATATTGAAATCAAGCCCCGCTATAGTCTGCTTTTCCTGCTATATTTGGAACATTTCCCTTGTCCGGGAATTATGCAGTGCCATCAGAACCATAGATGCAGGAATCAGAATCATGCTGGGAGGACCTGAGGTTTCCTTTGAACCTTCTGAAGTCATGGAAAAAAGCGGTGCACATCTCATAGTCCGTGGGGAGGGAGAAACCGTAATTGCTGAAGCAGTGAGGGGAATAAAGAATGGGGTATATAAGGCAATACCGGGCTTATACTATTTTGACGGGGAAAATGCAGTTGATACAGGGTATGCCGTCACAGAAAATTTGTCTGCCATACCTTTTCCATTCACACCGTATATGATGGAAAGGGAAAGGGGAAAACTCCTTTATTATGAATCTTCAAGGGGATGTCCTTTCAATTGCATATACTGCCTGTCCTCTGCAACAAAAGGTGTAAGATACCTGGACATGGAACGGGTCAGGTCTGAGATCCTGAAGATCATTGAATATGAACCGAAGGTTATAAAGTTCACTGACCGGTCCTTCAATTCCAATCCTGCAAGGGCTGTCGAATTGCTTGAATTCATAGGGAGACTTGATACAGGGACATGCTTTCACCTTGAAATATATCCCGGCATGATGAACGAAGAAATGATTCTGGCGCTTAGTCAAATGCCTGCCGGAAGAGTCCAGATTGAAGCCGGTATTCAGTCGACGGATGTGAATGTCCTTGAATTTTCAGGCAGGCCTCAGGATTCAGCTGCAGCACTCTATAATCTCGGCCGTATAGTGGGAATGGGAAACATGCATGTGCATATAGACCTGATTGCCGGTCTGCCGGGAGACAGCATTAAATCGTTTTCAAAATCCTTCAATGCGACCATTTCTGTGCTTCCCCATAAGCTGCAGATGGGATTTTTGAAACTTCTCAAAGGAACGAGGGCAAGGGATATCAAGGGGTACAGATACACCCAGGGTCCTCCGTATGAGGTTCTGGTGAGTGATGCGATGGATTATCATGAAATAGAGGAGCTTAGAAGTGTTTCGAGGTTTCTTGAGACCTTCTACAACAGCGGACATTTCACTGAATATTTCAAATACATCCTTTCGAAGACAGATGATATCTTCAAAACCTTCAGGGAGCTTTCACAGCAATATGAAAAGTTCATACCATCCGGAGCCGGGGTTTCAAGGGACGGCAAGTACCTTATGCTTTCACAATACTCAAGGAACGATCCCATGGCACTGGATATCCTGGGTTATGATTATCTGTCTTCATTCAGGACAAAGGTTCTTCCGCCTTTCCTCGGAGGTAAAATCCTTGGGAAGGAAGAGTCATTCGATATCCTGAGAAGTGCCGGGGGAGGTACTCCCAAGGAACTTTATAAAACCTGTACAATTGCTGTTTTCAGTCTTTTTGAAAAAAGCACATGCCTGTTCGACTATTCGGCCATGGATGAGGTCACCGGCAGATTTAGCGTTGTTAAGATTTCAACTTAACTGTCAGTATAAAAATTCACTCCGATTTAATTCCTGGTTTAATGACTTTTCCGGATAAACACTTTACAATTAAATGACAAATAATGGAAGGTGGCTCTTATGAATGACAGAGGAACCCTTGCCGCAGAAACAGCTGTTGTTTTTCCATTGTTCCTGCTTCTGCTTGTCGTGCTGATTCTTGCCCTTGCCAGGACGATTACCTATGAGAAACCGGAGAAGAAGGAACTGACGGATATTATATATTTCATTGATTCCGTAAAAAGAAAGGTCTCTATGCTTGATGAAATCCTTGAATGAAAAAGGTGTGGTCACGGTATTTCTTGTTGTGATACTGCCTGTACTGCTCATATCCGGTATGGTGCTGGCCGATGCCGCTGTTTTGTTGACCGGCAGGGATATGGCAGAGGATGCAGTTGATTGTGCAGCTCTTGCTGTTCTTGGCAAGTATTCCTCGTTTCTGAGGGAGGAATATGGCATCTATGGTTTTTATCTTACGGAAGACGAGATTAAGCAGATTATCAAGGATACGGTGGAAAGATGCCTTGATAATCCTGGATTATATGATTTTGTACTGGAGGACGTTCAGATTGAAGTTTCCGGACCCCTTGCGGATCCTGAGGTTATGAAAAACGCGATATTATCCGTCGCTTCCGATGATTTTTATGAAAATGCAATAAACGGTTTCCTTGAGAGGTTTGATATTTTGAAAGGCTTCGGAGGTGCAGCTGAAATCATTGGACTCAAGATGAAAGTGGACGAAGCGGTTATGAAGTTCAGGGAAGCGGGGGAAATGCTGACTGATCTTATAAACGGAGGGGAGGGCTATGAGTTCTATATCAACGGCATAATGGAATTTGAAGGACTGGAAGAAAGCGCAGACAGACTTTCCGGGATATTTGAGGAAATAGGGAAGCTGAAGTCTGAAATTGATGCCCTTGCAAAAGCAATTGAGGAAACCGAGTCGGAAAGAGTCGGTGAATTGAATTTGAAGGAAGAGGCTCTTGGAGCATTGAGGGAGATTGCAGCTGAAATATATCATGAAAGTATGGAAGAGATAATAGGTGGACTAAGGGATGCCAATGCAAAGGCCGTTGAATATATAAAAACAATGCTGGAGGAAAAGGTAAACATCAATTTGCTGTCAGGACTGATAAGTGAAAAGGTCAGCAATTCAAACGACTTCCCGGGATATATCAAGGAACTTCTGCTTATGGTTGCTGATGTAATAGAGGATGTTGAGAACGAGGCTGTGGACCTGGCCTTTGACATGATGGAAGAAAAGATAAATGAGAATATAATGCTGCTTTCGGAAGTCATCCTTTTCGTTGAGGAAGAAATCGACGGAGACGGTGCCGGCAGAGAGATTTCCATAATGGATGGCATCACGGGATACAACTGCGATATTGCGTTTTGTTTTATAAAGTCAGGTACTGCAGGGACTGATGAAGATGAAAGAGGTTTCTTCGAGGAGCTTGGAAAAAGGGTTCTGGAAAAAAGAGTGGGAAAAGATGTGGAGATTGGTGACATGTCCGGACTCCCGTCATTCGTTTATAAGATTCAACAGGAGGAAGCCGGTTTTGATGTAACTGCCAGCGGTGAAAGTACAAGGAGCGCGGAAGCAGGTTTATCAGGCCTTGATAAATGTGCTTCACATTCCCTTGGCTCTATGTTTGATTCTCTTGCGATAAACGAGTATCTTCTGAACCATCTGGCAAATGAAACTTCGGAAGCTTCTGCAGGTCACTTCTTTACCAATGAGGTTGAGTATATTCTATGGGGTTCCGGCAGCCAGAATCTGAACAGATTCTACACCAAATCAGCCCTTATGGGAACAAGGTTTGCCCTCAATGCCATTCATGTTTATACGGATTCTTCAAAAAAACTAAAGGCAGATGCCATAGCAGCTGCAACTGCCGGTTGGTGGACCATGGGAGCAGGGATACCCGTAATGTCCAATCTGGTGAAATGTGC